>CAYRIB010000017.1:0-23451 GCA_964424165.1 uncultured Myxococcales bacterium | reverse complement strand
ATTTCCGCGTCTGTTCGGCAACACCCTGCTGTACGGTCAATACCGCGTGGTTTCGGCGGTCCTGAACGTGGTGACCATGGTGGTGACCACGGCCACCATCCAAAGCGTGGCCAAGTTGGCCAGCGAGCATACGGCCAACGTGGCACTGGTCCGAAGCACGGCCCTGCGGGTCCAGATCGCCGTGTTCATTCCATGCTTCCTGCTGCTGATGGGATTGGCCGGTTTCATTGCCTCCGATGGGCTCGCAGACCCGTCTCTGACCCTGCCCTTGCAGGTCGCCTCGGTGGTGGTGCTGGCCTATGCCGGCTACGCGGTTCTGATCGGCATCCTGAACGGCACGCGCCGATTCGCCCAGCAGGCTGCGCTCGACGTGACCTTCGCGACCCTGAAGACCATCCTGATGCTCGCCGCCGTGGTCGCCACCGGTTCCGTGGCCTGGACCTTTGGCGGCTTTTCGGCCGCAGCGCTGCTGATCCTGATCGTGGCCTTCTGGGTCGCGCGCCTGCGGCCCGAGGATCGGCAAGGCTCGGGGGCCGCAACCACGGGCCGGTATCTTGCCTTTCTGGCCCCTTTGGCCCTGTATGCCCTGGTGCTCAATCTGCTGCTGCAGGCGGATGTGATCCTGCTCAAGGCCCTGCTGGGGCGAGGCCTGTCGGCTGAGGGCGCGTCGCGGGCCGCAGGGCTCTTCGGTGCCGCCAAGAACCTGGCCCTGTTGCCATACCAGGCCGTGATCGCCCTTTCTTTCGTGGTCTTTCCCCTGGTGTCCCTGGCCACGAGCCGCGCGGACGACGAAGGTGCGCGCCGCACCGTAGGGGGCGCCATGCGGTTGGCAGCGATGCTTTCGGGGGCTGCCGTCGTTGTGCTGGCCTCGGCCCCGGAAGGTTGGCTGCGTACGCTGTACGGCGATCCGTACGCAGACGTGGCGCCATCGTTGTTGCCGCTGATGGCCGGGGTCTGCATGCTGTCGCTCATGCACGTGGGAAGCGCCATCCTGGCGTCCGCAGGCAGACCTTCCTGGTCGTTGCTAGGCAGCGTTGCAGGACTTCTGGTGCAAGCCTGCCTGCTCGTCTGGCGGATCCCGATGGCCCAGGATGTGGCCACGGCCACCATGGATGCCTCGCTCGCCACACTGGCCGGATGTGCGGTCGGTGCCATGATCACACTGTGGATGCTCGGCCGGGTTTTCGACCACGCCGCTTGGGTCCGACCGGTCATGGCGGCCCTTTTTTCGGTCACGGTGGCACTGGCCCTGACCTGGTTGCCGAGGAATCACCTGGGTTGGGGCTGGCTGCCGGCCCTGGCCTTGCTGCAGTACGGTGCCCTGTTGGTAGTCACGCGCGCGGCGGACCGCAAGGATCTGTCCATGATTCGACGGGTGCTCACACGTCGTTGAGAGGGCCGTGGTCGTCAATCCGCAACCGCGCGACCTGCCAGAAGTCCTGGCGCGTGGTCCCAGGTGGTGGGTACATGACCTCGATCAACGTCAGGCCATGTGGAGGGGCCGTCTGACCAGCCAGACGGCGATCGCGGGCCGTTAGCACCTCACCGACCCACTCGGCCGGGAATCGACCGCGCCCCACCGCCACCAGCGTTCCCGCCAGGATCCGCACCATGTTGCGCAAGAAGCCGCTGCCCTCGACCTCGATGCGGCAGAGGTCAGGCCGCTCGGCCACGATGTCCAGACGATACAGACGCCGCACCGGCGAAGCCGCATCGCACAAGGCCGCCCGAAACGATGAAAAGTCGTGTTCTCCGACCAGGCAACGGGCCGCCGTCCGCATGGCACCCAGATCAAGGCTTTTTTCGGGCACGAACCAGGCATTGCGGCGGTCCAGGGGCAGCGCCACTCTGCCAGACAGCACGCGGTACCAGTAGGTCTTGCGGACCGCCTCAAAGCGCGCATTGAAGTCGGTATCCACCTCTTCGGCCCGGATTACCCGCAGGTCCGGGGGCAGCAGGGCGTTGAGCCCCAGCCAGAACGCCTTGAGCGGCAGGTCCTTGTCGCAGTGGAAATTCACGGGCATGGCCATCGCGTGCACGCCTGCGTCCGTGCGGGACGAGGACTGCACCACGGGGCGTTCGCCGATCATGGTGCCGATCGCATCGGCCAGCACCGACTGCACGGTTCGCAGCGTTCCCTGCTGCTGCCAGCCGTGAAACTCGGTTCCGTCGAACTGGATCCAAAGACGGATGTTGCGTGACGAACCGTTCATGTGTATCCGACCTTGCGTTCCGCGTACCATTCCACCCCGAGGATCAGCAGGATTCCCAGCAGGATCAGCGGGTGGTTCCACAGAGGCCGGTCCGACAAGATGCCCACGCGGGCGATCACTTCGGACTTCAGGGACAGACGCGACCAGTCCGGATGGCTCAGCGGCATGACCTCGCCACCACGATCTCTTCGAAGACGATCGAGAAACTCGCCAGAGATCTGCGTCTGGCGCATCTCCTGTAAACGCGGGGCAGCCACGAAGACGTCGTGCGCCTCCTCGGAGCCGAGCTTTTCGGGACGCACTACCACGCGGTATCCCCCGGTTTCCGGGATGGCCATGCGCACCTCGGTCTGGGGATTGTCAGCCAGGTCCGCCACGTGCACCTCACCCACCGACTCGAATTCGCCACCGGGCATCTGCCGCTCGAGCGACAAGGTCACCTTCCCGACCTCGGGACTGCCGCTGACCATGATCGACTGGACCTCCCCAGGCAGAATTTCAGGCTGCATCGCCTGGACCCGGATGGCATGGGCAAGGGGGTCCCGGGTCAGCCAGGCCACAAGTCCGTCCATCAGTCCTCGCCATGTCGCGTCCATCGCAGGGTCGAACGACCATCGCCACAAACTGTCGGTCAGGATCGCGGCCACCCTGCCGCGCTGCCGGGATTCCACGACCAGCAAGGGCCAGCGCACACCGGTTCCGTCCTGCGACTCGCGTGCCTCGAGCAGCACCTGGGCGCCCTTGCCGATACCTTCCGTGCGGTTCACGGCCGTGATCCGGGCAGCATCGATGCGGTCCAGCAACCCGGGCAGACGAAACACCGGATGATGTCGGACCGCATCCACCACCGCGACCCCGAGACGTTGCTCGACCATCCCGAACGTCAGGGGGCGCGCGGGACCGACCGGCAAGAGCCGTCCCAGGTGCGTGGGCCAGATGCCGCGCGCCCCGAATGAGAAATTGCCCCCTACGAACAGAACGGCCCCACCCGCATTGACGAAGGTTTCCAGATTCTCGGCCAGGCGTTCGGGGTCCGCCTCGGCCAGGTCGTAGTCCTGCAAGATGATGAGGTCGAAGCCCTCGATCTGATGACCGAAGAGTTCCTCGGCCGGGAACGGGATCAGCGTGGTGTCCTCGTCGGCAGCGGACAGCACCGTATCCGGGGCCCGAAGCGTGTGGAAAGAAACGACCTCCGTGTCGTTGCGGCGCCGAAAGTAGTCGCGCAGGAATCGCTGGTCCCAACTCGGGTGTCCTGCCACGTGCAGCACGCGTACGCGGTCTCGGACCACATGCAGGATGGACATCCGCCGATTGTTGTCTTGTGACACTTCGTGTCCCGCAGAACTCAGCGACACCTCGACGAGCGACCGCCCGGGTTCGCGGGGGAAGAAGGTCCCGCTGACCAGGCCACCTTCGAGAATCGTGGATGCATCAAACGCCGCGGTCGAAATCACTTCGCCGCCCTGGGTCAGGGTCATCTGAAGGGCCTCTGAATCCACCCCGAACAGTTTGACTTCGGCCGAGCACTCGGCCAGATCCCTCGAGACCACATAGTCGATGCCCGACACATCCCACAGCACCACATCAGGCAGCGCCGTGTTCGCCTCTGGCAGGAATCCGTAAACGGGACCGGCCGGGATCGACGCAGCGGCCGCGGATTCGCCCGATGCATCGAGTCTGGCCAGTTCCGCGTTGTCCGCCCCGTCGGTGAACACCAGGATTCCCCCCACGTCCCCCGGGGACACCCCCTTGAGTACCTCCCGGATGGCACCAGCGAGGTCCGTCGATCCCCCGGTCGACGGTAACACCGCCTCGAGCTTCGCTCGTTCGATGGCGCGGACGCGCGTCGCAAATGCCCAGTAGGACACCTCGTGCTTTTCCTCCAGGGCCGCGAATCGGTCGGCGTGCAAACGGAAGAAGGATGACACCTGTTCCGCGTACGAGCGGTTTCCAGACCCCAGGTGCCGCATGCTCATCGACTCGTCGACCAGTACCACGACCTTGGAACGCCGCCGGGCCACTTCCTCGACGCGACGGGTCGGTTGCACGAAGGCACCCAGGATCCCGACCACGGCCAGCAGTCGCAAGGCCCCCAGGATCCAGGCATCCCGACGCGACACGGTCTTGTGCAGCCGCCACAAGTACAGCAGCATCCCGCCCATGGCCAGTGCCGCCACGATCGCCATCGAGGTCAGGGCATGGCCGGGGAAATGCAGCGATTGTTCGATCATCGCGATTCCTGCGACGAGGGCGGGTTGAACACGTCACCCGGCAGAAGCCGTCGCTTGCGAAACAAGAATTCCACGTGCGCCTGCTCGTCCTTGTAGTCCTGGAGCAGCGCATACAGCAACACGTTGATCCCGAGCCGGATCGCCCCTTCCCGCTGGGCCGGACCCCCGGGAACCGCCTCGTATTCCCAGTTGCCGAAGCCGTCTCGGGACCAGGCCCCGGAAAGGTCGTTCTGGGAATACAGCAGCGCCAACCGCCCGTCGATGAACAGGGCCTCGAGATAGGGCCTCACCGCACGGCTTCCCCACACGGATTCAATCTTGTAGAAGGCACGAAACAAGACGTGCTGCGAGGGCACCACCGTCAGGGTACGACCTGGAAAGGCGCGTCCAATCTGCGTGCGCAGCGACCGATCGAACGCTGCCATGGCGCCGGCCTCGCCCGCGTTGTCGACGAGCAGGGTGCCTCCGAGTTCGAGGAACTTCCGCAGATGGGTCAACTCGCGCTCGGTCAGGAAGAAGGCTCCCTGACCGACCCACAAAAGGAACGGGTGTTCGAAGATGGCCGGGGAATCCAGCGTCACCACCACCCGGTCGAGCTTGACATCGGCCGCGGTTCGAAAGCGGGTTTCCTGCGCCAACACCAGCGCCGCGTTCGGGCGCGCCGGGCTTCCCCGCCCCGTGACGACCTGCACGACACGCAGACGGTTGGCATCCGAAGCGATCGCGGGCAGGGTGATGGCCAGGATCGTGCCAATCAGCGCGAACCGGACGGTTTCACTGCGGATCCACTCCGATGTCATACCACCCCACCAGACCGGCCGGTTGACGTGCCGACAGATAATAGGTCCCTTCGACCGCGGCCACGAAAAGGATTTCCTCGCCGTAGCTCTCGGGCAACCCCTCGGCCTGGACCTCGCCCGCCGCATCCATGAACGTCAGATGCGGCAGCACGGTCCCCTCGAGCACGTATGCCGACACAGACTCCCATGCCCCCAGGCGCAAGGCGAACAGGTCCGTGTCGCCATCGCACAAGGTCAGGTGCGTCAACAGATCGCGCGGAATCGGCGTGGCCATGTCGAGACCGTCGTTGGGTTCGAAACGGTCGCTCGTACAGGCCCCAGCCGGGTCCGTGGCCCCGAAATCGAGCGTGTAGTTCAGCGACGCCCCCGTGATCGGTCCCACCTGGATGAAGACGTTTCCTGGGCCGTTCTTGCGGAACGAGGCCGTGGTCATGGCACCATCGGGCATGCCCGAGGCCAGCACGCTGGCCCCGTCCTCGTCCAAGACCAGGAGGCCCGGGAGGTCCGCAGAACTATCGACCTGGACCTGGACCATGACGTCCTCGCCACCGTTCAAACCCCATCGCAGGAAGTCCGGCTTGCCCGGGCAGAGCTTGAGCTTCTCCCAGACGCCTTCGGGCACGGTCGGGGCCTCGTTGGTCGTGGCATTGGGCGAGAACAGGTCCTCGCTGCAAATGCCGCCCTGGCCTTCCACGCGCAGATCGAGAAAGTAGGGGACCTGGACCAGGCCGTTGGATACCACACGGGCGATGTAACTGCGCGGCACGGTGGCTTCGACGATGACACGCTCGGTGCCCGACGTTCCGGCCGAGATCGCCAAGGGAAACTCCTCGTCGTCCCGGTACACGAGCAGGTCGAGATCGGCTTTCGACGGGTCGAACGACAGGGCCAGATCCATGCCCTTTCCGGAAGACAACGACACCTCCCAGTAATCCTCGTCTGCAGGGCAGATCGTGGCCTGGGTGGAGCCCTCGGCCAGGGTCGACGCCTGTGCGGCTTCGTCGTTCGGTTCGTAAATGTCCAGCGGGCATCGGGATTCGAGCAGCGTTGAGGACAATTCGTAGGTCAGGGCCCGGGAGTCGGGGGGGGCCACGATCACCGTGTGTCGCCCGTCGAGCGCCGCCATGGCCGTCACCCGGTCCCGGCCCGAGGCCAGCAGGGTGCCGTTCGGATCCCGGATTTCCATGGCCAACCCTTGGGCCAGCGACATCGCACGGGTCTGCACGGCCAAACCGCCTCCGGCCGTCAGTTCCACCGCGAAGACGTCGGGCAGTCCCCCGCAAAGTCGCAACGAATCGGTCGATGCCCCAGGAAGGGGCGCGGCATGGCCATCATCATGATTGGGATGGAGCACATCCTCCAGACAACCGGTCGACGAGGTCGGTCCATAAAAGGCAAAGGCGTTCTGACCGTTCTTGGGCAGGCGGGTCCGATGATCGCAATAATCGGAATTCGGGTCGTCGCTGTCGGCCACGATGCAGTGGTAGTACAAAAGACGGCCATTGCCCGCCGCAGCCGACAGGTTCGGGATCGTGCCCATCCAACGACCGTCCAGATTCTCGACCAGTTCCACGGGGTTCATGTCCTCGTCCGACACATCTGCCGTGGCAGACCACCGGCACAGCACGCGACTGATGGCGCTTTCGGCATCCCAGGCATTGACCAGCAGGGGGTAGTCTTCGCTTCCGCCCGCATCGGACAGCAGGGGCATCGAGGCAGTCGGGGCCGTGCCCGGGCACCCGCCGAACAGGTCCGCGTTGATCAATACGACCGCGAAGTCGGACACGATCTCCGGATGCACGCCGTCACTCACCCCGACGCTGAACGTGAACACCGGGCCCTGTTCGATCTGCAGGGGGTTGGGCTTCCAGAATACGGACGCGGTGTTGCCATCAACGACCTCGAAGCGGGCATCTTCGATGCCCCGATGCAGCGTGAAGGTCAGGGTGGCCGTGTCATCGTCGCGCACCTTGATCGGTGCCGTGATGTGGTCCGCGAGCGCCAGGTTGAGGGTCCACATGAACGGACCCGCGAAGGTCGGCACACTGCCCTCGGGCCACACGGTCAGGACCACCGCTTGATCCGTCTGCCCCCCGTTGGCATCGATGGCTCGAAACACCAGGTTGTAAGGCCTGCCTCCGGTCACCGCGTCGCTGGCCAGCGGACTGTAGACAAAGCGGCTCGGCGGCGTCTCGGGGTTGTCGACGAATGCGCCTTCGGGCGCCCCTTCGACCGAGAACGTCACCCGATCCCCGTCCGGGTCCGAGGCCCACAAATCAATCGCCAGGCTATCCCCGACCACCACGGTCAATGCCCCCAGGGGCACGACGTTCGGGGGGTGGTTGGTGCCCGAGCACGAACAGGCAAGCGCAAGACCGACGCAGAACAGGGTCATGGACCGCATCATGTCCAAAAGTCCTCTCATCGATCGACCGGTGGAATTGTAACCGATTTCGGGCGGTCGCGGGTGTGCGGATGAACCGTCAGGCCGCGGCCGTAGCGATGGGTTGTTCGTAGGCAGCCGCCGCGGCCTTCTCGTCCTCGGACAAGACGCCGCGCACGACTTCATGCAACTCGACGCGCGCGGCGCCGAGAGCCTTCTTGGCATATTCGAACGCGACCCACGGGTTGACGGATTCGCCGCAGGTGAAGAAATCCACCGCGGCGTAACCGAATTCGGGCCACGTATGAATCGTGAGATGGGATTCGGCGATGACCACAACCGCCGTGACCCCGTATGGGCTGAAGTGGTGGCCGGTTCGACTGACGATGGTCGCGCCGGCGGCTTCGCACGCCTGTTCCATGACCTTCATGACCAGCATGGGGTCATTGAGATCCGCAACACATCCATGAAAATCAGCAACAATCTGGCGTCCGAGTGCGTTCATTGTCTGTGGTCCTCCATTGACACGATCCGTGGCCCTCACGGCCGCGGACCAACACGCATAACCCACCTCCCCAGCCTGTAAAACGCACAGGCCAAGCGCGTCGGAATGATTCCCGACAGTTGATGGGAATTATAGGGAAATGGGGGGGGGTGTCAACGGTTATCGGGATGACCTTACCGCTATCTGGCGATCGCTAGGGGGTGCAACCGCAGTAACGGCGAGTAGACAGGCTGTTGCGGTACAAGGGCGTGCGCTGCGAAAAGTTCTGGTTGTTCTGCGCCGTGTCCAGGCATTCGCTGCCACGTCGATTGATCGAGGTGTCGTAAGCCGTTCCCCATGCCGCGGCACTGCCCTCGTAGCACTCGGTCAGGCTCCCGAACCCCACGAAATCGACCACTTCGGACGGGCAGGCTTCGGTCAGCACCGTCGTGGACGCCACCAGCGCAAGCTTCCCTCGCCAACTGTTCAGGTCGAACGACGGGTCGTCGCGATCCGCGTTGTAGATGTTGTTGCCACAGGGATTTCCCGAACAGCCCGTGCCGGCCGCCCCGCGGATCAGGTAGTAGCCGCCCGGTGCCATGGTCCCGGTCAGATTCGTACTGATCCAGGTCGATTCCGTGGAATTCGCGAACTGCACCGACCACCCGTTCAGGTCCACGGCCACGTTCCCGCGGTTGTGCAACTCGACGAAGTCGTTCTTGTAGGTCGCCCCCGTGATTGTCCCGCCAGCCCCGTAGATCTGGCTGATCACCACGTGGCTCGTGCCCGCGATCGGCGAGCATGAAGGCGCGGCTCGTGCCAGCGACACCGCGTTCAGACCCGTGCCCCCGATGTCCACCGCAGCAGACCAGATGTTGTTGACCAGCCGCTTGTGCCGGGCCACGCCCGTCTCAGCATCCACGTAGACGAGTTCCAGTGATGCGTCGAAGACCCCCATGGCCACCGCAGGTGTCCCCGTGACCGTCGTGGCCACCAGATTCTCGACGGCGGACCAGGTGCCCGCGGACTTCGAGTAGGTCGTTCCATAGACCTGCCCGTTCGTGCCGCGGAAGGCCAGGTATGCGTTGCCTCCTGCCAGCGCCACCAGTGACACGGGGTCGCTGGTGGTTGCATCCGGGACCGCAGCGGAAGATGACCATGTCCCTCCGGTACGACGGAAGAACTTCAACTGGGTCGAGCCGGCGTCGCTCCCCACCACGACTGCGAGCAGGTCAGCAGCGGTGCTGGCAGGTTCCAGAGTCACGATCGATGGCTGGATCCACGAAGAGCGATACTGGGTGTCGTCGGACAGCCACGAAGCGGCCTGCCAGGTACCCCCAACCCGATCGCGGGCATAGAACTTGTTCGAGTCCGCCCCATTGACAAAGACCATGGTGGCATCGGTAGCCCGGGCGGTCACAGCGCCCGCGATGGGTCCATAGGAACCGGTGTCCTCGGCAACCGGACTATAGATTCCGTCATCGTGGGCCATGTAGTACAAGTGGTAGTCGTCCCCGTGGAACAACCCCTGCAGCGATGCCCCCGATGCGCTGACCTCCGGCCGGGCCCGGGTCGTGTTCGAATCGACCTGCGTCAGGTCCGACCAGCTTCCAAGCGACCATGTCACATCGTCAAGTACACTGTTCGAGGCGTTGCGAACCAGGCCCAGTCCAAGACCGTCCGCATTCATGGCCAGCGATGTACCGCCATGGTTCGTGATCGCAGCATCCGTGCCCGTCACCCAACCCCCGTCTCGCACGAAGTCCCCCATCAGCAGACCAGAGCTTCCCCCAGCGAGCAGAATCAGCGACGGAAGACCGCACCGGACAACGATATCGGTGACGTCCTGACCCGCTACCGTGCCGGTCCCGTTCAGCACTCGGCAGACCTGCCCGGGCAATGTGGGCTGGGTCTTCACCGTCACGTTGTAGCCTTGGCCACTGGGCACCTGCGTCATGAAACCGAACTGGCCGTTCACCCCCACCGAGATTTCCTCGGCCCCGTTGGCCAAGACCAACTGCGTGCCGGATGCGTAGCCGTAGAGCGTCCCGCGGATGTAATAGGGCGTGGCATCCTCTTCGCACGTCACCACCACCGTAGTCACGTCCTCGGTCCCCACGGTTCCAGTGTCGCTGGTCAGGGTGCATGTCTGCGCCGGTTCGGTGGGATGGGCGACCACGCTGACGTCATAGGTCGCTCCGGTCGGCAGGGTTGTCACAAACGTGAATTCAGTCAGGCCCGCCGCGATGATCAGTTCCTCATCCCCGTTCTTCAGCTTGAGCCCGGTGCCACTCAGCCCGGTGATGGTGCCTCCGAGCGTGTAGCGATTCTCGCACGACACCACGATGTCCGTGACGTTCGTGCTGCCCACGGTCCCACTGCCGTTTGTGACCGTGCAGTGCTGACGCGGCTCGGTTGGATGCGCGCTGACTACCACGTCGTACGCACTGCCTCCGGCCACCGCGATCGGGAACGTGAACGAAATGCCCGCGGTCGCGACCCCGCTGGCCCGCGTCGGGGTGGTGACCGTGACCGTGTCGCCGTTGTCGGCGTTCGACAAGATGACCTCGCAACCCGCGCACAGTCCCGTGACCAGGCCACCGATGGTGAGGTTGGCCTGGCAAGTCGTATCGTCGAAGTAGTAGTTTTCGTCGCAGTCACAGGTATAGGGCGCCGCGATCGAACGGGCGGCCGGCTGGCACGTCCCGTGGTCCCCGCAAGGGTCCGGATCGCAGGGGTCATCGGTGACGGTCATCACGCCGGTGCCCTCGCACAGCGTCCACGTCAGCCCCCCGTCGGCCGACATCCGATATCGATAGTCGAAGGTGCCTGGGAAGGCGGTCGGCGTCGGGGCCGTGAAGTAGCTCATGTATTCTTCGTTGTTCGCCACGTAGCCCGGGCTGTCGGGGAACAGGGCGTTCCATCCGGCCGTCATCCACGCCCACTCGACGTCGTCGGGCACGCTCCCCGCAACCCCATAGCCGACGTGCGCCACCACCGACGGGTCGGGGGCCGTGGGCACCCCGAGCGTCACGGGCGACCGGTAGACCTGGGCGTAGATGTCCGGCGTCGCATCCCCTTCCACCACGCTGAACGCCGTGGGATCGAGACTGCCGCACCACGTCACCGTACAAGCCGGATTGGCCAGGCCTGGGCTGGCATGGTCCGCGGATACCGTGCGGCTCGGCACCGCGCCCGTGCACCAGTGTCCCGCCGCGTCGTTGAGGGCCACCGCGTCTCCCAAAAGCGCTGCCACCGACAGCGAGCGGCTGTATCCGTTGTAGCTCGGCCATGTCGCATCCCACACCACGGCATCGAGCGTCGCTGCATCGGCGTTCTTCAACGTGATCGACCCTGCCCCGGCCTCGAGCCACAGGCCTGTGTCCTCGAGGTCCAGGTTCACGTTCCCGTTTTGCGCGGGGTCCGCATTGCCACCCACCACGAAGTACCCGTGCGCCTCGAGCAACACCGGCGGGATGTCGGGGAACGTTGTCGTGTGCGTGGCCCCGCCCCGCACCACCTCGATCGACCCGCCCGACAGAAGCAGCGCGTCCTGCGTGGTGTTGTGCAATTCCAGCCACGTGCCCGCAGGCCCGAACGACGAATCCGCGTTCATCTCGTTGATGACCAGATCGCCGGCCACGGGCGCCCGCGCCGTCACGCACTCGCCTTCCACGCACACGCCCGCCGTGCAAGCAGTCTCGGCCATCACGCACTCGTAGTTGCCCTCCCCGAGCACCGTGCACGTCCCCGTGGGGCTCAGAACGCCCCCGTGGTCCTCCGTGCACAGGTCCTGCGTCGCCAGACAGTCCACCCCGAAGCAGGGATCGTCGATACACTCCCCGGGGTTTTCGGGGTCTGCCACGTAGTGGTTCACCGCGTCGCACGTGGTGCACGACGGATAACCCGCATATCCTGTCGCGCACACGTCGCACAACGTGCCCCCGATGTGCGGGTCATCGCACGTGCACACGAAGGCGGGCAGCGAGCGCCCCCCAGGCAGACTGCACGTACCGTGGTCTGTGCAAGGGTCGGGGAAGCATGGGTTGTCCGTCACGGTCATGGCGCCCGTGCCCTCGCACAAGGTCCAAGACAGCCCACCGTCCGCGGACATCCGATACCGGTAGTTGTAGAGCGCTGGCATTACGGCCGGGGACGGGGCCGTGAACGTGGCCAGGAACTCTTCGTTGTTCGAATCCTCGAATTCGGTGTTGAAATCTGCATCGACCCACGTCCAGGAATCGTCGGGCAAGCTGTCCTCGGCTCCGTATCCCAGTCTTGCCCGCAACGAGGAAATCGCGATGGTGTGAATGCCCAAGGTCAACGGCGGTGCGTAGATCTGGCCATAGACCGGGGCCGTGTCAGTCTGCTCTGCCACGCTGAGGGTCGTCGGGAATTGGAGGTTGCACCACAACACCTCGCACGGCGGATTCGCCTCGCCCGGGGTCGCCGCATCGGCACGGACGCTTTCAGGCGTTGTTCCGGTGCACCAGTGATCGGGGAGGTTGTTCAGCAGGTCCGGGGCCAGACCCAGAGCCGCCCCGGACAAGGAGATACTGTACCCTGTGAACACCGGCCATCCGCCCTCCCACGACACGGTGTCGATCAGGGCGCGATCCCCCGAAGACACCGTGAAGACCCCAGCCGTTGGGTCGAAATCGAGTCCCGCCATCACGAAGTCCACCTCGACCCCGCCGTTGGCACCGGTGTCCGCACTGGCCCCGACCACGAAATACGCCCCGGGATCGAGCACGAGCATCGGGGACGAGGGCACGGTCATTGTGGTGTCCGTCGAATCCCGGGTGAACGACAACCAGAGCCCGGACAGGACCATGGTCTCGGTCGTGGGATTGTGCAGTTCCACCCAGTGGCCCGGCGTGCCCACGGTCGGCGAGGCCATCACTTCGGTGATCACCAGTTCGCCCGTTGACGGCACCCGCGCGGTCACGCACTCGGCGTCGATGCACACCCCGTCCACGCAAGGATTCGATGCCAGTTCGCACCGGTAACTGCCCGCACCCAGCACCGTGCACACCCCCGTGGCACTCACCACCGCAGTGCCTGTTGCGTTGCAGGCGTCCGCCAAGCTGCTGCAGTCCACTCCGAAGCACGGGTCCTCGATGCAGTCCCCGACGTGCACCGGGTCCGCCACGTAATGCGCGGTCGTGTCGCAGGTCGCGCAGGCCGGGTACGTCACGTACCCCGTCTTGCACGCATTGCACGTGGTGCCCGCAAAATGCGCGGCACAGGTGCACACCGCGGCCCCGCCCGACGAAACCGTACAGGTCCCATGACCGTTGCAGGGATCCGGATCGCAAGGATCATCGCCACAGATACCGGTCGCGACCTGCGCCGGGCAGGACCCGTTGCTGCAGGCGATTGCCCCGTACAAAATCCCCGCCTCGCATCGGGCCTCGTGACACACGACCGAGTTGTTCGCGTGCGTGCACCCGCTCGCCGGGGCACAAGCATCGTCGGTGCACACATTGCCGTCGTCACAGGTGGGCGCCGTGCCGGGCTCGCAATCTCCATCGTCGGGATTGCAGGTCTCGACACCGTTGCAGGGGTTGTCATCCCCACACACCACCGGAGTCCCGGCCTCGCAGCCCAAGCCCGGCGTGCAGGTCTCGATGCCATTGCACGCATCCTGGTCGTCGCACATCAACTCATCGCCGGGTACGCACCCGAGCACGGCATCGCAGGTCTCGATGCCGTTGCACACATTGCCGTCGTTGCAGGATAGGGCCTCCCCGTCCACGCAACCGTCTTCGGGGTCGCAGGTCTCGATGCCGTTGCACGCATCCCCATCGTCACAGGCAATCGGCACCCCGGCCCGGCATCCCAGGGCGGAATCGCACGTCTCGACGCCGTTGCAGGCATCCTGGTCATCGCAGTCCCGAGGCGCGCCCGCGCAGGTCCCTGCCACACAAACGTCATCGATGGTGCACGAATCGCTGTCATCACAGGTCGTGTTATCGGCCACGGCCTCGAACACGCATGCGGTGCCCTGGCACCGGGCCTGATGGCACACGGGCGTGGTCACGGCCGCGCAGTCCGCATCTTCTTCGCAATCCGGGACCTTGCACGCCCCTCCGATGCAGAAAATGCCGGATTGCGGCGAACACTCTGAATCGTCGGTGCAGGCTGGGATGGCCCCGCCCATGTCGGGTTCGCAACCGCCAACCACACCCAAGCCGCCCACCATCACGGTGACAACAACGATTCGACGCAGCATGATTTCCCCCGCAAGAAAGAGAGTGCAAGGCCGATTCTAGCCCGGCGTGCGATGCAATGACAATGCCAGCAAGCCCGGACAGCCAAAGGGTCGGTTCCTGTGGCCAAGCCCTGGATCGATGATGCCGATGATCTATGCCGACCCGCTTCGCAACCCCTGGTTCCTACGCATCCGTGGGCGTGCCTTCCTCCCAATCCCAGAACAGATCGGCGTTGGTGGCTTCGGTCGCGGCCACCGGCGCATCCGGGTTGCCCTGGGCCTGCGCAAACGCCACAACCTCCTCGAGGTCCTCGGTCTGGCGAATCCACTCGTCCTCGGTGCCAAAGTGGGGCCATGTCGCAGGAAAGATCGGGTCGTGCCACCGTCGGGCCAGCCACGCCGCGTAATGCACCATGCGCAACCCGCGCAGCGGCTCGACGAGGTTCAGCGTGGAACGATCAAAGCCCCTCAGTTGCTCGTAGCCCTCGAGAAAGGCCTCGCGCTGGGCAAGCGCATGGGCATCGCGCCCGGGAACCATCAGCCACAAATCCTGCACCGCAGGCCCCATGGCCATGTCGTCGAAGTCCAGCACCTGGAAGCGGCCTTCGCGCACCAGCAGATTGCCAAGGTGGAGGTCCCCGTGGATGCGATGCACCGGCACGCCGGCCATGCGCTCATCCACCAGATCGGCCAGGGCATGGGCCGCTGTGTTATAGCGGTCGGCCACACACGCCGGAAGGATGCCCTGGGCCTCGAGCCAGGCCACGTTGTCGCGAATGTAGGTCGTGGCCCCCATGACCGGCCTGGCCGGCGCCGCATGCTGCGCACCGACGTTGTGGATCCATGCCGCAATCCGCCCCAGTCCCTCCAGGTCGTCGTCGGCCAGTTCGTCAGGGGCCCTTCCGCCCGCACGGTCATACAAGCAGTAGGCGATTCCGTCGATGCGCTTCAGGGTCGACCCGTCAGGGAACGACCGAATGCCGCAGATCGGCACGCCTTCCTCCGCGAGTTCCGCCATGAACCCATGTTCTTCCAGAATCGCGGCCTCGCTCCAACGTTCGGGGCGATAGAACTTGGCCACGACCCGGGTTCCGTCGACCAGGGCCACGTCATAGACCCGATTCTCGAAGGAATTCAGGGGGTGGCATCCCGGGGAACAATCGAGCCCCGCCGCCTCCACCGCATCGAGCACCCGTTCGGGGGTCAGGGACAAGAACAGATCCGTGGTTCGAGCGCTGATCATGATCCCTCCATTGGCGTTCGAGTGTACCTCGAATCCGTGGGGGTGGTTGCGCGATGGGTCTGCTTTGGTACACTACTTCAGGCTCTTCGTATGGAGGATTCCATGCCGTTGCCGCACGTGGATTACCGGATGGTCAAGACCGTCGCAGAGGCGCTCGCGCTGAAGCAGGCCCATCCGGATGCCCGTTTCCTGGCCGGGGGAACCGACCTGATTCCGCAGGTCAGGGAAGGTCGCCGCCCGACATCGCTGTTCATCGATATCAAACGCATTCCGGAGTTGTCGCGCATCGAGGAACGCCCCGACGGCGGCGTGCTGGTGGGGGCCGCGGTCACCATGGCCACCATCGCCGATCGCCTCGGTCAGCGCTTTCCTTTGCTCACAGAATGCTGCCTCACGGTGGGGGCCTTCCCCTTGCGAAACCGCGCCACCATGGGCGGCAACCTCTGCAATGCGTCGCCGGCCGCGGACACGGCCGTGGGCCTGATGTGTCTGGATGCCGAGGTGGTTGCCCAGGGCCCGGCAGGTGTTCGTCACGTGCCGATCACCGAGTTCTTCCAGGGACCGGGCCGGACGGCCCTGCTTCCGCTCGAACTCGTGCTGGGCATCGTGCTGCCGCCATCCGCGTCGTCCTGGCGAGGATCGTACCTGCGCATGTCCCGCCGACTGGGCATGGACCTGGCCACGCTCGGTGTGGTGGTAGCCTGCAATCGGGATGGGGGCCGGGCCCGTCACCGCATCGCGCTCGCCGCGGTGGCACCGACGCCTTTGCGCGTGCCCGATGCCGAAGCCGTGCTCGACGCCCTGGGAACCACGCCCGATGCCTGCCAGAAGGCCGGGGAAATCGCCGCCGCGGCCTGCCGCCCCATCACCGACAACCGGGGCACCGAAACCTACCGGCGCGACATGGTGGGCGTCCTCGTCACCCGGGGCGCACAGGCCCTGAATGCATCCACGGAGGCAGCACGATGAACCAGACGATTACCGTCCGTGTCAACGGCTTTTTGGAGACCCACGAGGTCGCGCAAAACGCAACGCTCCTGGAATTTCTGCGGGAGGACCTGAACCTGACCGGCACCAAGGAAGGCTGCAACGAGGGCGAATGCGGGGCCTGCGTGGTCCTGGTCGACGGGCTCGCGGTGAACACCTGCCTGATGCTCGCGGTCGAAGTTGACGGGCATGAGGTCACCACCATCGAGGGACTTGGACGTGCCGGGCAACTGCACCCGCTGCAACAGGCGTTCTTGAATCATCAGGCCATTCAATGCGGGTTCTGCACCCCGGGCATGATCATGACCGCGCTCGGGTTGCTTCATCAAAATCCCGATCCCACCGAAGACGAGATCCGCACCGCACTCGGCGGAAATCTGTGCCGATGCACCGGCTACCACCAGATCGTGGCGGCCGTGAAAGACGCGGCCGCGGTCATGCGCCAGAAAGGCGCGGAGGTGAAGGCATGAGCGAGGCAACCGTTGTCGGGACCGACGTCCTTCGGGTGGACGGACTCGAAAAGGTCACGGGTGCGGCTGTGTACACCGCGGACCTCAAGTTCCCGCGAATGCTGCACGGCTATGTCCTGCGCTCGCCCCATCCGCATGCCCGCATCCGGGACATCCGGATCGATGCGGCCAGGCGGGCCCCGGGCGTAGCCGCGGTGGTCAGCGGCCGCGACTATCCCTTCCACGTGGGCATTTACCTCAAGGACCAGACCGTGTTCGCCACGGACCGCGTGCGCTACGTGGGCGACCCCGTGGCCGCGGTGGCGGCCGAGACCTTCGAAGAAGCACGGGCCGCCGCGCGGCTGATCGAGGTGGACTACGAGCCCCTGCCCCCGGTCTACGACGTCGAACAAGCGCTGGCCGAGGGATCGCCCTTGGTACACCCCGACCTCGGCCGCTACGAGTGCGTGCCCTGGATCACCCCACGGGCCGGCACGAACGAATGCAATCACCTCAAGGTACGCAAGGGCGACTACGAGGGGGCATTGAAGCGCTGCGCCCACGTGTTCGAAAACACCTTCGAGGTCCCGCAGGTGCAGCACGTGCCGCTCGAGACGCACGTGTCGGTGGCCCGGGTCGACGCGGCCGGGCACGTGGAACTGCACACCTCGGCCCAGAGCCCCTTCACAGTGCGCCACCTGCTGTGCGCGTGCTTCAAGATCCCGCACGCCGACGTGCGCGTTGTGGTGCCTTCGGTAGGCGGCGGATTCGGCGGCAAGGCCGGCATCAACCTCGAACCCATTGCCACGGCCCTGGCCTTGAACACGCGGGGACGCGCGGTGCGGGTGTCGGTCGACCGGTCCGAAGAGTTCTACGCGACCGTGGTGCGCCAGGGCCTGCGGGCCACCCTGGTCACGGGCGTGGACCAGGAGGGCAAGGTTCAGGCCCAGAAGATGCTGTACCTGTGGAACTGCGGCGCCTACGGCGGCTACGGGGTCAACGTCGTGCGATCCGCCGGGTACACCTGTGGCGGGGCCTACGAGTTCCCGAACGTGTGGGGCGACAGCGTCGGGGTCTACACCAACCGCCCCGTGGGCAGCGCCTACCGCGGCTTCGGCATGCAGGAAATCCACTGGGCGCTCGAGCAGCAGATGGACATGGTAGCCCATGCGATCGGCATGGACCCCGTGGAATTCCGCTTGAAGAACTGCCTGGGACCGGGCAAGTCCACGGTCACGGGGCAGATCCTCGACGAACATTCGGGCCGCGTGGACCTGTGCATCGAAAAGGTCGATGCCGAACTGGGCATCCGGGGCGAAAAGCGTGCGCCCCTGCACGGCAAGGGCCTGGCGTGCGCGGTCAAGGCCCCGGCCATGCCGAACAACGCGGCATCGAGTGTGGTGATGAAGTTCGCCGAAGACGAGATGCTCGAAATCCTGATCTCGGGCATCGACTACGGCCAGGGCCTCATGACGGTCGCGGCCCAGTTCGCGGCCGAGGCATTGTCGCTGCCCGTGTCCATGATCCGGGTGCACGGCAAGCCCGACACGAATCTGTCACCGTATGACTGGCAGACCGTGGCATCCCGCCAGACCTGGGCCACGGGCAATGCGGTCCTCAAGGCCGCGGACATGATCAAGGAGCAACTGTTCAAGATGGCGTCCGAGGTCCTCGGCGCCCCCGCGGACCGCCTGCAGTTGGTTGACCGCAAGGTGATCGACCCCGTCACGGGCAAGGCACTGGGCCTTGGGGAACTGGTGATGGGCTACCAGTATCCGGACGGCCATACCATCGGGGGGCCGGTGGCCGCGGCCGCGACCTTCGTGCCCGAAGGCCTGCTGTTTCTGGACCCCGAGACCAGCCAGTCGGCTAAGCCCGTGGCCAAGTGGACCTTTGGGGCCCAGGGCGTCGAGTTGACCGTGGACCCGGATACGGGCCAATACCACATCGAGCGCATCGTGGCTTGCTACGACGTGGGCCGCGTGGTCAACCCAGGCCTCATCCGCGGCCAGACCTACGGGGGTATCGTTCAGGGTCTCGGCACGGGCATGATGGAGGAACTGGTGCTCGACCCGGCCACGGGCCACATCCGCAACGCAAGCTTCATGGACTACAAGATCCCCTCGACGCTCGACGTGCCGTCACGCATGGAATGCCACTACGTGGAAACCCCCCAGAAGGACGGTCCCATGGGCGCGCGCGGCATCGGCGAGCACACCATGATCCCGACCCCGGCCGCGATCGCCGACGCCCTTTATGATGCCTGCGGGATTCGCATCCTGGACATGCCTATCACGGCCGAGAAGGTGCTCGCCGCGCTGCGTGCCAAGGCTCGGGGCGATTGACAAAGCCCGCCCGGATGTCGCACACTCCGTCGTCGTTTGCTCCGGGGAGCACACCATGTCCCGTGCCATGAAGATCGTGTTGAGCACCGTGCTGGTGGTGGGGTTGGCCGTGGGTTACGGCATCTACTGGTGGTACGGGTCCGAGGCCCAGACCCCAACCTGGGTGCAGGCCATGAACCCGGTCGAGACCGCGCTGCGCGACGTCCGCACCATCCTCGCCCGGCCTGACGGAACCCACGAGCAGGCGGCCAAACGGCTGTCCGGATTGGGCTACGACTTCGAAAGGCCCGTGGTGTTCGAACTCGCGCAGGACCCGGACGACCGGGTGCGCTTGTTCGCGGTCACGGCCCTGCTGCGCTATCAGCGCGAACCCGAAGGTCTGGCCCTGCTCGAACGCATGGCCCGCGACGACGCGAGCGAGGTGGTTCGGGGCGCTGCGTACCGCATCGTACAAAAGCGCCACGAAGACCAGAACAAGCCCCAAGGGGATCCGCACCAGGACCACGAGGGCCACCAGCATTGATGGAAACGACGACCCATCCCCATCCAGTGCATGCCTGGATCCGCCGCGGGGCCTTCTACTGGCTGTTCTTTGCCATCCTGAGTGCCGAGGCCACGTTCCTGCTGGTCATGGCGGGCCTGGACTTCGAGCCCGTGCCCATGGTGCTGGTGATGTGCGCGTTCTCGCCCATGGTGTTCACGGCCTGGCGTCTGTGGGTCGAACGGGACCGGATGCAGCCGCATCGGCTCGATCCATGGCCCTTGTGGGCCATTCTGAGCCTCGTACTGTTCGGGTTCTGGGCCGGGGGTTACTTCCTGGTCGGGCTGCTCACGGACCCGACGCGCGTGCGCCTGTTCCCGGCCATGCTCGACCGCTTCATCCCGCTGTCCCCGCCTTTCGTGTTCCTGTACGTGACCGTGTACCCCGTCTTTTTGCTGCCCTTCTTCTATGCCCGCGACCGCGCGGTCCTGCTGCGGACCGTGCTCGGCTACGTAGTGATGCTGCTGATCAGCTACGGCATTTTCCTGGCCATCCCGATCGCCTTCGATCGTCCGATCCTGCCCCCCTCCCCGCCCGACTGCGCGTACTGGACCCTGGCCCTGGTGTATGGCGGCGATCCGCCCTGGAACTGCCTGCCATCCACCCACTGCGGAGTGGCCCTGCTGGCGGCTCTGGCACTGTGGGAGACCGACCGCCGCATGGGCTTGTGGGCCATTGTGACCGCGCTCGCCATCGGGGTATCGACCCTGTACACCAAGCAGCACTATCTGGTCGACGCCTTGGCCGGGTTCTTGCTGGCCTTCATCACGTGGTGGATGTTGCGGTGGATCTGGCGGCGTCAGGTGTCGTGACTGGTTCGAGCACACCCTGCAAGCAACCCCGTCACAGACGAACGCGCAGTTCTGACCGGTTCAAGGGGCAAAGATGCGGGCGCGGGGTGGGAAGGTTCTTGGGGCTGTGGCCAGTGCGTGCAGCGCGCCTTGGGAATGCGCAAGCTTGCTTGCGCTTTGGGCCCTCTGGGGCGGCGTCACAGGACGCCGAGCCTTTGCGGGGCGCTCGTATTCCAATGGACAACGTCCGGCCTCCGCCGGCCGGGGGGCTGGCTCCGGGGCACGCGTCGCCGTCGGGGCCTCCGGCCCCGCCCGCGCGCTCCTGCTCGGCGCGCGCCGATCATCGGTACCCCGGCAAGGGGGCGCGCGCCTCCGCAAGTCCCCTGCGCGCAGCCCCCCGGACCTGGCTACGGCCTCGCGGTGGATCGGCCCACGCCCCAATTCCGGAGAGGACTACCGGCCACGGCTGGACGAACGCGACGCAGCCTTGACAACTTCGCCGTCCTGCGGTAGAAATATCTTCGCTTTGGGGCCGTAGCTCAGTTGGGAGAGCGCTTGAATGGCATTCAAGAGGTCGGGAGTTCGATCCTCCCTGGCTCCACTACCTGAAACCCACTTTTCACACCACTTGTCGGTTCTGGTGTATCTGTCTGATGCACCTGAAGCTTGGCTCTGCGGATCATCTGCGGCACCTACAGTACGTGCTTGCTCGTAAGCAGCAGCCATGAGCGAATGCGAGATGCCCGTCCGCATCGATTCAAGCGAGCTTGTGCGGAGGTCTTCTCTGGTCAGTCTTGCGGTATCTCCAGCACGCTGTAATCGCGGTTTTTGAAGACAAGCCGCAAACCCTCCAACCGGCCTTTGTGCTTGCCGTTTTCCACGATGATGTGCGTGGCCTTGTAGCGCTCCCTCAACATCAAGGCTCGCTGGAGGTCCAGCCATTCGTAGCGGCAGACCATCTCCTTGGGCGAGGTGCCGCGTGAAACACCGCAAACATCCTGGATGCGAACGTACCAAGCTTCGATATCTGCCACGGCTATCGGGCACGATTTGAGATCGACCACTACAGCGCGTTTTCCCCGCAGGCGGACGTCGGCCATGCTGAAATTAACCGGTACGACAAAGAGACTTTCTCGGCTGGTGTTTGATTCAAGCCACGTAGTCAATTCGAAAAGAGAGCCTTGTTCTTGTTTGCCAAGCGTGCTTCGGACAGGAAACATGCTGGCCGAAAATACGCATATCGCTGCCAGCCAAATCACTGCCGTCGTTGCCAACACCCGCCGACTTTTGCCAAGCAAGCGGCATGTGAACCACGTCAGCCCAAGAAGCAGGGGGGGGAATACCAACCAGGCCAAGCGCCAGGCCGGCGCCGCACCGTAATCGATCCCGTAGCGAAACCAGAACCAGCTGGCTACGCCCAACCCCACGATCGAGGCCATATCCGATCGCCGCACACTTTTCTTGTCCGTGAGCAGGCGGAGCCACGAAGTTCCTGCTGCCATCAGTCCCAACAGAAATGGAATCGGGGCCACTCGCCACAACGTGGGTGTGTCCAAAGGCGGATAGAGCAACGGTCCCGCAAAGACGAGTGTAACCAAGGAGATGAATGCACCCGAGCCCCAAACTATCCGGAAGCCTCTCGTGGTCTTCGATTTCGGCATGGAGGCCACTGCGATTGCCCCGGCCACGAAAAAAACTGCCCACGCGAACGATTGGCGTTTGGGAAAATGGCTCAGCAAATAGTGGTGAGGGCTTCGGAAGTGAATCAGGGCATCGATGGATGCCGGGTCATACGGAGGGTTTGATATCATGGCACATACAACGACAACCGATACGAATCCCCAGGCGACGATGAGGGGCAGGCCCAGGCGAAGCCATGCCCACCGATCTCTCCAAAGTCGTTCAATCAACACAATAGCCAGCACCAGTGGCGCACCGGACATCATGTAACTGGCGTGAAAAGCCCCGCCCACCCCGAGGCACAAACCGGCAGAGAGCCAACGCTGACTGATGATGAACGCAAATCCAAGCAGCATGAGAGGACCAGCGACCTGGGCCGGTTCAAGATATGGCGACCAGTAGTAGAGGTATCCGAGACCGGCATCTTCAGGCTTGGCGATGACCAGGAAGGAAAGCGCGAAGAGATAAAGCATGGGCGCGCGCTGGGGGAATAGCACACGGGAAAGGATCATCACGCCGAACGACAACACAACCATCATTCCGGCCTGTGCCAAGATGCTGGTCACAGACAGTGGTCCCAGTTTCGACAGAAACCACAGCAGATAGGGAAACACGAAATGGTGTGAAGACGTTTGGTAGGTGAACCAGTCGTTCATAGGAACGTAGTCGGGGTAGGCCAGTTTCAGGCCATGCAGGAAGTATATGCCTTGATTCGATAAGAGATAGTGCCATCCATGCGCAAAGAACAAAGCAAGTCCGCCTGCGACGGCCAAGACGCAGTATGTCTTTCCGAGTGGCGACCAGACTGCACTGTCATCGTTTGCTGAATCTTCATTTGGCGAGGGGCCAAGAGGCCCTTTCTCTTCTGTGCGTGTGGTCCGCGCAAACCAGGTACTCATCGCCGCCCCCCTCCGATACTCTGAATCAAGGTTCTATCCCCGATGGTTGATAGCATGCTTTCGAACGTATTGGATCTGCCCAGAGGAACAGCCCTGACCGGTTTCGTGGCAGCAGATGAGAAGGGGCCGAAGGGAATGTGGATGTCACACCGATCAGCGAACAGGTGCAGCACAAGACCGATTCGGGGCAA
>CAYRIB010000016.1:25200-40752 GCA_964424165.1 uncultured Myxococcales bacterium | reverse complement strand
GGAGGGAACCCCCCGGAGGCTACGGCCGAACGCTGAACCGTGGAATACGGAAGCCACGGTGGGTGGCGCGGTCTGGTGACCGCGCCCTACAGGTACCCTTCTCTCCCGTCGCAAGAACCGGTCAGGGCTGTCTCGTGGACCGATGGGCTTGACACAGAAGGGAAATTGCGGTAAAGAAAGGCTTCGTTAGGTTCTCATCGTCGTTAATCGTGTCGGGGTCTTTCGTAAGAGGAGGTCGTTCATGAAGGGTTTCGGATGGCTGCTGATGGGTGCCATGCTCTTTGCGATGGCTTGTGGTGGTGGTGAAACCGATGCGGTCGACGGGGCCGACGATGGCTTCCTGAAGGCTGGCAAGGTGGACGTTCCCGGGCTCGCTGCCGATATCACGGACGGCGATCCGATGGCCTTGGCCATTTTGTCGATCGTCAACGACCAGCGCGCCGACTTCGGCGATTTCCTGAAGAAGACCGTGGGCCTTCCCTCGGGCTCGTCGGACCGGATCGTGGATTATCGGGCGGGCTACGACGGCGTCTACGGGACCGAAGACGACCTGACGTTCTACACGCTGGCATCGCTGGACGGCGTGCCCTACGTGGGCCCCATCTGCTTCCGCACCCTGGTCGATTACGTGACCAAGAACAAGCTCGAAGTGCCGTTCACCAGCACCTGCGACAAGGACGCGGACTGCACGGCCGAAGGCATGACGTGGTGCACCGAAGCCCGCCACTGGACGTGGAGCGTCTACCAGTGCGGTCCGGTGCGCAGCGAAGCGGCGGATGCGGCCCAGCCCGCGTTCGAAGACATGGTCATGCTGTTCCTCGCGGCCTTCCAGACCAAGGACGTGGAGGCTCTGGCTCAGTTCGTGCACCCCGAGCACGGCTTCTTCCTGATCACCAACCCCGGGGCCTACACGATCGCCGTGCGCTTCACCAAGATCGAGGAAGCCACTCGTTGGTACGGCAGCGAAGAAACCCTGCTCAGCGGGGGCCTGGTCTGCGATCCCAAGCCGGGCGTGCTGCCCTGGTTCTCGTGCGAGCGCTACGACTGGACCAAGACGGGTTGCTTCTACAACACGACGTTCAATGCGCACATCTCCACGACCGCGAACCTGAACCCCGAGATGTACGACTTCGAGCCCACCGAGACCACCGCGGCCGAGAAGGCGATGGCTGACGCTCTGGATGCGGCGACCACCCACGGTCTGTACAGCACCGAATCCAACCTGGGCTTCTTCTTCGGATTCGTGGATGGCCAGTGGATCCTGACCGCCATCGAAGCCATTTCCTGGTGCGACGCCTGATCCGTGCCCCCTTCCCGCTTGTCCCCGCAGCGATGAATCGCTAGAATCCGGTCACCTCGTCGCGGATTTTGCATGGGTCTGCCCGGTTGCCACGTGATCCTTGCAGGATGTCTGCTGCTGGCCTCGGGATGCGCTGGCGGCATCGGTCTGGCGCCGCGGCCCGATGCGTTGGATCGTGACGTTGACGTCGTGGAGCCTATGGATGCGCAGCCTTGGCCGGATATCTGGACCCCGATGCCGGGTGACACGACATCGTCGGTCGAGGTCAGTTCGCGCTTTCACCTGCAGGACCTGACTGCGGTCGGGGGCATCCGGGCGTGCTTTGCGAAGTCCGGCCTCGGTTGGTGGGCCGTGGGCGAAGAGGGCCTGGTACTTCGCCACAACGGTCGGGATTTCCTGCCCATGCTCGTGCCCACCAACCACACCCTGACCGCCGTGACCGGCGTGGGCGACACCCTGATCGCAGTGGGCGAATCAGGCATCGTGCTGCGGCGTTCGGCAGGAATTTGGGAGGTCATCGACCCGCCCGCGGCGATCGATTTGCACGGGGTGGGGGCCTTGGGGCCCGACGATTTCTACGTGGCTGGTGTCGGCGGACACGTCTGGCATCGCGAGAACGGGGCCTGGACGGCCATGGACACGGGAATCAGCTACGATCTGTTCGCGATCCACGCATCGGCGACCGGGGGAATCTTTGCGGTAGGTGATTTTGGCACCTTGCTCGAACGCAAGGGCGACGTCTGGCTCAAGTCCCAGATCGCGGGGTCCAATGCACGCCTTCGTGCCATCTGGCGCGCTCCGGATGGCCGGGTGTTCGTGGCCGGATCACGCGGAACCCTGCTGGTGCGCGAGGCGGATGGTTGGCATGCCCAACTTACGAACGACACTTCAGTCCCCGCGCGAGACCTCTATGGCCTGTTCGGATTCGAAGGTGATGACGTTTACGCGGTGGGCGACCGCGGCGTTATCGTCCACTACGATGGCCACAAGTGGCTCGCCATGAGTGTGGCTGGCCCCCGGTTGATTCAAGCCGATCTGCGGGGCGTAGCCGGAATCCTGCAGGATGACGCCCCCCCCTTGGTGGCGATCGGTGGGCTGGCGTCCGCGGCACTAACCTTGGAAGATGGGGCCTGGCGGGACACGGTGCCGGGCGTGACCGCGGACCTGCATGCAGTGAGCGTGGATTCGGACGGGGCCGTGGTGGCCGTGGGGTCCCGGGGCACGGTGTTGCGCGCGAAGAACGGGCGGATCGGGGCTCTCGAATCCGGGGTCGATACCGATCTGTGGGGTGTGTCCGGGGGGATCGCCGCAGGCGTCGACGGGGTGATCCTGTCCATCGACGACGCTGTGGTCGAGCGCATCCCGAACCCATCGATCCGAACGCTGTTCGACGTGGCGCAGGGGAACGCGGTCACCTGGATCGTGGGTCAGGCGGGTACGTTGTTGCGTCTGAGCGACGGCGTGGTCGAGTTGGTGACGGCGGACCTCGGCGCGGACTTGCGGGCCGTCACCGAAACCCCCGATCAAACCCTGTTCGTGGGCGGAGCTGCGGGTGGCATCTGGACGCGATCAAACGGACGCATGGTGCGCGTTGCTACCCCGGGCGATGGCGGGGTGTGGGATTTGTGGGGCGAATCCGGGGACCGCGTGCTGGCAGTGGTGGATCAGGGACAGGTCTGGCGCTGCGATCCGGTTGCCTGCGAGGAGGTCTTTCGGGACGCCGGCCAGACCCTTTACGCCATTGCGGGCAGGGATGGCTTCGGCCCGTTGGTCGCAGGCTGGAACGGGTCGTTGTGGGAAGGGTCGGATGCGGGCTTTGGGCGGATTCCGACCGGGACGCCCCGGGCTTTGCGTGCCGTGGCCGTGGATCCGGTGAGGCCAGTGGCGTGGATCGTGGGGCTGACCGGCACCTGGGCAAGGGTGGAATGATGAGGCGTTGGCTTGTCCTGGCCCTGCTGCTGATGGCGCCTGTGGCCCAGGCCGATCCCGGGGAGATCCCGCCCCCCCCTGCGCCGATTCCCGTCGAAGTCAGTGCCACCGAGGCTCGGACCATCGTGGAAGGGATCTTTGGTTGCTCGACCGAAGCGCCCCGCGTGACCTCGACGGGATATGAATTCGCGATTGCGGGCATGGTCGAGAAGCGCCTCTGCCCACAAGAGGGTATCCGCAATGCCCGCTGCGGCACGCAGCCCTACGTGCCTTCCCGGGTCGTAGTGCACCGGGTGGCCTACGATGCCGCGGTCTCGGGGCACCTCGCCAAGAACCGTGTGGTGCCGGTGGACCTGTTCTCGGACCTTGTTCCCATGGGCGACAGCTGTCTGGTTGGGTTCCTGGTGTTTCCAGGCAGCCAGATCAAGGCATCGGTTCGCCCGGCAGCGGGCTGGACCGTGTCGCGCTTCGGACGCACCGTGGGACTGGAGTTGCGGGACGTGGACCGCGACGGAACTCTGGATCTGGTGCACACCTATGCCCAGGAACTGAGCCTCGGGGTGCGGGTGGTGGCGCGCGACATCTGGGTCGCGGTAGACCTGAAACCCATCAAGCTGATCGCGGCCGGTGAGAAGGTGTCCGGGGCGTTCGTCACCACGTTCGAGGGATTCCCGCTGCACGAAGACCGGGAAGGTGGCGTGGTGCGTGGGCGATACGACTGGATGGAAATGGACCCCGAGCAGGCGCCATTGCTGCTGATTCAGTCGGTTCGTCTGCCATGGCCCGAGGCCACGTGGGAGTTCTTGTTGATCGGGGATCTGGGCGACGGTTGGCGCGAGATTCTGTCGGGCGCATCGGAATTCGAGTCGAGCGGGGAAGACGACTGGTCCGATCTGGACGGACCTCAGCGGGACTGCACGCCGGCCGAAACCCTGCTGGTACTTCCGTTCGAAGCCAGACAACGCCTGATGCAGATCGAGGCCACCTGCCGCATGGGCCGCGAAGACCCGGAAAACGATGCCTCGTTCCCCCTGCTCGAGGGCCTGCGCGGATTCTTGAAGGCCGCCGTATTCCACGAGGCCGGATTGCACGTCGTGGCCAGAGCCGTGGCCGAAGACGCGGCTGGCGAACTGGTGGTTGCTGCACCGGGATTGTGGCCAGTCGGGGCGATGACGGCCTTCTTTACGGCATGGATGGCCCATCGCGACTACGTGGGATCGCACGATGCCCGCTTTGGCCAGGCCCCCGAAGACCTGTGGGACGCCCTGGTGCGCCCGCCGCTGCTGTGGCGTCTGACGCTGCCGCCCAGGGCCCTGTTCATCTTCCTCGATGGACTGCGCACGGCCGCACCAGGGCCCAGATGACGTGATTGGCGGCCATCATCCCGAACATGGCCGGGATGGGCATGAGGCTCGGCAGGGGAGGGCGTGGCCTGCCCCGCTGAGGGACGTCCGCCTCGTCCGGGTCCGGTGGCCCCGATGCACAACGGGTCTCGACCGGCGGGATCTCGGATGACCAGACCGCCGTCACTCCACCCGTGACACCCATGCGCCGCAGGCGCTTCCGGACCTTGCGCGCCAGGGTGCAACCTTCGCTTTCGAACAGATCCGAGCAGTGCAGGGCCGTGGCATCTACCCGGTTGGCCGCGCCCATGGCCGAAACAATCGGAATGCCCCGTTGCACCGCCTCCCGGATCAGGTTGGCCTTGGGCGTCAGCGAGTCGATGGCGTCGATCACGAAGTCCAAGGGAGGGGCCAGCAGACGATCGGCGCAGGCGCTGCAGAAGAACTCTTCGATGGCCTCCACCTGTGCCTCCGGATTGATCAGCGCCACGCGTTCGCGGGCGACCACGGCTTTGGGCTGCCCCAGCGTGGAGGCGAGTGCCAGGATCTGGCGGTTGAGATTGCTGGCCTTGATCCGGTCGAAGTCCACCAAACGAAGATGTCCGATTCCGGACCGGGCCAGGGCCTCGAGTGCGGCCGACCCAACCGCGCCGAGCCCGAACACCGCGACATGGGCCTCGGCGAGGCGGCGCAACCCGTCGGAACCGATGAACCGCTCGACCCGATCGAATGCGTGGCTCACTGCGTTGCTCCTGTGGACCCGAACACACGCTCGGCGTTGCGGGTAGTGACTTCGGCCACCATCTCGGGGGCACAGCCCTTCAACTCGGCCAAGGTGGCAAGTACCTCGGGAAGATGCGCTGGCGTGACGGTTCCCCGGGTCGTTGTGGCAGTCCCGATGTACGGCGCGTCGGTTTCGAGCACCAGATGATCGAGCGGGATCCGTGAGACCACGCTGCGCAGGCGCGTGGCTTCGGTGCGGGTGATCGACCCCCCGACCCCGAACAAGAACCCGAGGTGGCCCAGACGCTCGGCGATCTCCCACGAACCCGCGAAGGCGTGGAAAACGCCCCGCAATGATGGACGGCCGGTGGCTTCGATCAGCTCCACCGCGCGGGCGAAGGCATTGCGGCAGTGGATCACCACCGGGAGCGCGTGGGTGGCGGCAAACGCGAGTTGGGCCGCGAATGCCGCCTCCTGAACGACGAAGCCTTCGCGCGCCTTGATGCGATCCAGACCGACTTCGCCGATCGCGCAGACCCTCCCGGTCGCAACCATGGCCTCGAGGAACGCGAGATCGACGCCACCGTCGGGCAGGAACGCCGGATGCCAGCCCACGGCGGCCAGCACCCCGTCATGCCGTGCAGCCAGGTCGATTGCCCGGCGGGAGCTTCGTTCGTCCACGGCCGGCACGAGCAGACGCGTGACCCCGCAGACCCGCGCCGCGGCCAGGACCGCGCCCACGTCCCGATCCAGCGGCGGGTCCCCCAGGTGACAGTGGGTGTCGAAGAGTGTCATGAAGGGCATGATACCCCCAATTTCGCCGGGGCATGATCAGACGAGCACCAGCAGGGCGGCAAGGAAGCCGATCACCAAGGCAACCCACTGTCGTCGGCCGAGTTGCTCGCGCAGGAACACGGCTGCCAACACCGGCACGAAAAGGGTGCTCATCTGGTTGAGCACCGAGGCGATGGCCACCGGAGTAAGGCGGATCCCTTCGACCCACACGATGATCGAAATGTAGTTGCCGACGAGCGTGGCGGGAATGGCAATTCGCCAGCCCGGCGATGGTACGAACGAACGCAGGACCTCGGCGCGATAGCTGGAACGCAATCCCTGGAACAGCAGGATCGCCACGCCCCCGGCCAGGCGCACGGTCGTAACCCAGACGGGGTGGGACTTGGTGATCACCGGCTTGGCAATGACGATGGCCAGGGCCATCAGCATCATGGCCAAAACGCCATAGACGATCCCCTTGCGCAACGAGGGGCCCGATGGACCCGCGATGCCCCCGGATTGCCACGTGCCCAGTGCAATGGCCCCGGCCATCAGGACAATGGCGGCCACGAGTGCGGGGCCGACCGGTTCGCCCAGGTAGGGAACCGAAAACAGCAGCACGAACGGGCTGTACAAACAGTCGATCAGCGCGGTCCTGCCGGCGCCCAGGCGGTTGAGGCTGGCAAAGAACAGCGTGTCGGCCAGACCCACACCCAGGATCCCACTGACGAACAATACCCCGATTTCGCCCGCAGAGATCTGGTCGGGCCACCACGACAGGCCCAGCACCAGCATCGTGATCGCAAACAGAGCCAGCCCCACTACACTCTTGAACAGGCAAAGCACCACCGGCGAATAGTGCTCTCCGGCCAACCGGAAGAGGATGACGGCCACGGCCCAAAGGAACGCGCACAAAATGCACAAGAACGGGCCGGACGCGAGCAGTGCGGTCACCTTGATTCCCCTCGAACAGGATGTCGTTGGGTCGGGTTGTGGGCCCGGCCGAGCGAAGCAGATGTATTGCATCTGGCAAGTGTTGTAAATTGATCGCATTCGTTCCGGGCCCCGGGTCCGGGGGAGGTGTGATCATGCGGTTTGTGGGAAATCTGGCGATGCGCGGTGCGGGAATCCTGGTTGCAGGATGGATCCTGTTGGGGGCCGAGGCGGGTCTGGCCCAGATGCCCGGGGTCCAGGACGTGCTCGATGCCCCGAAGACCGCGATCGGCAAGCTTCTGGCACCAGGAACCGAGCGCGAAACCGGGCAGGTGGCGCCCGACTCGCCGCGGGCATCTTTGACCCGATTCCTGGACGCGGCACGCAAGGGACGATGGGAGGAGGCGTCGCAGCTTCTGGACGTGCCTCCGGCGCGCAATGCGGAGCAGGAGGACCTGGCGCGTCGTCTCAAGGATGTGCTCGATCAGCGGGTGTGGCTGGACCTCTCGCTGGTGTCGCCACTGTCGGAAGGCAACCGCGAAGACGACCTCCCGGTGACCGTGGAAGAGGTGGCCACGTTCAACGACAACGGCGAAGAGGCCTCGATACGTCTGACCCTTCGAACCGGAACGGGCGGCAAGGAATGGGTCTTCTCGCGCAAGACGGTCGAGCGAATCGACGCCTGGCACGAGGCCCTCGATCGTCCCTGGTTCCTGGACTGGGTGCCCGATTCCCTGCTGCACAGCGGTCCTCTCGACTTGCGTTTGTGGCAGTGGATCGCCATCCCGCTGGCCCTGCTGCTCGCGTGGATGATCGGTTGGCTGCTTGGGGGTATCACCCGCCGGGTCCTTCAACGGCTCACACAGCGCACCGATGCGACCTGGGACGACGAGATCCTCGAACGGACCCGAGGCCTGACGAACGTGGTGTGGGGGCTGGTGGCCGCCTATTTCCTGCTGCGATCTTTGGCCCTTCACGCCGCGGCCGAACGCTGGATGACCCAGGCCCTGTCCACCGCAGTGCTGCTTTCGTTCTTCTGGGCCCTGATCAAAGCCACGGACATCGTGGTCCACCACGTGGTCCGGTCGGAATGGGGCACGGCCCGCCCGGCAAGCCGGTCGATCGTGCCGCTGCTCGGGCGGGTCCTGAAGGTGCTGATCATCATCATTGCGGTGATCGCAGTGCTGTCCGACCTGGGCTATCCCGTGGGAAGTCTGATTGCGGGCCTCGGGATCGGCGGGCTGGCCCTGGCCCTGGCTGCCCAGAAGACGGTCGAAAACCTGTTCGGGGCCTTTTCAATCGGGGTCGACCAGCCCATGCGAGTGGGCGACTATGTGGACATCGGCGGGGGCGTTCAGGGCACGGTCGAAACGATCGGGATGCGCTCGACGCGCATCCGGACCATGAACCGTACCGTGGTGAGCGTGCCCAATGGCCGCCTGGCCGAGATGTCGATCGAGTCGTTCGCGGCCCGGGACCGGATCCGGCTGTGGTGCACGATCGGACTCGAATATGGCACGTCGTTGGCCAGCATGCAGGAGGTGTTGAAGGGATTCGAACAGGTGATCCGCAATCACTCCAAGGCGTGGCAGGATACCGTGATCGTGCGCTTCAAAGAGTTCGGGGCATCGTCGCTGGACATCGAGGTGATGGCCTGGTTCGAGACCACGGACTTCGATGTGTTCCGGGTCATTCGCGAGGAGATTCTGCTGGGGTTCATGCAGGTGGTCGAGCGGGCCGGTACTTCATTTGCCTTCCCGACTCGCACGGTGCATCTGGTTCAGGCCGGTCCGCGCGCTGCTGAAGGGGTTGTGGAAACCCGCACCCGTGGCTTATCCTCGAACAGCGATGGACGAACTTCGGCCCAGGAGGAATGATGAAACCGACGGATTCACGCCCCGAACGGCACGACGTCCTGGTCATCCATGCCAATCACCTGCTCGGGATGACCCCGGCCACGATTCGTTCGCTGCTGCAGTACCTGAGTGCAGCGGGCATCGCGCTGCCCAAGGAAGAGGCCATTGCCCGGACATGGTCGGAGATCTACATGGTCCCCGGACCTGCCGCGCATGACGCGTTCGTGCTTGGGGCCTATCAGGGCGAAACCCCTCTGTTCTACGAGGCGGTTCTGCGGGTCACCGACGAACCCGAGTTGCTGCCGTTCGGGCCCAAGGTGATGGCACGCTGGACCCTGCAGTTTTTGGGCTCCACGGTCCCGGAACCGACCGGGCCCTTCATGGCGCGTCTGAAAGCCAACTGGCTGATCGTGGGCGAAACCTTTCATCGCCCCCATGCCGGGTTGTTGCCGCACCGAGTGGTGCCGCCCGAAGAACGCCCGCCCGAAAAGACGCCGGGCAGGGACCCGGGGGCGATCGGAGTGGGCATCCGGGTGATCGAACGCTGAAGAGGTGCCGCTGATGCTGGACATTGCGCCCGAGGTCGCGAGGGCATTTCAGACGGGTGTGGGGGTGGTGGCGCTCGAGAGTTCGGTGATCGCGCAAGGCCTTCCCGCGCCGCACAACATCGAGGCCTTTCGACGTTGCGAGGCCGCGGTCCGTGAGGCCGGGGCCGTGCCGGCCACGATCGCGGTTGTTCGGGGACGGATCCGCGTGGGCCTGGTCGAGGAAGAGGCCGCTGCACTGGCCGTGGCCAACCCGCGCAAGCTGTCCTGTTCGGACGTCGGTTGCGCGCTTGGAACGGGCGCGGATGGAGCGACCACGGTTTCGGCCACCGTTGCCGTGGCAGCCCGAGTAGGCATCCGCGTGGTGGCCACGGGCGGAATCGGAGGCGTGCATCGCGGCGTCGAGGAAACGCTCGACATCAGTGCGGACCTCGACGAGATCGCGCGACAGTCGGTCGCCGTGGTGTGTGCGGGGGCCAAGGCCATCCTTGACCTGCCGCGCACGGTCGAGCGCCTCGAAACGCTGGGCGTGCCGGTGATCGGCTTTCGCACCAATCGCTTCCCTGCGTTCTATCACGCGGACAGCGGGATCGACTTGACCTGGCGGGTCGACGAACCCGAGGCGGTCGCCCTGATCTTGCGCGCACATTGGCGCGGCTTTGGCCGTGGCACGGGCGCACTGATCGTTCAGGCGCCGCCCCGGGAACTCGACCGGGCCCGCGTGGACGAGGCCGTTGCCCATGCCCTCGACGAGGCCGCCAAGGATGGCGTCCGGGGCAAGGCCTTGACCCCGTTCCTGTTGTCCCGGGTGGCGGCCTGGACGGGCGGCGATTCCCTGGACGTGAACCTGGATCTGCTCGAGGCCAATGCAGGCACGGCAGGTCTCATTGCAGCGGCCCTTGCCGGGGGGGCGGGGGGAAACCCATGAATGAACCATTGTCCGCGACGTCGCTGACCGCCCTGATTCAACAGGCCTTCGAACCAGGGCCCGACGATCACCGCATCACCGTGCTGTCGGACCTGCCCGATGCCATGTGCCCGGATAACCCGGCCTGGCAATGGCGCCGCGAGGAGGCCGGTCGCTGGGCTTCGGCCCTGGGCGATTGGGGGCGCGAACGTGGCATCGAGGTGCATCTGCTGCTGTATCGCAACGTGCGGCACGCCAATGCGGATCTGCCCGAGCGTGGCTGGCGGTGGACCCAGGATTCCCTCCCTGCATCGGCCGACGTGCTCATGCCACCCGACATCGCGATCCATGATTGGTTGGCCCAAGGGGGGATCGTGCTGGCCCTTACGGAATTTTCGGCCACGGCCCCTCTCAAGGTCGCGGCCAGAACCCTGTCCATCCGGGGTGCCACCCTGCCCGGATACACGGCCGCCATGGCACCGGCGCTGGCCCTGGATGCGGGCGAGGTCCGACGGCGCGTGGGGTGCCTGAAGAACCTGCTCGACGAGGCCGGACTGGCCGAAATCACCTTCCAGACGCGCGATCGAGTGCAGTATCGGCTCGAACTGGACCTGCGTGACCACGAGGCCCATGCCTCGTCCGGGCACTTTCCGCACCCCGGGGTGGTTGGCAACCTGCCGGGAGGCGAGGCCTACGTCGTGCCGAACGAAGGCGCTGATCCCTCCTTGCCGAGTCGCAGCGCCGGCATGCTCCCCGTGCAGTTCGGGGACGAGGTGGTGGTCTATCGCATCGAAAAAAACCGCGCTGTGGAGGTCATTGGCGACGGACCCGCGGCGCGTCGCGAGGCTGCACGCATTCGCGAAGAACCGGCCTACGCGAACCTGGCCGAACTGGGCCTCGGCGTGCTTGCGGACCTCGGGGTCGCACCGATTGGCGAGGTCCTGCTCGACGAAAAGCTCGGCCTGCACATCGCGTTCGGGCGAAGCGATCATTTCGGGGGCAGCGTTCGGCCCCAGGACTTCACATCCCCGGACCGCGTGACGCACGAGGACCGGGTCTACGTGCCAGCCTGCCAACCGGACATCACGGTTCGGTTCATGGATCTGCTGCTGGCCGGAGGGGTCCGTCGGGCGGTCATCCGCGACGATGCCTACGTGGTGGATTTTCCGCGGGGTGATTGAGCGGGGATCGAAATGATCGATATGCGATATTTGCTTGTTTTTCGGAAACAAGAATCGCGCTACACTAGCGACGTCAATCTTTCGGGCATGACATGATGCCGGGGCCTTTCGGGCATGCTTGCAGGCGGCTTGGAACCGGGTGCAGCGGAGGGGAATACATGAATCGCACGACGGCATGGATTCGACACGTCGGAGCCTCGCTCGTGATTGCTCTGTCCCTGGCGGGCATGGCCACGTCAACGGGGTGTTCGAAGTGCACCGACTGTGACAAGGCAGTGTGGGCAGGCTGGGATCGCACGACACCCTGGGAGGACAACGATGCCCTTCCGGTTTGCGTGCAGGACCCCTTTGCCCAGATGGGTGCGTTCGACGTCCTGGTCCTGGGTGACCTGTCGCTGCGCAACTCCGAAATCCGAGGACGCACAGCGGTGTTGCACGACGCCAGCCTGGACAACGTGGTCATCGGTGCCGCGCTGACTCAGGACGCGTCGCGCGATGACCTGGTGATCGGCAACTCGTTGATCTTCTCGAGCGGTTCGGTGCCCAACGGCAGCATTGCATACGGACATGCAGCCCAGGTGGCCGAGGGCGTGGCGCATCAGGGACTGCGCGAAGCGATGCCCATTGACTTCGAAGCCGCCATGTTGGCGCTGACCAACCTGTCTTCGGAATTGAAGAGCCTTCAAGGTTCGGCGAACGGTCGAACCGAGGTTGTGGCTGGCGCCATCGGTGGCGGTGCGATCGAACTGGTCGGGGTGGACCCGCTGTTCAACCTGTTCACCGTCGATGGGGATGCCCTGTCTTCGGCCGCCAAGATCGAGATCGATGCGCCGGCCGGTTCCACGGTCGTCGTGGGCGTGTCGGGCACCACGATTCGCATGGCTCCGGCCATTTTCCGCGTTTCGGGCGTGGCCGCGAGTCGGGTGGTGTTTCACTGCCCCGACGCGGTTATCATTGCGATCGATGCAAAGTCCTTCCAGGGACTGATCCTGGCGCCAAAGGCTTCGGTGACGTTGGGCGATGGGGCGCTCGATGGCCAGTTGATAACCCAGGCACTCGCCGGGGCCGGACGCATCGAAAACACCCTGTTCGATGGATGCCTTCCGGTCAGCCGGATCCGGTCGTGTCATCCCCGCTGCACCGTGGGCTACGAATGCCTCGACGCGACGTGCAAGGACATCGACGAGTGTGCCGTGACCACGAGCCCGTGCGGCGCGCACGAAGCCTGCGGCAACGTCGAGGGTGGGTTCACCTGCACGTGTGTGGACGGCTATGCCCGCAACGAGGCCGGTGACTGCGAGGACATCGATGAGTGCGGGGCCGGGGCAGATGTCTGCCACATCCACGAATTGTGCACGAACACCGATGGCGGGTTCGAATGCGATTGCGCGCAAGGTTACGCGCGCAACGACAACCGTTTGTGCGCGGACATCGACGAATGTCTGCAGGAACCGTTCGTATGCCAAACGAACGAGGGCTGCCTGAACACGAACGGGAGCTACGAGTGTCTGTGCCTTCCCGGCTACGCCCGCGACGATGACGGGGCTTGTGTGGACGTCGACGAATGCGCGTTCGAGACCTCGCCGTGCGGCATGCATCAGGTGTGCATCAACACGGACGGGGATTTCACGTGCGAATGCGTGCCAGGCTACGCCGCGGGCGTCAAGGACGTGTGTCTGGACATCGACGAGTGCGCCACGGCCAACGGTGGGTGCGAGCAAGTGTGCACGAACAGCGATGGCGGCTTTGCCTGTTCTTGCAACGTGGGCTTCGTGTTGGACCCGAATCTGCAGACCTGTTCGGACGTGAACGAATGCGCCACGGCCAACGGTGGGTGCGCGCAGGGTTGTACGAACCAGGTCGGATACCGGGTCTGCTCGTGCAACGACGGATACTTGCTGGCGGCCGATGGGATGGCCTGCACCAACGTCAACGAATGCAGCGTTGGAAACGGCGGCTGCGCGCAATTGTGCGTCGATGCCGCGGGTTCTTTCTCGTGCGCGTGCCGCGAGGGATTCACCCTGGCCGTAGACGGCAGGGCCTGCAACGACGTCGACGAGTGCCAAGCCGAAACCGACGCTTGTGCCCAACTTTGCTTCAACACCGTGGGCGCTTACGTTTGTGGTTGTGACACCGGCTATCGGTTGGCCGCGGACGGTGTTGCGTGCAGCGACATCAACGAATGCGACACGGCGAACGGGGACTGCGACCACATCTGCACGAACGAGGTAGGGTCGTACGCCTGTTCGTGCAACAATGGATATGCGCTGGCGGCCAACCTGAAGACCTGTCTGGACGTCAACGAATGCGACACCAACAACGGCGGCTGTGAACAGGCATGCCACAACACGGTAGGCGGTTGGGTGTGTTCGTGCGCCGAAGGTTACGTACTCAACGCGAACGGCACGGGTTGCGACGATGTCAACGAGTGCATCGTCAACAACGGCGGGTGTGAACAGATCTGTCAGAACGCCCCCGTGGGGAGTCATACCTGTTCGTGCAACACCGGGTACGTCGTGGCCGCGGATCTGCGCCATTGTGACGACGTGAACGAATGCGCCACGGCCAACGGCGGGTGCGCGCAGGTGTGCACGAACACGGTGGGCTCGCGCGAATGCTCGTGCCGCCCGGGCTTCGTGCTGAATGCCAATGGCATGGCCTGCGACGATGTGAACGAATGCGACACGGCCAACGGTGGATGCGCTCATCAGTGCGAGAACAGCGTGGGTTCCTACGGCTGCTTCTGCAACGCGGGCTATGCCCTGGCCGCGGATCGCCATACCTGCGACGACGTGAACGAATGCAACACGGCCAACGGCGGTTGCCAACACACCTGTCGAAACCTCGAGGGTTCGCGCCTGTGCTCGTGCAACGAAGGTTACGCGCTGCAGGCCGACGGGGCGAGTTGCGCGGACGTCAACGAGTGCCTGACCGACAACGGCGGGTGCGAGCACGATTGCGCCAACACGATTGGCAGCCATACCTGCTCGTGCCACGAGGGCTTCGTTCTGGGGCCGAACCTGCATTCCTGCAGCGACATCAACGAATGCGCAACGAACAACGGCGGCTGCTCCCAGGTGTGCCTGAACCGGATCGGCTACTTCGAGTGTGCGTGCAACACGGGGTTTGTGCTCAACGCGGACGGCGTGAGCTGCGACGAGGTCAACGAGTGCCTGACCGCTAACGGTGGGTGCGAGCAGATTTGCGCGAACGAACCGTTCGGCAGCTTCACGTGTTCGTGCAATGCGGGCTTCACCCTGGCCTCGAACGGGCTCGATTGCAACGACACCAACGAGTGCTTGTTGAACACGGATGGATGCGAGCAGGTGTGCACGAACCTTCCCGAGGGCAGCTTCACGTGCTCGTGCAATGCCGGGTACACGCTCAATGCGGACGGTGTGAATTGTGACGACATCAACGAGTGTGCGCTCAACACCGACGGGTGCGAGCAGGTCTGCACGAACGCCCCGGAAGGCAGCTTCACGTGCTCGTGCAACGCGGGATACACGCTCAATGTGAACGGTCGGGACTGCGACGACATCAACGAGTGTGTGCTCAACACCGACGGGTGCCAGCAGATCTGCACGAACACGATTGGCGGCTACTACTGCTCGTGCGAGGAAGGCTACGCGCTGAACCCGGACGGCAAGACGTGCTATCTCGTGGAACCGCCCGCGGTCGAGTTCGCGATGGCCGCACAGACCACCACCGAGCAGGGGGCGCCCACGGTGACCGTGGAGGTGCTGCTGAACGTGGTGCAGACCGTGAACGTGGTGGTGCCGTACACGATCGGTGGAACCGCGACCGAGTCTGCTGCTGCGGTGGTCGGTGACTACGGGAGCCGGACGCCCACGGGTACGGTGACCATCCTGGCCGGAAACAGTTCGGCTTCGATCACGTTCGCCGTGGTGCAGGACTCGACGCTCGAAGCCACGGAAACCGTGATTTTCACGCTGCAGAGCCCAACCACCCCGACCTCGGTCGGCCTCGGGGACGTCACGGTCCACACGGTCAATATCCAGAACTACGGCGCGGGACTCGAGATGCGGTGGAGCGCGGAC
>CAYRIB010000016.1:0-25100 GCA_964424165.1 uncultured Myxococcales bacterium | reverse complement strand
ATGAAGGCGCTTGGGGCAAAGTGGGTGTGGAACGACTTCTGCGGGTACTACCCCGACAGTGTGCCGTCAGACGCGCCTCACAACCGGTACATCTTGACGGTCTTTATTCCATAGGCTGGCTCGAAGGGGGACGATGTCCATGAGCAGGTTCGCATCGGGTGCAGCGGAGGAAAGCACGATGAAGAATACGTCGATGTTGGCGTTGCGTGGTGGGGTCCTGGCAGTTCTCATGGCCGTGGCATGGTTCGGCGGCACGGGATGTCGCGAGGACCGCACCTGCAACACCGGCGACTGGACCGGGCAGGCCACGAGTCTGGACTGGGGGCAGTACGAAGATGCCCCGGCCTGCATCGACGAGGTGCTCGGTGACTACGGTGCCTTCCACATGCTGGCCCTGGGGGACCTGACCACAACGGGGACGTCGGTCGAGGGCCGTGTGGGGGTGGGACGCGATGCCGCGCTCGTCGATACGACCATCGGAACGGCCTTGCCGTTCAGCGCATCGCGCGACGACCTGATAGTCGGCCATGACCTGACCTTCGCGAGCGGGGCCGTGGCCAACGGTAACATCGCTTACGGGGCTCTGTCGGAAGTGGCGGACGGGGTGACCGTGAACGGTCTGCGTCAGGCGGCGCCCATGGACTTCGCGGCGGCGCGGTCCGTGCTGGTGACCCTGTCCGACGAACTGGCCATGCTCGGGAAGTTCGCCAACGGCAATGTGGTGATCGAAAACCGTGAGGAAGAAGGCTACTTGATTCGGATGTACGGGACCGCCCCGGACCTGAATCTGTTCATCCTCACCGCGGCACAGCTTTCGGAGGCCAGTGAGTTGCAGATCGAGGCCCCGGCGGGTGCCACGGTCGTGGTGAACGTGGAAGGAAGCCCGGTGCGTCTGGCGCCGGCGGCCGTGACGTTGGTGGGCGTAGGGGCAACCGACGTGGTGTTCCACATGGCCGATGCCACGGGCCTGACCGTGGGCGGAACGCAGGTCAAGGGACTGATCCTGGCGCCACATGCCGAAGTGGTTCTGTCGCAGGCCCAGTTCGAAGGGCAGATCGTGGCAGGCACGGTCTCGGGTAGTGCGAGTTTGCGCCTGGGTTTGTTTGCGGGGTGTCTGCCCGCAAAACGCATCCGGTCGTGCAATCCGGCGTGCGCGGACGGCTTGACCTGCATCAACGGGGCGTGCGCGGACGTGAACGAGTGTGCGGGCGAGGGCCCCGTGTGCGGTCTGAACGAGGCCTGCGCGAACACGGAAGGGGGCTATCGCTGCGATTGCGCAGCGGGGTTCGAGCGAAACGAACAGAACCGTTGCGTGGATATCGACGAATGCCTGCTTGGTCCATGTGGGGAAGGCGAGGCCTGCGCGAACACGGACGGCGGTTTCGCATGTCCCTGTGCCGAGGGCTATCAGCGTGACGCCCGCGGGGTGTGTGCGGACCTGGACGAATGCGAAGACGATGAGGCCTGCTGGACCAACGAGGTGTGCGTGAACCTGCCGGGCCTGTTCCGCTGCGACTGCGCGCCTGGATTCGAGCGCAACGAATGGGAACAGTGCGTGGACATCGACGAGTGTGCGCAGGATGGTCCGGTGTGCGGGATTGACGAGACGTGCACGAATCTCGAGGGTTCCCACCATTGCGACTGTTCAACCGGGTTTGCGCGGGGCGACGATGGCGTGTGCCGTGACGTGAACGAATGTGCGGTCGACAACGCGGACTGTGAACACGGCTGTGCCAACCGCGACGGTGGCTACGAGTGCCTTTGCCCGCCGGGCTTCGTGCTGAACGCGGATTTGCGGTCCTGTCGGGACGTGAACGAATGCCTGATCGACCATGGCGGCTGTGACCAATTCTGCATCAACGGCGAGGGAACGCATCGCTGCGCTTGCGCCGCGGGATACGTGCTGGCGATCGACGGTCGGACGTGCAACGACGTGGACGAATGTGCGTTCGATCGGGGGGGGTGCGCGCAGGTGTGCCTCAACGTCGACGGCAGCTACGGTTGCGCATGCGTCGAAGGATACGTGCTGGCCATCGATGCGCATGCCTGCGACGACGTCAACGAGTGCGACACCAACAACGGCGGCTGCGACCAGATCTGCCTCAATCGGGACGGATCGCACGGTTGCGCTTGTGGCCAGGGCTACGTGCTGAACGTGGATGGCGCCACGTGCGACAACGTGAACGAATGCGATACCTTCAATGGGGGGTGCGAACACGTGTGCACCGACGAAGTCGGTAGCCGCACCTGTTCCTGCCGTACGGGCTTCGTCCTGGGCGCGAACGAACGATCCTGCCTGGACATCGACGAATGCGACACGGGCAACGGCGGTTGCCAGCAATTGTGCCTCAACACGGTTGGTTCGCGCGAGTGCGGCTGCCGGGACGGGTACGTCCTGAACGGCAACGGCTTGACCTGCGACGACGTCAACGAGTGCAGTCGTTGCAATGGCGGATGCGATCACGTTTGCGTGAACGACGTCCCCGGGCACCACTGTGACTGCCGAACCGGATTCGAGCTCGGCCTTGATGGGGCCACCTGCTTCGACATCAACGAGTGCGTCGAGGGCACGCATAACTGCGCACAACGGTGCGTCAACCAACCGGGAACGTTCGGATGCGCGTGCAGCGACGGCTTCGTGCTCAATGCCAACGGGTATGGTTGCGACGACCTGGACGAGTGCGTGGCCAACACCGACGGCTGTGCGCAAATCTGCACCAACACGCCCCCCGGCAGCTACACCTGCTCGTGCAATGCCGGCTACGTGCTGGGAGCCGACTTGACGTCGTGCGTCGACGTGGATGAATGCGCCACGGCCAACGGTGGGTGCGCCCAGCGTTGCGTGAACCGCCCGGGCACCTTCGTGTGCGATTGCTGGACCGGCTACGTGCTGAGCAGTGACGGGGTGACTTGCGACGACCTGAACGAGTGCGACACCGACAACGGCGGGTGCGAGCAGATTTGCACCAATGCGCCGGTCGGCAGTTGGACCTGCTCGTGCCGCCCGGGTTACGTGCTGAGTTTGAACAACACGTCGTGCATGGACTTCGACGAATGTGCCTTGAACAATGGTGGCTGCGCACATACCTGCCTGAATCTGCAGGGTACCTTCGCGTGTTCGTGCGACCCGGGATACGCGCTGGCCGAAGACGGGTTCTCGTGCGAGGACGTCAACGAATGCGACACGGAAAACGGCGGGTGCGAGACCTACTGCACCAACACCACGGGCAGCTACTACTGCACGTGCGAGGAAGGCTACGTGCTTGGCCCGAACCTGCATAGTTGCGAGGTGGCCAACGAGTGCACGGCGGGAACCGACAACTGCCACGAACATGCGATTTGCATCGACACCCCGGACGCCTGGACCTGCGAATGCGAGCCCGGGTGGTACGGGGACGGCGTGCGCTGCACCGAGGCCCGCGAGGGCTGCTCGGACGGGACGCGCGAGGGGTTCGTGAACCTGGAAACCCACCCGCTGATCGCCGGATGCGCGGGGGCCTGGAGCGTGCCAGGCATCCACCACACGGACGGGGTGACTCCAGTGCCGACCTGCGGGCGCGAAGCAGGCAACGACGGGGCCAATGCGCCGGGCACGGGTTGCAATGTCGAGGACCTTTGCTCGGTGGGCTGGCACGTGTGCTACGGGCGTACGGACGTGCTCAACAGCAACGACACGGGGTGCGGCAACGTGACCGAAGGCGGAATGAGCCCGGCCTTCTACGTGACCAAGACCTCTTCGTCGGGCGCCTTCGAGTGCGTGGTGGACAACGTGAGCCCGCTCTACCGCGACGACGTGTTCGGGTGCGGGAATCTTGGGTGCACGATGACCACCCCATCGTGCGATCCGCTCAACAAGAGCTCGCATGACGGCTGCAGCGGACTGACGGTGGGCGGCCGTGCATGGTGCCAGACCCCCGACGACTACCCGGACAGCGAACAGGTGACGACGTGGCTGTGCGGGGGCGGGGGTAGTACGGAGGCCAATGTGGTCACCAAGATCCGTCCGGACATCCAGGGCGGTGTCTTGTGCTGCCAGGACTATCCGGGGCTGACGATCGACGAAAACGGCCAGGTGATTTGGCCCTAGGAACCGCCGAAGGGTTCGAACGCGGTGCAGTGGGAGGGAGAAAACATGAATCGGACATGCATCCTCGGAATGCTGTGCGTTGCGGCTCTGGCCGTTGGCGCGGGCTGCAAGCAGGAATGCCCGGACTGCGAGGGGACCATCTGGTCCGCGCAGGGACAGCCTCTGTGGACCGACAACGCAGCGGTCCCGGCGTGCGTTGCGGACCCGTTCGAGCGACTCGACGAGTTCAACCTCCTGGTGATCGGTGACATGACCTATGGCGCGGCCACGATGCAGGGCCGTGTTGCGGTCGGCCACGATGCGACCCTGGACGGCGTGGTCGTGGGGGCGGCCCTGGGCACCGACGCCGGCCGCGACGACCTGGTGGTGGGGCACGACCTGACGTTCAACAGCGGGGCGGCTGCCAACGGGACCATCGTGTATGGCAATTCCGCCAATGTGGCCGAAGCGGTGACCCGCCTTGGTGTGCGGCAGGCGCAGGTGCTGGATTTTGCCGCTGCAGAGCAGGTGCTGACCGCGATGACCGTGCGGCTTCGCACGTTGAACGACGCCGCGAACGGAACCATGGTGATCCGCAATGTGGGCGAGGATCGCCGTTTTGTGCAACTCACGGGTACGGACCCCGCGCTCAACCTCTTCGTGCTGGCTGCGGACGTGCTGGCCAAGACCGACGAAATCGCGATCGAGGCGCCGGCCGGTTCCACGGTGCTGGTGAACGTGACCGGGCACCCGGTGCGCCTGGCCCCGCTGACCACCACGCTCGTGGGGGTGACCCCGGACCACGTGGCATACCATGTGACGACCGCCACGCAGGTGACTCTGGGCGGAACGGGCCTGGTCGGACTCGTGCTGGCACCCGGTGCGGACGTGACCTTTGTCGACGGGGTGGTTACCGGTAACGTGGTGGCCCGATCCCTGACCGGCGCCGGCAGTTTGAACCAGTCCTCGTTCACGGGTTGCCTGCCGGTCGAACGAGTGGTGTCCTGCCATCCGAACTGCGGAAGCGGCTATTTGTGCGAAGGCGGGGAATGTCTGGACATCAACGAGTGCGCAAACGATTCGAACCGCTGCAGCCTGCTCGAAGACTGCGTGAACACGCAAGGTGGCTTTCGGTGCGACTGCGTGGCGGGATTTGAACACGACGATGCGGGACTGTGTGTGGATGTGAACGAATGCACGGCAACCACCAGTCCGTGCGGCACCAACGAAGTTTGCGTGAATGCACCGGGTACGTTTGCCTGCGAATGCCGCGAGGGCTTTGCGCGCGACGACGAAATGCTCTGTGTGGATGTGGACGAATGCGCCGGGGACGTGTCGCCGTGCGACCCGAACGAGGCCTGTGTGAACGTTGCAGGCAGCTTCGATTGCCCGTGCGCGGACGGATTCGCCCGTGACGAGGCCGATGCGTGCGTGGACGTGGATGAATGCAAGGCCGCGACCACCCCTTGCGGCACCAACGAAATCTGTGTGAACGCGCCCGGGTCGTTCGCTTGCGATTGCCTGCCGGGCTTTGCGCGGGACGCCAACGAAGAGTGCGTGGACGTGAACGAGTGCGACACCCTGAACGGCCAGTGCAACCATTTGTGCACCAACCTGACGGGCGGGTTCGCGTGTTCCTGCCGTGCGGGATTCGTGTTGTCGCAGGATGCTCGGACGTGTCTGGACGTGGACGAGTGCAGAACGAACAATGGTGGGTGTGCGCAGGGCTGCGAAAACCGCGAGGGAACGCACTTGTGCACCTGCGGCACTGGCTACGTGCTTGCTGCCAATGGCACGTCGTGCAGTGACGTGGATGAATGCAAGACCAACAACGGTGGGTGTGCGCAGGTGTGCACCAACTCGACCGGGGGCTTTGTCTGCTCATGCAACACGGGCTACGTGCTCGACGCGGGTGAACGGGCTTGCAACGACGTCGATGAGTGTCTGACCGGCAACGGCGGTTGCGCCCACGTGTGCAACAACTCGGTGGGCTCGTGGTCGTGCGCTTGCAACCCCGGGTTCGCGCTCAACGAAGATGCCAGGACTTGCGGCGACGTGAACGAATGCGACACCGCGAACGGTGGATGCGTGCAGCTCTGCGAAAACACCGTGGGCTCTTTCGCCTGCGCGTGCAATGCGGGCTTCGTGCTCAACGTCAATGGCATGGCCTGCGACGATGTGGACGAGTGCGCCCAGGACAATGGGGGGTGCGATCACGGATGTTCGAACCTTCTGGGTTCGTTCGTCTGCTCGTGTCGGTCCGGGTACGCGCTGCATGACAACGGCCTGGCGTGCGTGGACATCAACGAGTGCGACACGGCCAACGGCGGGTGTGCCCAGATATGTACCAACACCGTGGGCTCGCGTGTCTGCTCGTGCGGGGATGGCTACGTCTTGAACGTCGATTGCCGGACCTGCAACGACATCGACGAATGTGCGACCGACAACGGCGGGTGCGAACACCTTTGCGCCAACACGATCGGTGGCTTCGAGTGCGGGTGTAACGACGGCTTCGTGCTCGCGGCCAATGGCCGAAGTTGCGACGATGCGAACGAATGCCTCGTGGACAACGGTCACTGTGCCCAGACCTGTCACGACTTCCTGGGGTACCACCTGTGCTCATGCCGGGACGGCTTCGTGCTGGCTTCGGACGGACAGGAATGCGACGACGTGAACGAGTGCGACACGGCCAATGGGGGGTGCGCCCAGGTGTGCCTCAACCAGACCGGGACCTTTGAGTGCGCGTGCCACGCAGGGTTTGTGCTGGCCCTCGACGCGGTGAACTGCGACGACATCGTTGAGTGCGATACGGCGAACGGGGGCTGCGAACAGATCTGCTCCAACACGATCGGGTCGTTCGAGTGCTCGTGCGAGGACGGATACGTTCTTAGCGAGAACGGGACGTCGTGCATGGCGACCAACGAGTGTGACCTGGGCCTGGACAACTGTCACGAGCACGCCATCTGCACCGACACCCCGGATTCCTGGACCTGCGAATGCGAACCCGGATGGTTTGGCGACGGCGTGCGATGCTCGCAGGCCCGCGAAGGCTGCTCGGACGGCACGCGCGAGGGGTTCGTGGACATCGCGACCCATCCTCTGATTGCGGCGTGCGCCGGGGCGTGGACCGTGCCTGGAATCCATCACACCGATGGGGTCATCCCCGTGCCCGGTTGCGATCGGCAGGCCGGTAACGACGGTTACAATTCGTCGGGCACGGGCTGCAACGTCGAGGACCTTTGCGCCGAGGGCTGGCACCTTTGCTACGGCAAGACCGACGTGCTCAACAGCAATCCCACCGGATGCGACGATGTTCTGGATGGGGGCATGAGCCCGGCGTTCTACATCACCAAGACCTCGTCGTCGGGCGCGTTCCAGTGCCGTGTGGACTACGTCAGTCCCGACATCCTCGACGATGTGTTCGGATGCGGCGACCTGGGCTGCCCGTTGTGGCCCTACGGCGAAACCTGCGAACCCCTGACGCGGGGATCGCACGACGGGTGCAAGGGATTGCACGTGGCTGGAAGCAAATGGTGCAGCACCCCCGACAAATTCCCGGACAGCGAGCAGGTCAACACGTGGTTCTGCGGGTCTGGCGGCGGTATCGAGGCGACCCTCGTGACCAAGACCCGTCCCGATATCCAGGGCGGCGCGCTGTGCTGCCAGGACTACCCGGGACTGACCATCGACGACAACGGTCAAGTGATCTGGCCCTAGGCTTCGGCACGGGCGAAGGCGCTGCTGCAAGGAGGAAACATGACGAAAATGGCGACGGCGGCAGGTGCATGGCGTTGCGGCATCCTGGTCGTGCTGAGCGGGATGGTGCTCGTGGCCGGCCCGGGGTGCAAGAAGGATCGGACCTGCGTCGGGGCCGTCCAGGTCGGGGCTCCGGTCATGTGGGCCGAGAACATGTCCGCGCCCATGTGTCGTGCGGACCCGTTCGGTGACCTGGGGGTCTTCAACCTGCTGACCCTCGAGGGGCTGACTCTGCAGGGAACTGCGGTCGGCGGACGGGTGGCGGTCGGCCAGGACGCGATCCTCGACGACGTGACGATCGGGACCGCGCTGGCTCTGGATCGGACGCGTGCGGACCTGATCGTGGGCCACAATCTGGACTTTTCCAGCGGGTCGGTGTCGAACGGGGCCATTGTTCACGGGCATGCGGCCGAGGTTGCCGACGGGGTGCAATACGCGGCATTGCTGCAAGGCAATCGCCTGGATTTCGCGGACGCAGAGGCGGTGATGCACCAGATCTCGGCGGAACTCCTGTCGCTCAACGTGTTTGCCAACGGCGGCGTGGCGATCGAACAGCCTGCGGGCGAAGGGAGTCGCGTGACTCTGACCGGGCAGGACCCGAATGTGAACCTGTTCGATCTGTCGTCCGAGCAGTTGTTCATTGCGGATCAACTGTCGATCACGGCCCCTGCCGGTTCCGTGGTGGTGATCAATGTGACGGGTGACCCTGTGCGGCTGGCACCCACCACGATCACGATGGACGGGGTGGGAAGCGAGAGCGTGATCATCCATTTCACCACGGCGCTCGAAGCCACGATCGGTGGTACGGACTTGAAGGGGTTGGTGTTCGCGCCCAAGACGACGGTGACGTTCGACGACGCCCAGATCGACGGGTCTGTGATCGCGCGCTCGCTCACCGGATCGGGGGGCATGAGCCTGACCCGGTTCGAGGGGTGTCTGCCGGTATCCATGTCACGGACCTGTCTGGATGCTTGTGGCGACGGGTTCGAGTGCGTGAACGGGGTGTGCCAGGATGTGGACGAATGTGTCACGGACCCGCAGCGGTGCGGGATGTACGAGGCCTGCGTGAACGTCGTGGGCGGACATCGCTGCGACTGCATCCAAGGATTCTTGTGGGACGCCGAAGAAGGGTGTGTGGATCTGGACGAATGCAAGGCGGGCACCGCGGCCTGCCGTGCCAATGAGGCCTGCACCAACACGGTGGGTGGCTACACCTGTGACTGCATGGACGGGTTCGAACGGGACGAGCGCGAGCGCTGTGTGGACGTCGACGAATGCGTTGGGGATCCCTGCGGGGATCATCAGGCCTGCTTCAACAAGCTGGGCTCGTTCGATTGTGAATGTGTCCAAGGCTTCGTCTTGATCGGCGAGGAATGCCAGGACATGGATGAGTGCGGGGCGAATCCGAATCTGTGTGGCACCAACGAGGTGTGCTCCAACACGATGGGAAGCTTCCAATGTGAATGCGAGGACGGCTTCGCGCGCAACGACGGCGATTTTTGCGTGGACGTGGACGAGTGTGAGGACGACACCAACGACTGCAGCGAGAATGCGGCCTGCACCAACGTTGCCGGGGGCTTCGTGTGCACGTGTCTGCCCGGGTTCGTCGGTGACGGCGTGACCTGTACCAAGCCCTGATGGCCTTCATCGATCATTCGGTCTGATCGGGACCTGTCCCTTACGCGAAGACGTCCCACAAAAGCAGCAGATTCAGCGCGATGACCAGCGCCCCACCCGCGTAGAGCAGCACGCTTTCCACGCGCCCGTTGGCGAACTCACCCATCACCCGGCGACTGCGCGTGAGCAGGATCAGCGGAAGGATCGTGAGGGGCAGTTGGATGCTGAGTACCACTTGGCTCCACACCAGGGCTTGGAAGGCGTCGGTCAGCACCTGGATCAGCAGTACCGCAGGCACGGCGGTCAGCAGGATGCCGGCCCGGTACCACCACTTCTTGGGGTCGATCTCGTGGCCGAGGAAGCCGGTGAACACCGTGCCCCCCGCAAGACACACGGTGATCGACGATGACAGGCCCGCGCACAAGAACGCGATGGCGAACAGAAGCCGAGCCGTGTTACCGGCCAAGGGTCGCAAGGTGTCCGCGGCCTGAGCGATGTCCGATACCACGACCCCGTTCGAAAAGAACACGGCCGCGGCCACGATCACCATGGCACTGTTGATCACCCAACCGGCGCCCATCGCCGTCAGGGTGTCCAAGAACTCGTAGCGCAGGAGTTGGCGCTTGCGCACCGGGTCCGTGGCCGTCCAGTTACGCTTTTGGATGACCTCGGAATGCAGATAGATGTTGTGCGGCATCACGACCGCACCGAGCATGCCCATGGCCACGAAGATCGATCCGTCGGGCAGGGACGGTATCACGGCTGCGGGCAAGGCCGCGCCCCAATCCGGGTCCACGATCAGCAGTTGTGCCAGATAGCAAAAACCGATGATCGACACGAACGCAATGATGATGTGTTCGATACGGTCGTACTTCTGAAACACCAGAAGCCCGAGCACCCCGATCATGGCCACCACCGCGGCAAGACCCACGGGGATTCCGAACAGCATGTTGAGCCCGATGGCAGCCCCCAGGAACTCGGCCAGAGCCGTGGCCACGCACGCGACCATCACGGTCACCCCGAACAGCACGTTCGCCCAGGCGGGGAACCATCGCCGACAAGACTCGGCCAGACATTCCCCGGTGACGATACCCAGGTGGGCGGCCATGTGCTGGAACAGCACCAGCATCAGGGTCGAGAGGGTAATCACCCACAGCAGCCCGTATCCGAACTGCGCGCCCCCCGCGATGTTGGTGGCCCAGTTTCCCGGGTCGATGAATCCCACGGTCACCAGGAATCCCGGGCCGAGATAGCGCAACAGTTCACGGTTGAACAGACGCGGAAAGCTGAGACGGCGAAGGAGGGACGGTAGCTTCATCAGAAGCGCGTCTGAATGCCGAAGCCGAGATTGTAGCGCGTCACCACGTCCGAACTGGTCGCGGAACCGCCGCCATCCACCCAAGTCTTCGAGAAGACCCCGATGTCCAGCAGGAACGGTTCGATGAAGATCATCATGTAGGGCAGGGGGGCGTAGGACACGCGCACGCCCGGCCGGATGACCATGTTGAAGCCCTTGGCGGCATCACCGAACATGAACATGGGGCTGAACTCGAGCATGGGGGAGATGGTCAGGTTGCGGACCACCTGGAAGTCGTAGTAGCCGCGGAAATCGGGAATGAGGAAATGCGTGCTGTCCTTGTAGCCGTAACGCACCGCAAACGCAATGAACTTGTAACCGGCCTCGGCCCCGAACGTGAAGGCATTGCCGTCGCAGCCGTCCAGACAGAAGAACGGGCGCATCAACAAACCCACGAATCCGGGCTTCGCGAACAGGTCGTCGATGACCTCGAGCTTGACGCCGGTCGGCGTGGGTGTGGCCCGGGTTGGAACGGCCGAGGCTGCGGGCGCCGGACTGGCCGACGCGGGCGTCACTTCCTGGGCGAACACTGCGGCAGCACTGCCACACACGAGCACCGCAAGGACCACTGCCAACAAACGCGACATCGAACGACGCATCGAAACCTCCTGTTCAACCCAAGTCATCCGCGCACCGTGGGGCAACGATACGAAATGCAGGCCGGAAAAACAAGGACGTTGTGCTCGGACCGCCCGAAAAGGCTTGCGCTTGTGGGCCGATTTCCCTATACTCTCGCCCGGTTTTGCGGAGGATATGCGCCATGACGTTCCGTTCGTTCCTGATGGCTTCGATGGTGGGTTTGGTCGCGCTCGTTGTGGGCGTTCGTTCGGCCGATGCGGCGGATCCGAACTGCGATCCGCCGAACGTGTTGATTCTGTTCGACGTGTCCGGCAGCATGGGTGGTGCAGGCAACCCGCTGTCCAAGTACAACCAGGCCGTGGATGCCATCGATGCCGTGGTGCACGGCGTGGACTCCGTGTCTTTGGTGAATCTCGAAGACAAGATCCGCTTCGGTCTGTTCACCTTCCCGGACTACCTGCCCGGGACCTCGACGTCCGGATTCTGCGGGGTGAGCATCGATCACGTGATCGAGCCCGAGATCACCAACGCAGCCGCGATCATGTCTTACATCGACCCCGCGGGGCTCGACTTCTTCGGGGGCCCGACCTCCAAGATGGACACCCCGATGTTCCAAGCGATCCAGGCGGTCGGTGACCTCGAATCCCTCAACGATCCGAATCGGCGTTCCTACATCCTGTTGATCACGGACGGGGTGCAGGACTGCTGCCGCGGTGGCGACTATGACCTTGAAGCGGACTGCGAGATTGCAGGTCAAGAATCATCGTCGGTGTCCAACCCCTTCGACTGGACCGAGTGGCTCGAGAACCGGCAGGACCTGGTGGACCTCGTGGGGCTGCTCAAGACCAACAAGAAAATCCAGACCTTCGTGGTGGGATTCTCGACGGGGATCGATGCGGAAACCTTGAACCGGATGGCCGTGTCCGCGGGAACATCGATTGTGACCAACTGCAACACGGCGTCGGACACCTGCTATTACAGCGCCATCGACACCACCTCGCTCGAGTCGGTGATCGAGGACGTCATGGTCATCGTTCAGACCGAGGTGTGCGACACCACGGACAACGACTGCGACGGAGACATCGACGAGGACTGGCCGACTCTGGGCCAAACCTGCTCCGCGGGCTTTGGCGCCTGCCAGGTTACGGGCGAGCTGATCTGCGCGATGGACGGCCAAACCGTGGAATGCAGCGAGAAGCCGGGGAATGCCACCACCGAGGTGTGCGACAGCATCGACAACGATTGCAACGGCAAGACCGACGATGGCTTCACCTTCTTCGACGCCAAGATCGGGCAACCATGCGACGGTGAAGACGGCGATCAGTGCGAGGACGGCATCGTCGTGTGCGACGAGGAGAACAACGCCGCGGTGTGCAACGAAGTCGGCCCCGGTCGCAGCGAGACCTGCAACAACAAGGACGACGACTGCGACGGTCAGACCGATGAAGGCACGGACCAGCCCTGCTCGTCGGAATGCGGCACCGGCCTGCGGCGTTGCGAAGGGGGCGTGCTGCTGCCCTGCGATGCCCCGACCGCGTCCGGCCCCGAGATCTGCGCGGATGGGATCGACAACAACTGCAACGGGCAGACCGACGAATACTACGAGGAAGAATGCTCGACCGCCTGCGGCACGGGCACCCGCAAGTGCGAGAACGGGCAGTTCACCACGTGCACGGCCCCGGCGCCAACCGCCGAGGTCTGCGACCTGCAAGACAACGACTGCAATGGCGCCACTGATGACGGCAATCTCTGCGCGCTCGGTTCCGCCTGCTTCTGCGGCACGTGCCAGGTCGCCTGCTCGGCCGAAGGGCTTTGCGGCGGCGGACTGTGGTGCGTGGAAGGCTACTGCGTGGTCGACATGTGCCCGGACGGCCAGCATTGCGTCAGTCAGCAGTGCGTGCCCGGGGACAAGGTGCCCTTCCAGCCCGACGGCACCAAGCCGATGGGCGGTTGTACGGCCGGTGCGGTTGGGGGTCTTGGGTCTGTCTGGCTCATGGCATTTGGCCTGTTCGGACTCGCGGTTCGCCGTCGCCGTTTCTGATCCCTTCTTGAGGCCCGCCCAGAGGCTTTTGCGCCTGCCAGAGCGTTCTTGACATCCCGTTGCGCCGATGCCATGATCGCCTCCGTGTTGAAGGAACATAGCAGATTCCAGCTCGAAGCAACGAAGCTGGGCCGGACGGTCGTCTTCCAGGTGACGGTCTTCGAACGCACCGAGAAGAACCGATCGCGTCTCTACGCCGAGACGCAGTGCACCGACCCGATGCACTTCATCCTGCAGTTCATCATCCGCGATGCCGCGGATTTCGATTTCCTGCTTCAGAAGTTCCTGCTGGAACTGGATTATCGTGGGTTCATCCCGCTGCGCTACCGCCTGTTCGAAGCAGGCCGATGGAACGAGTGGATCGCCCTGCCGGCCGTGGCGCCGCAGGCAGGCGCAGCAAAGGGACGTGACGAGACCCGTTCGTTGACCAATAACTGATTCTCAACCGTACTCCTCGCGCAAAAGGCAGGTTCCATCCGGGATGCGGGCGCAGGGGACGACAGACGACAAGGAGGATTCGATGGAGATTCTGCACTGTTCACCCGAGGTGGTTCCCTTCTCGAAGACCGGGGGCCTGGCCGATGTATCGAGCGCGCTTCCCGAGGCGTTGTCGCAGTTGAAGCATCGCGTGACCATCGTGACGCCGCTGTACGCTTCGGTCGACCGAAAGAAGCACGGCATCAAGCCGCTTGATCGCAAGGTCGAGGTCACGCTGAACGGTCGCACAGAGACCTTCGAGGTGTTCGAGGCGGCCCTGCCTGCGGGCACGCGGGTACTGCTGCTGGGGCACGACGGGTTCTTTGGACGGCCTGCCCTCTATGGCACGCGCGACGGGGACTACCCGGACAATCACTTGCGCTTCTCGTTCTTTTCAGCCGCGATCTTCCCTCTGGTGCGCGAGCTTGGACTCAAGCCGGACATCCTGCACTGCCACGACTGGCAGACCGGGCTGGTGTCGGCCTACAACCGCTTCCACCATGCGGGGCGGTTCGGAACCGTGACCACGGTGCACAACCTCGGCTACCAGGGATTGTTCCCCGCGGAGGTCATGCCCGATGTCGGCTTGTCGTGGGACCTGTTCAATCCCGATGGCATCGAGTTCTTCGGCAAGGTGAACTTCCTGAAGTCCGGACTCATCTATGCGGACAAGGTGACCACCGTGAGCCCTCGCTACGCCAAGGAGATCACCGAACGCGAGTTCGGGGCCGGCCTCGATGGCGTGCTGCGCCAGCGTGGCAAGGATCTGGTGGGCATCCTCAACGGGGCCGACTACAACGAATGGTCGCCGCAGACCGACGCATTCATCCCGGTGAAGTTCGACGCGAAGTCGCTCGAGGGCAAGAAGGCCTGCAAGGCGGCGCTGCTGAAAGAGTTCGGCCTGGCCCCGACCGAAGGCCCCCTGTTCGGCGTGGTCGGTCGTCTGGCTGCGCAGAAGGGGTTCGACCTGCTGGCCGAAACGCTCGAGGAATTCGTGACGTTCGGGGCCTCGGTCGTGATCCTGGGCACGGGCGACCGCAACATCGAGGAAATGATGGAGGCCGCGGCGCGCCGCTTCCCGAAGTCCGTGGGCCTGAAGATCGCCTACGACAACCGGATCGCGCACCTGATCGAGGCAGGGAGCGACTTCTTCGTGATGCCGTCGCGCTACGAGCCGTGCGGCTTGAACCAGATCTACAGTATGAAGTACGGCACGCTTCCGATCGTGACCGCGGTCGGTGGGCTCGACGATACCGTGGTGGACGTGGATGCCCAGCCGCGCTCGGGCACGGGCTTCAAGTTCAGTGAATTCAGTCGCGAGGAGTTCTTGCGGACCGTGCGACGTGCCATCGAGTTGTTCCACGACCCCGCCGCCCACCTGACCGTGGTCAAGCGGGCCATGGGCAAGGATTTCTCGTGGGGCGCGTCGGCGCAGGCCTATCTGGCCCTGTATCAGGAGATCGCGGTTGGGCGGGGGAACTGACGCACCGGTTTTCGGGGAACGCACGTGTGCTAGAATCGGGCGGAGGGAGGAAGACGATGGATGTTAAGCTGAAGATCGAAAAGGTTCTGGTACCGGTCGACTTCTCGGATTCGTCGCGCAAGGCCTTCTACATTGCGCTCAAGGTGGCGCGGACCTTCGACGCCAGCGTCTACGCGCTGCATGTGGTCGAGCCGATCTCCACGTTCGTTTCCGGCGAAGACGTGGAACGACAGGCCGCTGAAGTGGCGCGCGTGGAGGATGGCGTGCGACGGCGCGTCAATGACTTGTACGAGGTCGGCGGGCTCCAGGAAGTGGATCGTCGCAAGATCTTCGTAGAGGTACGTTCGGGCAAGCCGTACATGGAGATCCTGCGTTTCGCCTACCAGAAGGACATCGACCTCATCGTCATGGGGTCGCACGGCTACGAAGGCGTCAAACACATGCTGCTCGGCAGCGAGACCGAAAAGGTGGTGCGACGCGCCCACTGCATGGTGCTCACGGTCAAGCCGGACGACTTCGAGGTGGAGTCGGACATCAGCGGCCAGCCGAAGAAGGGCAAGTAGCCGGCCCAATACCCCGCTTCTACGCCAGCTTTTCTCGCAGCATGGGAAGTGCCTTGGCCTGGGCCTGCTCCATCGTGTCATTGATGTCGACGCCCGCGGCAAAGGGATGGCCCCCGCCGCCGAGGCGCTCGGCAATGTCCCCCACCGTGGCCTTGCCTCGCGAACGCAAGCTGAGCTTGACGCGCCCGGGCTGGAATTCCTTGAACAGCACGGCCAGTTCGACGCCTTCGAGGTCCCCGAGCACGTTGACCATGCTGCGAACTTCATCGGAATCGACCTTGAGCCCGGACATGGTCTCGAGCGTGACCGTGGCCCAGGCGAACCGACCGTCAAACTCGAAGGTGGCATTTTCGAGCACCCGGCCCGCCAGAATCAGCCGATCGGGGCGAACCGTTCCGAACATCCGCGACCCGCACAACTCCGCATCGGCCCCGGCTCGGACCAGACGCGCCGCGGTCTCGAGCACCTCGGGGCGGTTGCGGGTGAAACGGAACTGGTTGGTGTCGAACAGAATCGCACAATACAGCCAGTTGGCGATATCCGGCGACAAGGAAACGCCAAGAAGGTCCATCACGTGAACCATCAGTTCGCCGGTCGACGAGAAGGCACTGCGCAGCATCCCGTCGATGGAATTGCCATTGCGCGGATGGTGGTCGATGGCCAGGGTCGGGCCGGTACGCGTGGCGATCGCCTCGCCCAGGGGGCCGGTGCGTCGCAATTCGCAGGTGTCGATCAGCAACACCAGATCGGCATCCGCGATCTCGGCAACGCATCCTGGCTTGAATACGCGGATGTCGGCATGACGGTCCATGAACAGGAATCGTCGGGACAGGGGGCTCGAGTGCATGATCGTGACCGTCTTGCCCAGACGTCGCAAGGCGTGTGCGAGCGCCAGTTCCGCGCCCGTCCCGTCCCCGTCCGCACCTTCATGCGTGGTCAGAACGATCGTTCTGGATTCTGCAATGCGGCCGAGCACCAGACGGACATCCTCGTCATCGGCTAGCGGAATCGGCTGCTGTGCCAGAGGTGTTTGTGTCATTGGGTTGCCTCCACCAGGTTCACCAGAATTCGGGCGGTGATGCCCCACACCAGACGCCCGCGCCAGGGTACAAACAGGACGTCCTCGATGTGGCCCGCGCGATTCATCGGAACGCGCTGCACGTTTTCGGGCGTCAGAAGATGCGACAGGGGAAAGGCGAACACCTCGGCGACTTCGGCGCTCGTGGGGTGCAGCCCGTCGAAGTTTTCGGCCACGGCCACCACGGGGGATACGTGGAAACCGGTGATGGTCTTGTAGTCGTCGAGGCGACCAATCACGCGAAACGCACCCCGGGGCAGCCCGACTTCCTCTTCGGCCTCGCGAGCCGCGGTTGCGTACTCGTCGTGGTCGATCGGATCCTTGGCACCCCCAGGCAGCGAGACCTCTGCCTTGTGCTTTTCGACCGCGTCGCTTCGCTGGGTCAGCAGGACCTCGGGGCCCGTGATTCCCTCGCTCAGCAGGACCATCACCGCGGCCGGCACGTGCGTGGGCGTAAAGGGCAGACGCTGCGGCGTCCGGGACGCCAGGCGTTCGGCGATGCGGGGTAGGGTGATCATGCCATGCGACTCAGTCATGTATCGTTGCCTGGAACGTGGCCCAAGATTCGGACGAGCAGGCGTCACAGCGGCGCCACGCCATGGTCATGACCTCGGTTTCCTGCTTGCGAATACCCCGTGCGGTCATGCACAGATGCCGGGCCATCACGCGCACACCGAGGGCCTGTGGCTGTATCGCATCCATGATGAAGTCCGCAATCTGGGCAGTCATCCGCTCCTGGACCTGGGGTCGACACGCGAAGTGCTCGACGATGCGGGCGATGCGCGACAAGCCCGGCAGGCGACCATTCGGCAGGTAGGCGACGTCCGCCCAGCCGGTGAAGGGCAACAGATGGTGCTCACACAGGGACGTGAAGGCGATGTGCCGGACCATGACCAGATCGGACGAGGGGTCATCGAAGACCCCGTCCTGCAGCAGCAACGCCGGGTCCTCGCGAAGCCCGCGCGTCAGTTCCAGGAACGAATCCAAGGCCCGAGCCGGCGTGCGCAACAGGCCCGCCCGATCGGGGTGATCGCCGGCAGCGGCCAGAAGTTCCCGGAACAACTTGTGAATCGTTTCGGAGTCCGTGCTCATCAACCACCCGGTTCGAAGCGGCCTATATTATACACGTCCGAAGCAGGCGCTGCGCGCGGATTCGTTGCCTCGGCCGAACGGGATTCGGGCTAGAATAGGGGCGGACGAACGGGGAGGTCGGCATGGGTCGCGAGATCGCGTTCTTCAAGTACCACGGCATCGGGAATGACTTCATCGTGATCGAAGGCAACCCTGGCCGCCCCTCGTGGCTGACGGCGGCCCGTGTGAAGTCCTGGTGCGATCGTCACCAGGGCATCGGGGCCGATGGGGTGCTCGTGATCGAGGCCGGAACCCTGGCTCCCCACTTCATGCGGATTCTCAATGCGGATGGATCCGAGGCCGAGATGTGTGGCAACGGCATTCGCTGCGTGGCACGCCATCTGCGGGACCAAATGGGAATAACCAGCGAGCGACTGAGAATCGAAACACCGGCCGGGGTCAAGGAATGTCGCTTTGTTCCGGCATCCAACGGGGGCCCCGATGAGGTGTGCGTGTCACTGGGGCATCCGCTGCTGCAGCGGGAGCAGGTGCCCGTGGCAGGCGAGGGGGATACGTTGCGCATCCCGGTCGAAGTGGCCGGGCAATGCCTTACGGGCACGGCCGTGGGAATGGGAAACCCGCATTTCGTGGTGTTTGGCGAGGCCCCGGGACCATCGCTCGAAGAGGCGCGGCGCATCGGGCAAGCATTGTCCGAACATCCCTTGTTTCCGCGGCGCACCAACGTGGAATTTGCCCATCCATCGGGCGACAACCGTTTTGGTGTCACCGTGTTCGAGCGTGGTGCAGGCCTGACATTGGCTTGCGGGACCGGGGCCGCGGCCACGGCCGTCGCCGCGGTGCGGGAAGGGCGCGCAGACCCCTCGCGATCCATCCGAATCGATCTGGCAGGAGGGTCGTTGCAACTGGACGTGGATGCGAGTCTGCGCGAGGTTGTTCTAACGGGTCCGGCCGTCGAGGTGTTTCGGGGGACGATTCGAGTCGAAGGGGAAGACTGCTAGACTAGGTGCGCGCAACGCCGCCACGGCCCAGACGGACCTTCACGGCCTTGCGGATGCGGACGAGGCCGTTCGGGGCCCCGGGCACCGCACCTTCGATCAGCATCAGATTCTGGTCCTCGAGCACCGCGATGACCTTCATGTTCAGGGTGGTGCGCTGAGCGTCGCCCTGATGACCCGCCATCTTTATGCCCTTGATGACACGGCCCGGCCAGGTCCGGCAACCGATCGAACCGCCGTGACGGAACACTTCATGGGTTCCGTGGCCGGCATCGAAACCGGAAAAGCCGTGACGCTTCATGACCCCGGTGAAGCCGTGACCGCGCGTACGTCCGGTCACATCCACCCGCTCGCCGGGGGTGAACAGGGTCGCATTGACCACCCCGCCTTCCGGATAGCTGGCCAACTCGCTGGGATCGATGCGAACTTCCTGGATGAAACGGGTCGCGTCCACGCCGAGCTTCTTGAACACGCCGAGTTCCGGCTTGTTCATCGACTTCTCGCGGGCTTCGCCGAAGCCCAGGACCACGGCATCGTAGCCATCCCGGCCCTCTTTCGTCTTGACGCGCAGCACCGGGCAGGGGCCTGCCTGGATCATGGTGACGGGGACGCGGTTTCCGAATTCGTCGAAAATCTGCGTCATGCCAATCTTCTTGCCGATAATCGTAATTGCCATCTCACACTCCCGAAAAGTCATGGCGGGCCGAAGCCCATGCGGTCAAGGATTCTAACGGACAACACCCGCGGCGTCAACCTGTTTTGTTGAGCTGTTTCAGTCGAGTGGCGTGTTCGTCTCCTGCGTGGGGGAAAGGGGGCCTTTTCGGCCTGCGTTTTATTGGGGCGGCGGTGTTTCTTGCCGTCAGGTGGTGGGCGCAGGCTTGGGTGTAGTGCCAGGGCTGTCGGTCGCTGGCTTCGACGGCTCGGCCTTCGGGGTCGGACGGGAGCTTGCGGCGTGTTTTCCCTTGCCATAATCCGTGACGTACCACCCACTGCCCTTGAGCACGAACGTCGACAGCGAGATCAGGCGATGGGTGTCACCGGATCCGCACGATGGGCAGTCTGCCCGGGGCGGGTCCGAGATCCGCTGTTCGGCCTCGAAATTGGTTTGGCACGACCGGCACTCGTATTCGTAGGTGGGCATGCTGGCCTCGACGCATCCAGTCCGGGGCGAAAGATAGGTCCGGACCCCCGAAATGTCAAGGCGCCCCCGGGCCCGTTCTCTGGTATCATCGGGCTCGGAGCCGCTACTGGAAAGGCCATGGACCCGGAAAAGCTGCGGTTGGCGATCGAGGCGCTGGTGGCGGGTACATTGCGTCATCACGTGGCGGGGAGGCTTCTTGAGCAACCTGCAATCGTGGCAGCGCTGGGCGAAGACGTTGCGTCGCGACTGAAGACCGAGATGAATGAACGTCTTGCCGTTTGCGAGCAGGAGGGGCGACAGGCCCTCGGGGATCTCGAGGAAGCAGTGTCCTTGTGGTTCGGGCCGACCGGGCGGACGGTGCTCGACTGGCTGACCGGGGGCGAGCATCCTGAACAAGATGACGGGGGCAACGGGAAATGAGCGTGTCCGCTGCGGGTCTGAAGCCCATGCGCCTGCGGGATCTTCGCCGGGTGAGGCGGATCGCGAGCGTCCTTGCGCGTCACGGGTTCCGCGACGTGGCTGCCCGGCTGCGCCTTCTGCCGTTCGTGCAGCGCATCGTTCACCTGTTTCGTCGTGAGGCCGCATCTCCGGCCCAGCATACGGTCGAGGAACGGATCCGGCGTGCCATCGAAGAACTCGGTCCGACGTTCATCAAGCTTGGACAGATGCTCGCAACGCGTCCGGACCTCGTGCCCATGAGCCTGGTCATCGAGTTGCGCAAGCTGCAGGACCGGGTGCCGGCCTTTCCGTTCGATGCGGTGCGCCTCGTGGTCGAGAAGGACCTGCATCAGTCGATCGATGCGTGTTTCGAACGTTTCGAGCCGGAGCCGATCGCGGCTGCATCGATCGCCCAGGTTCATGAAGCCACTCTGCGCGGGGGCGAGGAGGTGGTGGTCAAGGTTCAGCGACCGGGCCTTGACGCGATGATCCATGCGGACTTGCGCATTCTAACCAGTCTGGCTCAGATGCTCGAAGACCGCGTTCCCGAACTGCGGCCCTTCCGTCCGCTGGCCATCGTGCAGGAATTCCGGCGCTCGCTGTCGCGTGAGATCGATTTCTGCCAGGAACTCCAGAGTATGCAGCGCTTCGCCGAGCACTTCCGTGATGAGCCGGGGATCCACGTGCCCGTGCCCCATCCGCAGCTCTGTTCGCGCCGGGTGCTGGTCATGGAGCGGGTGCGTGGCGTCAAGATCACGGATCGTGAGGGCATGGCCGCGCTGGCCGTGGATCCGGCGCGCGTGGTCGAAGTGGGCATGCGCGTGACGTTGCGCTCGATCTTCGAATTCGGTTTCTTCCATGCGGACCCTCATCCGGGCAACTTTTTCATCCGTGAGGATGGCACCATCGCGCTGCTGGACTTCGGCATGATGGGCACCGTGGAATCCCGTCGAATCGACGAACTGCTGGGGTTCATGGTCGCCATGATGAATGGGGACCTCGATCACCTCGTTCAGCTCATGCTCGATGCGGACCTGATCGGGGACGATACGGACATGCGTGCCATGCGGGCGGAACTCGGGCGCATCCTGGGGCGGTATCAGCATCTGGCGCTTGGGTCACTGGACGTGTCCGGACTGCTGTCCGAGGTGCTCGAAGTCGTGATGCGCCACCACGTGATGTTGCCTGCGGACCTGGTACTGGCGGGAAAGGCGATCGGGACCATGGAAGGTATCGGCGAAGAGGTCCTGCCGGATTTCCGCCCCCTCGATGCGGTCAAGCCCTATCTGACCGAACTGTACGTCCGACGGGTCCTCGACCCCCGCAAGCATTCGCAGACCCTGGTTCGTTCGTTGACCGATGGACTTGCTCTGCTGAAGGACTCGCCGCTCGACCTCCGTCGCGTGCTGCGCAAGCTTCGCCGCGGCGAACTGACCCTGGTGTTGAAGTCCCAGGAGGCCGAGGCCGAAAACGTCGGCCGGTCGCGTCGGGCGAACCGCATCATCCTGGGATTCTTGTTCCCGACGTTCTTCTTTGCGTCGGTGTTTTTGATCGAGTCGGATTCCTTGTTGCAGAAGGTGGCAGGGGTTTTGTCGTTCGGGTTGTCGTTCGTGTTCCTTGGCGGGTTGTTGTGGTCGATGCTTCGCAGTGACGGGAGGTAGTGGATGCGCCTGAAGATGATGTGGGTCGGGCTGGTCGGCGTCATGGTGGTGGCTGGTGGCTGCGGGATTTCGAAGGAGGTCTATCAGAGGGACGTGGATTCGCTCAAGATCCAAGTGGCAGACCTGGAACTGCAAAAGGGGGGGCTGGTCAAGGATCACCAGCGCTGCACCGATGAACTGCAGTTGCTTGGCAAGGAACGTGGCACCCTGTCCGCGGACCTGCGCACGGCCCTCGACCGCGTCGAGGAGATGCGGGCCCTGGCCGAGAAGCGAAAGGCGGCGTTGGCCAACTTCCGGGCGAAGCTGCAGGACATGGTGGCCGCGGGCAAGCTCACCGTGCGGACCGACAAGGGCCGCATGATCGTCGAAATGTCTGAAAAGGTGTTGTTCGACGTGGGCAAGTCCAAGCTCAAAGACGAAGGCCTCGCCGCGCTCACGCAGTTGACCGTGATCCTGGTGTCGCTCGACCCGAACCGGCAGTTCCAGGTGGCCGGACACACCGACGACACCGGGTCGGATGAAACCAACTGGCGCCTGTCGCTGGACCGGGCGCGCGAGGTGGTGCTGTTCATGATCGAGGAAGGCATGCCGGCCGAACGCATCTCGGCCGCAGGCTATGGCCGGTTCGTCCCGGTGGCCGACAACGCCACGCCCGACGGGCGGGCGCTCAATCGTCGCATCGAGATCGCGCTGGTTCCGAACATCGAGGAACTGATGATGCCCGGGGGCGAATGAGGTTCCTGGCGGATCTGCATATCCATTCACGGTTTTCCCGTGCCACCAGTCGAGACCTGGACGTTCCTGGTTTGCTGACATGGGCCTGCCGCAAGGGGATCTCCGTGGTGGGCACAGGGGACGTGACCCATCCCGGATGGCTGGCCCATCTGCGGGAACATCTGGAAGAAGCGGGGGACGGGACTCTGATTCCGCGCCCGAATGTGGCGGCCGAGGCCCTGTCATCACTGCCGGCGGTGTTGCATCGCGCGGTTCGCTTCGTGTTCACCGGTGAGGTGTCGTCGATCTTCTCGTCGGGCGGGCGGGTCCGCAAGGTGCACACGCTCGTGCTGCTTCCGGATCTGCGGGCGGTCGAGCGCTTCGATGCCGCCCTGGCCGCCTTGGGTAACGTCACGTCGGACGGTCGTCCGATCCTGGGTGTTCCCCCGCGTCGCATTCTGGAACTGGCCATGGATGCGGACCCTGGTGCGTACGTGATTCCGGCACACGTGTGGACGCCGCATTTCGGCCTGTTCGGGGCGCGTTCGGGGTTCGACACGATCGAGGACTGCTTCGGGGATCTGGCCGGGGAGGTCTTTGCACTGGAAACCGGCTTGTCATCGGACATCGCCATGAATCGCCGCTGGTCCGCGCTGGATCGGTTCGCCATGGTGTCGTTCTCGGACGCCCACTCGCCGTCGAAGCTGGGGCGGGAGGCCACGATCTTCGACGGTGATGCGACGTTTGCGGGGATGCGCGAAGCGATGCGGCAAAACCGCCTGGCAGGCACGATCGAGTTCTTTCCCGAGGAGGGAAAGTACCACCTCGACGGTCATCGCAACTGCGGGTTTTCTGCTGATCCCGAGGCGTCGCGGGTGTTGGAGGGGCGCTGCCCGCGATGTGGCGGTATGCTGACCCCGGGCGTACTGGGGCGCGTGGATGCCTTGGCCGATCGCGATCGGGCGGACCTCAGCCTTTTCCCGGGGCAGCAACGTCTGGTGCCGCTCGTGGAGGTGTTGTCCGAGGTGCTCGGTGTGGGGCCGGCGAGCCGGAAGGTGGCGGTGGCCTATGAACAGGTGCTGAGTGCGCACGGACCGGAGTTGCCCTTGATGGCCTGGGAATCCCTGGAACCCCTTCGCCGGTCAGGCGAAACACGACTGGCCGAGGCGCTGGAACGGATTCGTGAGGAGCGCGTCACGCTGACATCTGGGTTCGATGGCGAGTACGGGCGGGTTCGGGCCTTGGACAAAGGGGATGAATCATGAGAACGCGTCTGGTTATCGCGGCCCTGTTGCTGAGTGTCGTTGCGGGCACGGTCGCTTTCCGGGCTGCTGCCGTGACACCGGTGCGCAACGTCCGGGTGCGGGTGATGCGACTCGAAGGGGCCGCGGATGCCGACCGGTCGAAGCGCCTGGCGGTGCAGGTGTTCATCGGGTCCCGGCAGTTGTACCAGACTCCGTTTGTCAGCGGGTCGACGGCCCGATGGGACAAGGGCCTGCGCGCCTATACCGCCCTGGCGATGCCCTTGTCGTTCGTGGTGGTATCGGACGGCGGATCGCGCGTGCCGGTGCGGCCTGCCCGAAGGATTGATCCTCCTCGGCGCGCGGCGCCGAGGGACGTGCAGATTGATCCGGATGCCTTGTTGTCGGCCGGGATGGACGATTTCGTGGCCGACTATGGCACCGGGACCCTTGACGAGGGGGCGGAGGGGTCGGCATCCGCGAAGGCGAGGCCAATGATCGACGGGGGCATGCCGGTGATCGATGCGCCGAAGCCTGCACAGCCCGAATTCGAAAGCCAGGAACGGCGGGTGTCCAAGGTTTGCACCGCGCGTCTGAAGTGGCCGCCGGCCGAGGGCGAGCACCGCCTGTCATGCGGGTCCATGACCCTGGTGATCGCGGTCATTCACTGAAACCGAAAGCAACGCCGTTTTGGCAGCCATGCCAAAGAGTTCACAATCTGGGACTGCGCAAGCTTGCTTGCGCTTTGTTACGCCCGAGTGGAACGGGATTTTGTGAAAGCGGTAGCAAGCTACCGCACTC
>CAYRIB010000015.1:39672-40802 GCA_964424165.1 uncultured Myxococcales bacterium | reverse complement strand
ATGAACAAGGCAGGTCGCTGAAACACGACCGCGGGTAGTCCCGATATTCCCTGTGAAGACCAGGGAGGCGCACCATGCGGCATGTGGCCATGACCAGACTCGGGAAGTTGTGGATTCTGCATCGGGACGATCCGACCGAACGCGAAATCAAGCGTCGGCTGGCGATCCTGCTGATGGCGCCCCTGCCGCACGCAGGGGCCCTCGAGGTGTGGCCGGGTGCGCGCCGCGACGAGGTCTGCTGGCGTCGGTTGATGTGGGACACCGAGGCTCAACGTGGTTGACAGGCAGGCGGGTCGCGGGGGAAGATAGCGGCAAGACTGCACGGAGCAGGACACTCGTGGGCCGCCCGGACATATCTCCCTACCTGCCGCTCGTGCGCAGCGTGGTGAACCAGATGGTGAGCCGCTTGCCGCGCAACGTGGATCGGGACGATCTGACCAGCGCGGGGGTGATCGGATTGATCCACGCGGCTCGCCAGTTCGATGACAGCCGGGGCGTTCCGTTCGAACAGTATGCCCGCATTCGCATCCGGGGCGCGGTGCTTGACGAACTGCGCAACATGGACCCCTTGTCGCGGGCGTCGCGTCAGGACGTGAACGAACTGCACCGCAAGACCGACGAGTTCGAGGCCCGGGCCGGTCGCGCCCCGACATCGACGGAACTGGCCGAGCAGCTCGGGGTCAGTCATGGCGAACTGGCCGAGAGGGCCCAGAGGGCGCAGTCCATGCTCGTGATGGGTTTTGACGACCGCGCCATGGAAGGGGACTTGCGCAAGCGGGACCTGTTGCAGACCTTGCGGGACCCGGCGGCCCTGGACCCCGCCGCCGAGGTGGCGTCCCGCGAACTGGTGATGGCGGTTTCTGTGGCCAGCGAGCGGTTGACCGTGCGTCAGCGTCTGGTGATCATCCTGCACTACCTTGAAGGCTGTGCGATGAGCGAGATTGCGGACCTGCTGGAAGTGACCGAAGGCCGAATCTCGCAACTGCATTCCGGGGCGATCGAGAACCTGCGCCGCCTGGTGGGAAAGACCGCGTGATGCCCGGTTTTGGGAGTGCGCAAGCTTGCTTGCGATTTGAAGCGTCTGGGCGCAGAAAACCTACGGGAAAGCGGTAGCAAGCTACCGCACTCCC
>CAYRIB010000015.1:37788-39572 GCA_964424165.1 uncultured Myxococcales bacterium | reverse complement strand
CTCCCGAAAACGCGAGGGCGACACTATGACCGGTTCGACGGCACCGTGACACAGCACCATCCCGATCATTGAAGCTTCTCGCTCACGAAGATCTCCTTTTCGTTGATTGACTTTTCCCCCCATGCCACATAAACTCCGCCCCCTACGGTTGCGGCCCATTTCGGGTCGGCAACAAACCCCGTCGGGGATGGTTGGGAGCTTGCAGTGGGGCGGGCGTAGGCGTTCGTGGAGGAACATGGAAGACATCGTCAATCAGGTGCAGGAAGACAACGTGGTGCCGGTGCAGGACTTCGACGAAACTGACTTCGCGAAGCTGGTCGAACAGTACGACCACGCGGAAGTCAAGGACGGCGAAGTGGTCCAGGGCACGATCCTCAAGATCGAAAAGGATTGGGTCCTCGTGGACATCGGGTACAAGAGCGAAGGTCAGGTTCCGCTGCACGAGTTCATGGAACTGGACGGGTCCCTGACCATCAAGGCAGGGGATCGCGTCCCGGTGTACGTCGAAGCCCGCGAAAACAAGGACGGGCTGCTCGAGCTGTCCAAGGAAAAGGCCGACAAGCTGAAGATCTGGGACGAGATCTCCGCGGCGGCCGAAAAGGACGGCGTGGTCGAGGGCCTGGTTCTGTCGCGCGTCAAGGGCGGCCTGACCGTGGACATCGGCGTCAAGGCGTTCTTGCCGGGTTCGCAGATCGATTTGCGTCCGGTGCGGGGCCTGGACCGCTACATCGGCCAGAAACTGCGATTCAAGGTGATCAAGTTCAATCGCCGGCGTGGCAACATCGTGCTGTCGCGGCGCGCCCTGCTCGAAAAAGAGCGGGACGAAATGAAGTCCAAGACGCTGGGCACCCTCGAAGTCGGTCAGACGATCGAGGGGTCGGTGATGAACATCACGGACTACGGCTGCTTCGTGGACCTTGGCGGGCTCGACGGCCTGCTGCACATCACGGACATGTCGTGGGGCCGCATCAACCACCCGTCCGAAATGGTGCAGGTGGGCGACCGGATCAAGGTCCGCATCCTGAAGTTCGACAAGGACACCGAACGCGTGTCCCTGGGTATGAAGCAGATTTCCGAGGACCCCTGGCAGAAGGCGGGCGACAAGTACCATGTGGACGACCGGGTCAAGGGGCGGGTCGTGTCCCTGGCCGATTACGGCGCGTTCGTGGAACTGGAACCCGGTATCGAAGGCCTGATCCACGTGTCCGAAATGTCGTGGACCAAGAAGGTGAAGCACCCCTCCAAGCTCCTGACCGTGGGCCAGGAAGTCGAGGCCGTGGTGCTGCAGGTCGACGCCAAGAGCAAGCGTATTGCCCTGGGCCTCAAGCAGACCGAAATCAACCCGTGGCACCTGCTGGCCGAGAAGTATCCCATTGGCACGCGCGTGACCGGCAAGGTGCGGTCCGTGACCAGCTTCGGGATCTTCCTCGGTATCGAGGACGGGATCGACGGTCTGGTGCATCTGCAGGACATCTCGTGGTCGCGCAAGGCCAAGAATCCCGCCGACATCTTCAAGAAGGGGGATGAGGTCGAGGCCGTGGTGCTGCACATCGACCCGGACAAGGAGCGCTTCGCCCTGGGCATCAAGCAGATGGCTTCGGACCCGTGGGAGAAGGTGCACGAACAGCATCCGATCGGCTCGATCGTGGAAGGGACCGTCAGCAAGATCCTGGACTTCGGTGCGATCGTGGAACTGACCGACGACGTCGAGGGCCTGGTGCACGTGTCCGAGATCCGCACCGAGAAGGTCGACAACATCGCCAAGGTGCTCAAGGTCGGTGACG
>CAYRIB010000015.1:24639-37778 GCA_964424165.1 uncultured Myxococcales bacterium | reverse complement strand
GCGCAAGCTGGGCCTGTCGATTAGGCGCTATCAGGAAGCGGTGTCCAGCGGCGACTACGCCGAGTATTTGAAGGCGCAAAAGCCCACGGCCAGCACGATCGGCGACCTGATCCGCGAGAAGATGGACGTGTCGAGCCTGCCCAAGGGGCCGGGTGCATTGACCGTGGCGGCCGTCGAGGAAAGCGCGAAGAAGAAGGCAGCTCAGAAGGCGAAGAAGGACGAAGGTATCGAGGAAGCCGAAGCCGCGACCGAAGCCCCGGCCGAGGAGCCTGTTGCCGAAGCCCCGGCAGCCGAAGCCCCTGCAACGGACACCGAGACCGTCTAGGCGGTCCTGTCACCCCCGACTACAATCAATCAACCTGGCAACGCAGTGTTCAGTAGGATTTCTGCAGGGCGCGGTCACCAGACCGCGCCGCCCCGGCATCACGAGGCGGCATCTGGTGATGCCGCCCTACAGCCGGCCGAAACGGAGACCGCACTCCCAAACCGAACCAAGCTACCGCACTCCCAAACCGAACCAAGCTACCGCACTTCCAAATCGAACCAAGCTGCCGCACTCCCAAGCCGAACCATGTTGCGGCCCTCCCAGAGGGACGGTGCGGCCAGCCGCAATTGACACCCCGGCGCCCCAAAGGGATAATCGCGACCGCCTCTGGATGCGAGGCCTTCATGCCGCAACCGTTCCTGGACCTTGACGCCCTGTTGGCCAAGACCGCTGATCTTCGGACCTTGTTGATCGACGTGGCCTTTCGCACGGGTGGGGCCTATCTGGCGCAGGCCCTCTCAGGCATCGATCTCATGGCCGCGGTGCACTATCGCTACGCGGCCGGACGGCCGGACCAACCCGCGTGGCCCGACCGGGACCGTTTCTTGCTGTCGCCCGGACACTATGCGCTGGCCCTATATGCCATCCTGGCGGATCGTGGCTACTTCGATCGCGAACTGCTGTGGAAGTTCAAGGACGATGGTTCTCCACTCGAACTTGCCACACATCGCCAGACTGTACCGGGCGTGGAGGTCAGCGGGGGGTCGCTGGGCCAGGTGCTGTCGCTTGGCGTGGGAATGGCCCTGCACGCTCGACGTTACCAGCGGGCGCACCGGGTCTTCGTGATGATGAGCGACGGCGAGCAGGACGAGGGACAGATCTGGGAGGCCGCAGCCAGTGCTGCCCATTTCGAGCTTTCGAATCTGGTGGCTGTGATCGATGCCAATGGCTTTCAGGTGGATGGCCCGACCGCAGAGGTCATGAACATGGAACCGCTCGGGGACAAGTACCGGTCGTTCGGCTGGGAGGTCCGTGAGTGCGACGGCAACGACATGGCAGCCGTGCTCACGGCCTTGGACGACCTCACTGACGCTGATCGCAGACGGCCCTCGATCCTGGTGGGTCACACGATCCGTGGAAAGGGGGTGTCGTTCATGGAGGGCAACCGGGCGTTCCACTATGCGCGCCTGGACGGGACGATGAAGGACCGCGCCCTGGCGGACCTGAAGGGGGACTGGGATGCGGTGTGACCTGCTGCTGCACGATGCGATCGAGGTGATGGCGCCCTACCGCGACGCGTTGGTGCGCCTGGGCGAGGCGCGGTCGGATGTGGTGGTACTGGGTGCGGACCTGGGCAACTCGACCGAAATCGACGGTTTCCGGGACCGGTTCCCGGATCGCTTTTTCAACGTGGGTGCTGCCGAACAGAACGAGGTGGACATCGCGGTGGGCCTGGCGTTCGAGGGTGATGTGCCGTTTGTGCACAGCTTCGGGGTGTTTCTGACGCGCCGCGCCTACGAGCAGGTCTGCGTGCAGGTGGCCATGCATGCCGCGAACGTCAAGCTGATCGGGGTGATTCCAGGCCTGACCTCGCGTCTGGGTCCTACGCATCAGGCAATCGAGGACCTGTCCCTGATGCGAATGCTGCCCGGCATGACCGTGATCGACCCCGCGGATGCCACCGAGATCGAACAGGTCGTGCCCGCGATTGCAGGCCACGTGGGCCCGGTCTACGCAAGGATGCTGCGACGCGAGGTCCCGCGATGGTTCGATCCCGCAACGTATCGCTTCCGGATCGGTTATGGCGTGCCCCTGCGCGAAGGCCACGACGTGCTGTTGTGTACCACGGGGATCATGCTGCGTTCGACGATCGAAGCGGCCGACCAACTGGCGGGGCAGGGGGTGTCGGCCGCCGTGCTGCATTTGCCGACCATCAAGCCCCTGGACGAAGAGGCCATCCTCGATAGGGCCGAAGGCGTGCGCGGGGTGGTCACGGCCGAAAATCATCTCGTGGCCGGGGGTCTTGGGGGCGCGGTGGCCGAGTTGCTGAGCGAGCGCATGCCCCGCCAACTGGCCCGGATCGGCGTGCGGGATGTGTTCGCGTGCCCAGGGTCGCCCGAGTACCTGTTCGAGCGTTATGAACTGACCGCAAACGCCATCGTGGCCGCGGCACAGCGCGTGTTGCAGGGGCAGTTGCGATGACCGACGCGGACGAACGCACGGGGATCTGGGCCACGTACCGAATCCGGTCCACGGCCGAAGACATTGCGGCGCGTGCCCGGGAACTGTGCATCGAACAGACCGTGGAGGTGACCGAGCCGCTGTGCCAGGACCCGTTCATCGCGCAGCACGTCGTAGCCCAGGTGGTCGGCATCGAGCCGGATGGGGATGCGCATTTTCGGGTCACCGTGGCCTACGAGATCGATGTCCTGACCCCCAAAATCCCTCAGATAATCAACGTGTTGTACGGAAACATCAGCCTCAAACCGGGGATCCGGCTCGTCGCGATCCGGCCTTCCCCAGCCTATGCCCGTGTCCTGGGTGGTCCTCGTTTCGGGATTGCGGGCGTGCGCCAGCGTCTGGGGGTGCACGATCGGCCCCTGCTGATCAGCGCGCTCAAGCCCATGGGTCGGCCCGTGGCCACTTTCGCATCGGACGCCTATCGTCTGGCCTTGGGCGGCATGGACATCATCAAGGACGACCACGGGGTGAACAACCAACCGTTCCACCCGTTCGAAGATCGGGTTGCTGCCTGTGCAGACGCCGTTCGACGAGCGAACGAACAGAGCGGGCATGCCACCTTGTATTTCCCGACACTCATGGGTCCGCTCGACGGCATGCTCGATCGTGCCCGGTTCGCCAAGGACGCCGGTGCCGGGGGCTTTCTCGTCGCGCCCATGCTGGTGGGCTTCGATGCGATGCGGACCTTGGCAGAGGCCACCGACCTGCCGGTCATGGCGCATCCTGCCATGCTGGGCGTGTTCGAAGCCCATCCTGACCATGGGATCGCGGCGGACGTGGTGTTCGGGACCTTGATGCGCATGATCGGTGCGGATCTGGTGGTATTTCCGTCGTGGGGTGGACGCTTTCCTCTGACGCGCGAGGTCAACGCTCGGATCGATCGTGCCTGCAAGGCGGATCTGGAAGGCTTGGCGGGTGCTTTCCCCGTGCCGGCGGGTGGCCTCACGCTGTCGCGCGTAGCCGAGATGCGGACCGTGTTCGGGACCGACGTGGGCTTCTTGATCGGGTCGTCGCTGTACGAGCGGTCCGAGGACCTTACGGCCAATGCCGAGCACTTCCGGACCCTGGTGTCCTAGAAAGACGCGATCAACGAAGTTTGGTGGACCATCACTTGCGGCGCTTGGACTTTTCCTCGGCACGTTCACGGGCACGCGCAAAGGCAGCGGCGAAGGCCCCCCCTGCGGCGGGTGCGGCATCGGGCGACATGTAGCGCGCCCGCGTGCCGGCATCCACCTCGTCATCAGTGGCCTCGAGCGCCTTGAGCGACAGCCCCACGCGCCGAGTTACAGGGTCGAAGGCGGTGACCGACACCGTGACTTCCTCGCCTGGCCGCACCACCTCGGCGGGATTGTTCACGCGCTTTTTGCCGGTCATTTCGGACACGTGAATCAAGCCCTCGATGCCTGGCAGAACTTCCACGAAGGCGCCGAACGGCATCAGGCGGGTGACTCGCCCTTTCACGGTGCGGCCCACCATCAGTTCGTTGCCGGCATCGACCCAGGGGTCATCCCCGGCGGCCTTGACGCTGGCGCTGATGCGGGGACGTCCATCCTTCTGTTCGATGCGCAGGATCTTCACGGTCAGGACCTGGCCTACGACCATGCCGGCCTTGGCCTCGTCCGCGCGGGTCCACGAGATCTCGGACATGGGGACCAGGGCATTGACCCCGCCCCCGATGTCCACGAACACCCCGAAGGCTTCGATCTTCACGACCGGGGCCTGCAACGTGTCGCCGACCTGCAGGGTCGCCAGCAGACGGGCGCGACTCGCCTCCATTTCCTCGCGCTGCAGGGCCGCACGGGACAAGATCACGTCCCGGCCACGAACCTCCATGACGCGGAAGCGGAACGTCTGCCCCACGTAGGCGTCGGGTTCCTGCTTGGCCCCGAACTCGATCTGGCTGAAGGGCACGAAGCCCTTGGCCTCACCGGGCAGGGCCACCTCGAAACCACCCTTGTTGTGACCCGAAACGCGGCCGTCGACGGGTACGCCTGATGCCGCTGCCTCGGCCAGGGCTTCGAGGTCCAGGTTCCGAGCGCTCATGGCACGGGACAGCCGGGCGCCCTGAGCCGAGGTTCGCACCACGAAGGCCTCGATCAGGTCCCCGATCGACAGCGCGGCCAGTTCCTCGGGCGAGAACTCGCCCCTTTCGATGAAGGCCTCGCATCGCTGGCCCACGTCTACCAATAGCGACGAATCGCCCAGGGAAACGATGCGTCCTTGCACGCGGTCGCCTGGGGCAAGGCGCGCAAACGCCTTCTTGAAGCTGCCCTCGAGCAGGCTCGCGAAGTCTTCTTCGGGGGCCGCGTCCTCTTTCTGAAATGTGGTGATCATCTCGTCGAGCGAATCGCCCATGTCGTCCTCCAGGATCGGCTAGGTGCGGCCGTCAAGGGCCGGGATGGAAACGAACCGAAGGGGGGGTCCTAGTAGCCGCGCCGTCCACCGGGGCCGCCACGGTCGCCGCGGTCGCCGCGGTCGTAGCCGCCGCCGAATCCGCCACCGCCACGGGGGCCGCGATCTTCGCGTTCGCGCGGAAAGTCGACCTTGATCGTCCGGCCGTCCACGATCTGACCGTCGAGTTCGGCCTTGCACTTCGCGGCCGCTTCGTCGGTCGTGAACGTCACGAAGCCGAAGCCCTTGGAGCGCCCGGTCGCCTGGTCGGTGATCACGCGCACTTCCTCGATGTCACCGTACTGCTCGCACGCATTGCGCAGCGAGGTCTCGTTCGTCGCCCAAGCCAGACCACCCATGAACAACTTGTTCTTCTGCATCAGGAACCCTCCCATGAACTCCCTCGGGGCGTCCCACGCCCCAACGTACCCGAACCCGGGCATTGGAGGCCACCGCAAGCGGTGTCCGGTTCACCTGATTGCCGGCACGCACCAACGTGCCATCGTCCAGGCCGGGTCCACAACGGTCAGGGAAAAGCAAGACCAGGGACGCGCGGTGTTCGGAACGATGCTGAGCAGGTTACCCACCTCCGTATCGGACAGATATTACACTTTTTTCAACCGGGGTGAAAGCCCCTTTTTTCGAGTTTTGAACAGGGCTGGATCCGGGCCTCGGGATGCGGTAGTGTGCGCTTTTCCTGGGAACGCGGGGCAGGCGTGGGCACCACATCGACCGGACCTCTGATCCATGCACGGGGACTGTCCAAGTCCTTCGGGGTCCAAACCCTGTTCGAAAACGTCTCGATTGGCGTGTCCAAGGGTGACGTGCTGGGTCTCATTGGACCCAACGGCAGCGGCAAATCGACGTTGTTGAAGATCCTTGCGGGGATTGAGACGCCGGATGCGGGCGAGGTCGCTTCGCGCAGAGGCGCCCGCATCGGTTACGTGCCGCAGGACTGTGCCTTTGTGCCCGAGCAGACCGTTGACGAAGTCCTGCGGGCTGCGGTTCTGGCGGCATGTGCCGGCGAACCGGACCCCGATGCCGCTTTGCAGGCTCGCTGGTCCGAGGCCAGAGGGTTGCTGGCCTGGCCGGACCCCGGATGCGCGACCGGCACCCTGTCTGGCGGATGGACGCGTCGCCTGGCGATCGTGGCCGCCCTGGCCGGGCACCCGGACGTCTTGTTGCTCGACGAGCCCACGAACCATCTGGACCTCGATGGGTTGCGATGGCTCGAACGCCTTCTGCCCACGGCGCCTTTCGCGTCGGTGGTGGTCACCCACGACCGTCGGTTCTTGCAGACCGTGGCCAATCGGGTCATGGAACTGAATCGGGTGTATCCGGAGGGCACGCTGTCTTGCGACGGGGCCTATGACGCGTTCCTCGAAAGGCGTGAAGCGTTCCTGGCCGGCCAGGCCACGCTCGAGACGACGCTTGCCAATCGTGTTCGCCGGGAGGTGGAGTGGCTGCGGCGGGGGCCCAAGGCTCGGGCCACCAAGGCGCAATATCGGGTCGACGAGGCGCACCGGCTGATCGAAACCTTGTCGGACGTGTCGTCGCGCAATGCATCGACGGCGCTGCGGGTGGATTTCGCGGCCACGGACCGGCGCACGAAACGGTTGCTGGTGGTGCGTGGCGTGGACAAGTCCCTGGGGGGGCGTTGTCTGGTGCGCGGACTCGACCTCGTTCTGTGTCCTGGCTTGCGGCTCGGGGTGGCAGGGGCCAATGGAAGCGGCAAGACCACGCTGCTGCGGATGCTGGCCGGCGAGCTGGAGCCGGATGCCGGTGCAGTGGAAGCGGCGTCTGGCCTGTCGCTGGTGTACTTCGATCAACGGCGCGAACAACTGGACCTGTCGGTCACACTGCGGCGTGCCCTGGCCCCGGACGGGGATCAGGTCATCTACCGGGGCACGGCCATCCATGTGGTGGGCTGGGCGCGGCGCTTCCTGTTTCGGCAGGACCAACTCGACACTCCGGTCGGGGTCTTGTCCGGGGGCGAACGGGCCCGCATCCTGATTGCGAACCTGATGCGGCAGCCTGCGGACGTGCTGCTTCTGGACGAACCCACGAACGACCTGGACATCCCGACGCTCGAGGTGCTCGAAGAGAGTCTGCTCGACTTCCCGGGGGCGCTGGTGCTGGTGACCCACGATCGGTACATGATGGATCGCGTGGCCACGGGCTTGATGGGCCTCACCGGGGATGGCCGGGTCGGGGCCTTCGCGGACCTGGCACAGTGGGAAGAGACCGTAGCTGCCGAGCGGCGCCGTTCGGTTCCGGAGGTGGTGCGGAAGGTCCGCGAGAAGGTGGTGACTCGGCGGCTGACGTACCTGGAGCAGCGCGAATACGAAGGCATGGAAGTAGCGATCCTGCAGGCCGAAGAGGTCCTGGATGCCGTGACCCGTGACCTGGAGGACCCCGGCATCGCCAGCAATGCCGGGCGGCTTCAGCAGTGCAGCGAGGCCTACGAGGCGGCGAAGTCCCGGGTCGACGCGCTTTACGCCCGCTGGGAGGAACTCGAGAGCAAGAGGAGCGTCTAGACGCCCCCAAAGGGGTCCGGGAGTGCGCAAGCTTGCTTGCGCTTTGCGGCGCCGGGGCGAAACGAATCGCCAAGAAAGCGGTAGCAAGCTACCGCACTCCAAGATCAGTCCTGCGCAAGTTTGCTGGCGCCCTTCCCCCATGCGTTCGCACCCTCTCCACAGCATCCCTGGGCCCCCCTGCCGTGCTATCATCCCGAGGTCTCTCGCTGGAGGCATCCATGCATCGCATCGCGTTCATCGCCCTGGCCCTCGCGGTCGCGGCTCCTTGCCTCGCCCAGGTCGCGACAGCCGCCTCGGCAACATCGCCATCGTCCCCGGTGGTCGTGAAGCTTCCCCCGCCCGGTACCGGCGGCGGCCTGAGCGTGGAACAGGCCCTGTCCCAGCGCCGCTCGCTGCGTGCATTTGCTCCGGGGGCCCTGACCCTGGCGGAACTGGCGCAGTTGTGCTGGTCCGCGCAGGGCATCACCGATGCCAAGGGACACCGGACCGTGCCGTCGGCCATGGCCACCTATCCGCTCGACGTCTATGTCGTGGCCGGGAACGTGAGCGGCCTGGCGGCAGGAGTGTATCGTTACCGAAACAAGGAACATGACCTCGAGCGTCTGGCCGACGGGGATGCCCGGGATCGTCTGGTGGATCAGGTGGCGCCGCAACTCTGGATCCGCTCTGCACCCGTGGCCCTGGTGGTGACTGGGACCTTGTCGCGCATGGGCAAACGGGCCGGTAACCGGGGGGCCACGTTCATGGCGGTCGAGGCGGGCGAGGTGGCCCAGAGCGTGTTTTTGCAGGCCGTTTCGCTGGGCCTCGGCAGCACCTACGTGGGGGGCTTCAACCCCGATGCGTTGCGCAAGTTCCTGAATCTGCCCGCAGGCGAAGAAGGCCTGGCCATCCTGCCGATCGGGCGCGAACCCGCGGCTGTGAACAATACCGCCCCGTGACCGCAGACCTGGGGCCCGCGGGCGCAGTTCAATCCCACAAACACAGATTGTGGCACTGACGCTCGCACGAGGTGCGCTGATCCATGGGCAGATCGGGTGTGACCAGGGATTGGTTGACTGGCGATGCATTCACCGGGCACCGGGCCAGACACTCGTTGACGCGGGTCCGGCAGGCGTCGGTCGGGGTCGCATGGGCACAGGACCCCATCACAGCGGTCAGAACCAGGAACGCAATCATCTGCCATCGCATGGTCGAGGCCTCCACAATGGGTCGACGGTAGGACTGTACGGCTTCTACTGCTTGGATGCCAAGGTGCGGAACGCGGCCGACAGGCCATCGTGCAGAGCCGCGACTTCGTCCTTGCCCCACTGGCCCTTGTCCTTGCGCACGAAGGTCGTGAGGTCCTTGCGGTTGTCGAAGCGGGCCACGGGCAGGTGCCAGGTCTTGAGCGCATAGCGCATGCCGCCTTCGCCGTCGGGCACCTGGATGGTGCGTTCCACCTTCACGGTGTCCGGCTGATCCGACAGTTGCATCAGATAGGCCAGATCATCACAACCATAGTCCCCAAGCATGACTTCGAGGGGCACGGAATGGAACAGGATCGAACCCTGGCCGTCGGGGCGGCCGCGTTCCCAGTTCTTGCGCCGCGATTCTTCGGGCGACACCCAGACGTACAGCACGCCGGCGCGGTCGAGGATGGTCGGCGACAACTGCGAGAAGGCCGCTGCGTAACCGAGCGGCGGGGTCAGGGGGAAGGTCGCGCCGTTCGGGCCGCCGCGCGCCGCCTCGATCACGATGGTCTTGCCGGTCAGGTCCTGCTGGGCCTGGGCGTTGCGGCCATCCAGTTCCTTGCGGCATTCCGCCTCCAACGCCTGGGCCACGGCGCGGCGGACCTTGTGCGGCAGTTCCTGCAGCATGGGGACCGCCCCGGCCCGGAGCAACGCCGCGTCGAGTCGGTCGAACAGCAGTTCCGCCGCGGAGCCGACGTCGTAGAACTTGTGGGCGTGCAGGTCCGCGTAATCCTCGTTCAGCATCTCGATCAGCGTGAACCACTGGATCGGATCCTGGAACGGGCGGGCGGGTCCTTTGAAGAACAGGTAACGACCGCCGGCGGCGTAGCATTCGTCGTCGATGCGGTGCATGAAGTGCACGTAAGGGTAGTCGTCGAGTTGCAGGGTCGGACCCATGTGGAATTCATCACGACATTGTTCGGGGGTCAGATTCGCGAGGTATTTGCGCACCTCGGACTTGCCCGAGGCAGGCAGCGAGAACAGGAGCACGGTGTCCAGCAGCTTCGACATGAGTTCCTCCATGAGTCGAGAAAAAGGTCGGGCATGAGTATCCGATGAAACGCGAAGAAATGTCCATGCCCCTTTACCGGTCTTGCAACCGGCGTCAAATCCCGGTACAACCGCCGGCATGTCCGAGCGACCCAACCTCTACGGCATGACCCCCCCGGACCTGGCCGCGTTCCTGCGCGGATGCGGGGTGGACATTCGGGACGCAGAGGCACGCCGGATCCTGGGACATTCGATCTCGAACGGACGGGACGGGTTCCCCGAGATTCCCGTGCCCAAGCGCGTGATGGTGGCCGTGGAAACCTTGGTAGACCGCGGTCGGCCGCGCGTCGTGGAACGCGTCGACGACCCGCACGACCGGGGTTTTGCGAAGTATCTCTTCGAGGCCGCGGACGGATGTCTGTTCGAGGCGGTCCGCATCCCCCTCGAACGGCCGGACCGCTATTCGGTGTGCTTGTCGAGCCAGGTGGGCTGTGCCATGCGCTGCGTCTTCTGCGCCACCGGGCGACTGGGCCTGTCTCGCAACCTCACGGCCGGCGAGATCGTAGCGTCGTTCATGGCAGTGCGCGACGAGGCCAAAGGACGCGTGTCCGGTGCGGTGTTCATGGGGCAGGGAGAGCCCTTGGCGAACTATGATCAGGTCATGCAGGCCGCCCGGGTGCTCACGGATCCCTGTGGCGGCCGCATTCGCGGGGATGCCATCAGCGTGTCGACCGTGGGGCTGGTGCCCCAGATCCGTCGGTACATCGACGAACGCAAGCCCTATCGCCTGATCGTGTCGTTGAACTCCACGGTCGACGAGCGACGGGCCCGGCTGATGCCCGTGGCCGCGCGATGGTCGGTGGCCGAGCTGACCGATGCGATCCGCGAGTACGCCAAGGACGCTGCCGGGGGGCGGGTCACGGTCGCCTGGGTGGTGCTGGCGGGGATCAACACCGGGGACGTCGAGGTCGAGGGCATCGCGAATCTGCTCGGGGACTTGCCGCTGAGGCTCAATCTCATCGACGTGAACGACCCGCGGCCCGACGGCTTTCGCAAGGCCACGTCCGCGGAGCTGGCGGATTTTCGGGACCGCTTGAACCAGCTCGGGGTGCCGGTGGTGCGGCGCTACTCCGGCGGGGCCTCAACCAGCGCGGCTTGCGGCATGCTGGCGTCGAAGCGTCTCGGGACGGCCTTGACAGCCGCCCGCTCGGCTGACATCTTGCCCGGAAGGAACTTGGAGGTGCCATCATGAAACACGTTGCGATGTCGGTGATCGTCGGGGTCGGCCTGCTGACCGCAGGGGCTTCGGCCGGGGAGAAGAACATGATCGATGACCAGCAGATCAAGGCGACCACTGCGGCCCTGGTCGACAAGCATGGCGACGGGGTCCGCAAGGACGCGGCCGTGGGGGTGTCGCAGGTTGCGATGTTCTGGCGCCCCGAAGACGGTGCGGCCGCGGACTTCGATGCGTTCTGCCAGCAGCATTTCGTCCCCGATGCGGCGGGGCGACAGGCTCTGCTGAATCGGTTCGACCGGAACCTCGAGGCCGTCTGGGGGCATGCCGTGTCCCTGGCCCGGACGATCAAGGAACCGCTCGATGTCACGAATGCCGGGGACCAACTCCCGGTGGACCTGCTGTTCGCATCGCTCAACCCGTTCGACCATTTTGCGGACGATGCGTTCAAGACCCGGGTGGCCTTTGTGGCCCTGCTGAACTTCCCTCTGCGCACTGCCGAGGAACTGGCCCGCGATGGGGACCGCATGGACCGCGCGGCATGGGCCGCGGCCCGGCTGGTGCTGCCCTTCTCGATGCGCATCCCAGGCGAGGCACGCCAGGCAACGACCCGCGCCTATGCCGCGGTCGAGGAGTACATCGCCCACTACAACATCCATATGAATCGCGTTACCGTGGCCAAGGGCCGGCGTCCCTTCAAGGCCGAACCGGGCAAGGAACTCGTGCTGATCAGTCACTGGAATTTGCGCGACCACATCAAGTCGCTGTATTCGGACCCGAAGAAGAACACCCCCGATCAGCGACTCATCCAGAAGATCATGTACCGCATCATCCGCCAGGAGATCCCGGCCGTGATGGTCGACGGCAAGGACTACGACTGGGACCCCGTGACCAACGCGGTGACACTGGCTGAGTTGGGCAAGGCTGTGGCCGACCCGGGACAGCGTGAGCCGGACCGGCGCTACCGAATGCTTCTGGACGTGTTCCAGGCCGAACGTCAGATCGATCGCTTCTCGCCGGCCTACCCGACCTTGATGGATCGGCGTTTCAACTACGAGCGCGAATTGCCCGAGGCCCGGGTCGAGGCCCTGCTCAAGGCGGTGCTCGATGACCCGATCGGGAAGCAGGTCGCGGACGTAATCCGCAAGCGCCTGGGGAGGGACCTTGAACCGTTCGACATCTGGTACGACGGGTTCAAGGTGCGCGGTTCGATCCCCGAGGACCAGCTCAATCAGACGGTGCGAACGCTGTATCCGACCCTTGAGGCCTTTGGGAAGAAGCTCCCCGATATCTTGCAGAAGCTCGGGTTCTTGGCGGACACGGCCCGATTCCTGTCCGAGCGCATTCGGGTCGACCCGGCACGGGGTGCGGGGCATGCGATGGGAGCGGCCATGCGAACCGATGCGGCCCATCTGCGGACCCGGGTGCCCGAGGGCGGCATGGATTACAAGGGCTATAACATCGCCATGCACGAACTCGGCCACACGGTCGAACAGACCTTCTCGCTGTATCGCGTGGACCGGGTGTTGATGAACGGCGTGCCCAACACGGCCTTCACCGAGGCCATGGCATTTCTGTTCCAGGAACGCGACCTCGACCTGCTGGGGCTCGGGACGCATGATGCGACCCGCAAGGCCATGGCTGCCGTCGATGCCTTCTGGATGACGCGCGAGATAGCGGGCGTATCCCTGCTTGACATGCAGGTGTGGCGCTGGATGTATGCGAATCCAAATGCCACGCCCGAGCAGCTTCGGGAAGCCGTGGTGCGCATGGCCACGGACTTGTGGAACCGCTACTACGCGCCCGTGATGGGCTCGGCCGAATCCCCGATCAAGGACTCGCCGATCCTGGCGATCTACAGTCACATGATTGCCTACGGTCTGTATCTGCCGGACTACACCATTGGCCACCTGATCCAAGCCCAGCTCGAAAGGGCGGTCGAGGGCAAGAACCTCGGGACCGAGATGGAGCGTTGGTGTGTACAGGGGCGGTTGAGCCCGGACATCTGGATGAAGAATGCCGTGGGCGCGCCTCTGTCGGCCGAACCGTTGCTGGAGGCCGCACGGGAAGGAGTGACGAAGCTGTAGGGCGCGGCCACGAGACCGCGCCGGCCCCCGGGATGACGAGGCGGCATCTGGTGATGCCGCCCTACAGGAGCTCTGCGCCGCTGTAGGGCGCGGTCACCAGACCGCGCCGACCCCCGGGATGACGAGGCGGCATCTGGTGATGCCGCCCTACAGGAGCTCTGCGCC
>CAYRIB010000015.1:13173-24539 GCA_964424165.1 uncultured Myxococcales bacterium | reverse complement strand
CCCCCGGGATGACGAGGCGGCATCTGGTGATGCCGCCCTACAGGAGCTCTGCGCCGCTGTAGGGCGCGGTCACCAGACCGCGCCGACCGCGTCTGAGATCATTGGGTCGGGAATACACCCGCCCCTTTCCCTGTTATGGTCCCTGTCTGGAAGGAGAGTTGCGCCATGGAGCAGGATGTCCGTGTTCTGACCGAGATGGTGAAAAAGGAAAGTGCCTTCCTGGAACGCGTGTTCGCCGAAGCCGGGAAGGTGATCGTTGGCCAACGCGAGATGATCGAACGGATCCTCGTGGCACTGCTGTGCCGGGGACATGTCCTGATCGAGGGTGTGCCAGGGCTCGCCAAGACCCTCACCGTGAAGACCCTGGCCGATGTCATGCAGGCGTCGTTCTCGCGGGTTCAGTTCACCCCGGACCTGTTGCCCGCGGACCTGACCGGAACCCAGATCTACAACCAGCAGACCGGGGCCTTCTCGGTCAAGAAGGGCCCGATCTTCGCCAGCATCATCCTGGCCGACGAGGTCAACCGGGCTCCCGCCAAGGTGCAGAGCGCCCTGCTCGAGGCCATGCAGGAACGCCAAGTCACCATCGGGGACACCACCTTCAAGCTTCCGGACCCATTCCTGGTCCTGGCCACCCAGAACCCCATCGAGCAGGAAGGCACCTACCCCCTGCCCGAAGCCCAGCTCGACCGGTTCATGCTCATGGTGCGGGTGACCTACCCCACGCCCGACGAGGAACTGCAGATCATGGAACGTATGTCGCTGGCCACCACGACCACCCCCGACAAGGCGATGACCCTGGATGACCTGCAGCGTGCACGCAGCATGATGTCCGAAATCTACATGGACCCCAAGATCAAGCAGTACATCGTGAATCTGGTGTTCGCGACCCGGCGGCCCGAGGAATTCGCGGCCCCCGAACTGCGCAATTACATCCGCTATGGGGCATCCCCTCGCGCCTCGATATACCTCAACGAGGCGGCCCGGGCCCATGCGTTCCTGCGCCACCGTGGCTACGTGATCCCCGAAGACGTCAAGGCCATCGGCATGGACGTGTTGCGTCACCGGGTCATTCTGTCCTACGAGGCCGAGGCCGAAAACCTCGACGCGGATGCGCTCCTGACCCGGCTCTTCGAATCGGTGGCGGTGCCGTGATGGATGCCAGGGCGAATCGAAACCGCCCCCTCCCGGCCGAGTCCGGGGACGCAAGCGACCTCAAGGGGTTGCTCGCGCGGGTCCGTCGCATCGAAATCACGGCGCAGCGCCTGGTCAACGAGCAGCTTTCGGGCCGTTACCACAGTGTGTTCAAGGGCCGGGGCATGAGCTTCGACGAGGTGCGCCCCTATTCGCCCGGTGACGAGGTGCGCCTGATCGACTGGAACGTGTCGGCGCGCACGGGCGATGTGTTCATCAAGCACTTCGTCGAGGAACGCGAACTCACGGTGATCATCCTGGCGGATGCTTCCATGTCCATGGACTTCGGGCTGTCCGCGGCCGACTACAAGGGCCTGCGCGGTGTGGAACGGGTCGAAGACACCAAGCGCGAGATGGCGGCCCAGGTCGCGGCAGCCATTGCGCTGTCTGCCCAGATGAACAACGACCGCGTGGGTCTGGTCACGTTCGGGGCCGACGTGGGTACGTTCATCCCGGCGCGAAAAGGGCGGCAGCATGCCCTGCGGGTCATCCGCGAGGTTCTGGCCATGCGGGCCCCAGGGGCACCCAGTCGGCTGGATCAGGCACTGGCTTATCTTGGACGGGTGGTCAAGCGGCGGGCTGCCGTGTTCGTGGTGTCGGACTTCGAGGTGCCCCCGTTCGAGCCCGATCTGCGGGTGGCGGCCCGACGTCACGACGTGCACGCGCTGATGGTGCGCGATCCGATCGAGGACCGTTTGCTGCAGGCCGGGGTCATGCCCCTTCGCGACGCCGAAACCGGGGAGTTGTCGTTCGTGGCCACGACGCCCGCGTTTCTGCAACGCTACCGCGACGAGCGCGAACAGCGCACCGCGGCAACGCTGCAGGTGTTCAAGCGGCTTCGGGTGCCGTGCACGAGCTTTGCCACGGACCGGCCCTTTGATCGGGATCTGGCGGGGCATTTCGCGAGGCTGAAGGGAATCGCGCTGTGAGCAGGCAGAAAATCATGCGGTGGGTCAAGCTGCTTCCTGATCTTGCCCTGATAATCGGGCTGGTGACCTTGGGGCATGACGTGTTCGCGCAGGCCGCACAGGCACCGATCCTCGATCATCCGGACCTCCGTTTCCAGGTGGACGTGGCCCCGGCCGAGGTCGTCGTGGGTCGCCCGGTGACCGTGTCGTTCCACATCAGCTATGCGCCGGGCACAAAGACGTATTTTCCACAAAGCCCCGGCGTGAAGCCGTTCGTGCTGGTCGCCCACGAACGCGACGAATCCACCTTGACCGGCGGAGCTGCGGGCGAAATCCAGCAACTCAAGTTGCTGCCCGTGCGCACCGGTACCTCGGTCCTGGCCCCCATCGAGGTGCCCTACCTGACCCCTTCGGGCGAAGCCCGCGTGGCCCTGACCCCCGAAGTGCGGATCCAGTCCGCGGATACGCTCGGCAACGAGGCGGACCCGAGCCCCGCCCCGGCAGGCGTCCCCGTTGTTGTCTTGGTGCGCAATACCGTGTTGATATGGGTGCTCGCAGGGCTCGGGATTGCGGTGATCGCGGGCCTTGGGGGCGTTGTGGTGGCCTCGGCCATCCGTCGCTATCGGGACGCCCATCGCCCGCTGCCCCCGCCCCGTCCTGCCGACGAGGTGGCCCTCGAACGCCTTGCGCAGATCGAGGCCATGGGGTTGGTCGAGGCGGGCGACTACCAGAAGTTGGCCCTGCTCGTGTCTGAGGTCGCGCGCGAATTCTTGGGCAACATGTACGGGTTCCAGGGCGTGGACATGACCTCGTGGGAGGTGCTGCAGGCGCTCAAAGATCGCGATTTGCGACGCGCCGATCCCTTGGAAATCGACGACTTCCTGTCGCTGTGCGATCTCGTGAAGTTCGCGAAGTTCGAGCCAACGGCCGACGAAGCGCGCGGTCTGCTGCGTCGTGCCCGCGATCTGGTCGAACGGGTGTGCATGGCACCGGCACCGGCACCGGCACCGGACCCGGATCCCATCGCGGACGTGCTGCCTTCGGGGGAGGATAACCATGCGGTTTGAAAACCCCTGGCTTCTGCTGGCCCTGATCCCGGTGATTGCGGCGACGTGGTGGGGCATTCGACGTGCCATGCGCATGCCGCCGGCCCTGCGCTTCCCGACGCTTGCCGGGGTCCGCGCGGCGCGCCCCCCCTTGTTCGGCCGGCTGGTTTGGCTGCCCCGGGCATTGCAGGCATTGGGCCTGGTCGTGGCCGTGGTGGCATTGGCGCGTCCGCAGGTCGAGGACAGCCACGACCTGACGTCCGAAGGCCTGGATTTCGTGATCGCCCTGGACATGTCGGGGTCCATGAACGCGGTGGACATGCCGGCCGAGGACATCCTGGAACACCATCGGCGCAACCGCGAACCCCCCAATCGTTTCGAGGCCGCGCGCGACACGATCAAGCGGTTCATCCAGGCACGCGACGCCGACCGCGTCGGGTTGGTGATCTTTGCCCGCAAGGCCTGGGTGAAGTTTCCCCTCACCCTGGATCAGGATGCGATGCACCGGATCCTCGACGGGTTGGTGCTCGATGACGGGCGGCGCAGCCAGGAGGGCGGTTGCTTGAATGGATGCACGATCGAGGGGGATTCGACCGCGATCGGTGACGCCCTGGCACGCGCGCTGCGCCGGCTCGAACGCTCGGACTCGAAAAGCCGCAACATCATCCTGATCACCGATGGGGACAACAATGCGGGCAAGGCCGCCCCCGACGAGGTTGCGCGCTTCATCGCACAGCAGTCGCCCGACCGGCCGATCCGGGTCTACACCTTCCTTGTGGGCACCGGCAAGGACACGTTCATGCCAGCCACCAACCCGTTCACTGGTGAGCCCCTGGTGATGCCGAACGGGCATCGCCGTTACGAACAACCCAAAGAGAAGTTTCCGGTCAATCCGGCCTTGCTGCAGGAGATTGCGCGCATCACCGGCGGGTCCTATCACGAGGCCCCGACCGAGGAGGATTTCCGTCGCGAGTTCGAGGCGCTTGAAAAGACGGCGTTCAGAAGCCCCGCGATTCACCGCTATCGCGAGGCCTTTCTGCCCCTCGTCCTGATGGCGTTCGTGCTGCTTCTTGGCGGGGAACTGGCGAATCTGACGGTGTTTCGTAGATGGCCGTGAGGGAATGGCGATGACGACGTTTCAGGCCGTCCGCTTCGGGCAGCCGGAATTCTGGTGGTTGCTCCTGGTGCCGCTGCTGCTCATCGTGGCATGGGTGTGGTGGTGGCGTTTCCGGTCGCGGGTTGTGGCCTCGCTGTCAGGCCGGGGACTGCTGCCGCGCATGGTCGAACGGGCCGGTTTGGGCCGTCGCGTGGCCGTGGGCGTGTTGCTGCTCGTGGCCCTCGAACTCCTGGCCCTGGCGGCCATGCGTCCGCGATACGGACTCAAGGAAGTGACCGTGGGTGGTCGCGGTGTGGACGTGGCGATCGTGCTCGACATCAGCCGGTCCATGAAGGCTGCGGACGTGGCCCCGGACCGCCTGACCGCGTCGGTGATGGAAATATCGCGCCTGCTCGATGCGACGCGGGGTAACCGGTACTCGCTGGTACCGTTCGCGGGCATCGCGTTCATACAGACACCGCTGACCCTGGATACCGAGGTGATCAAGCAGTACCTCGAAGACCTGCGGGTGACGGACATGCCCGTGCCAGGCACCGCGCTGGGACGGGCGCTCAAGACCGCCCAGACCGCGCTCGGGGTCCGCGGCGACGAAACGGCCGGCAGCATTCACAAGGCCGTGGTGTTGTTCACCGACGGCGAAAATCACGAGGGCGACCCGGCGACCGTGGCCGCGGAACTGGCGAACCGGGGCGTTCGCTTGTTGACCGTGGGTGTGGGGACCCCCGCGGGTGAGCCCATTCCGATCCTTGACGAGGATGGCAACGTGACGGGTACGGCCCGCGAAAAGGACGGGGTGACGCCGGTGATGTCGAAGTTGAACGAGGAACTGCTTGGGCAGTTGGCCAAACAAACCGGAGGCAAGTACTTCGGGCTGAGGCCGGGCAACGACGTGGCTGCAAGTCTGATCGCGGAACTCGACGCGCTCGAGAAGGCCGAATACCAGATGGCGGTCGACCGTCTGATGGAGGATCGCTTTCAGTACCCACTCGCCGCGGCCCTGGTGCTGGCTGTGCTGGCCTTTTTGCTGCTCGGGGGGGCGCGGGTGAGGCAGGCTGCCGCGGTCGGGGCCCTGGCGCTGTGCCTGGTGCCCGGCGCCGCACAGGCGAAGTCCATTTTCGAGATGGCGCACGGTGGGGTCGCAAAGGCGCTCGAACAACTGGCAGCCGGGCAGTCCGGGGACGCGGCCACGGCACTCGAGAAGATCGCGACCGAACTGCCCAATCGCCCGGATGTCCAGTTCAATCTGGCCCTTGCCCGAAGCGTCACGGGACAGCACAAAGAAGCCCTTGATGCCATCGACGCGGCCCTGTCTGCGCTGGGCAATGCCCGCGATGTCCACCCGGACTGGCCCACACAACAGCGCCTCCTGCACGCCAAGGGCACCATTCTGATGCACCAGGGCCGCCGTCTGGGCGACGAAAAGAAGGACATGAAAGAAGTGCGGGCCGTCTACCGGCAGGCCGTGGACACCCTGGTGCAGGCGCTACTGCTCGACCCCGGGGCCGAGGATTCGCGCCGCAACCTTGAACTGGCTTCGATGGCCGCCTACCCGCCGTGCGCACGCATGGACGACCCGCACGAACCCAACAACGTGCGTGAAGAAGCGAAGTTCCTGCCCCCGGACCCGGCCACCGGCAAGGTGACGCAGGAGCTGTTGCTGTGTCCGGGCGACGAAGACCACTTCCGTCTGCCCATCCAACCGGGCGAGACCGTGATTGCCTCGGTGCTCAAACAAATGCCCGTTGAAGGCAAGCCCGGCGAACCTGCCATGGTGGATCTGGCCCTCACGGACGGCACGGGGCGCATCCTGCGTGCGGCCGGAAAACAGGTTCGATGGCGGGCGGATGCGGCCGGGGACCTGTTCTTCCAGGTGACGGGGCCCCGCGACGAGGACGGAATCGCCTATGTGATCGACCTGGCGGTGATTCCCCCGTGCCCGGCCGGCGATGACCGCATGGAAGACAACGACACACGCGAGGCTGCCCGGGCCATCGAAGACGGCGACCTACCGGGCCGCATCTGCGGTATGGACGAAGACTGGTTCTCGTACACCGAAAAGCAGGGGACCCAGAAGCAGGTCGTGCTGGCGTTCGAGGTCGGTGAAGGACCGCTCGAACTGGAGGTCTTCTCGGCGGATGGGGCCCCCTTGGACATCCGTCGACAGGATGGCGAGGCGGGCGTTGCGTTGGATGCCACCCTGCCCAAGGCCGAACAGGACGCGCCGTTTCTGATTCGCGTGCACGGCGGGGGGGCGGAGGGCTTGTATCAACTTTCGGTGAAGGACCCGTCGGGTGGGCAGAAGCAGCCGCAGGAAGATCAGCAACCTCAAGACCAGGATCAATCACCGCAAGAGCAGCCGCAAGAACAGCAACCGCCGCAAGACCAGCAGAAGCCGCAACCCAAAAGCGGCGCCATGCGCGAGATGCTCGAGGCCCTCGACCGCAACGACGAGAACCTCGAGGCCCAAGAGGCCTTGCGCCAGTCGCCCTATCGGGAGTATATGCCGCAGAAGGATTGGTGATGTTGGCAGGGGGACGCGTGGTATCGATCGCCATCAAACGGCTCATGGGCTTTGCGACCGTTGCGGCACTGATCGGTGTGGCGGCCCCGGCCCTGGCGCAGTCGGTGCAGGCCCGGGTCGATCGGACCGCGATCTCGCTCGATGAGCAGGTCACGCTCCAGATCTCTCTGAAGGGGCGTTTCGACAGCACCCGTGGTCCGGACATACCGGATTTCACCGTGGTGGGGCGGTCGTCCGGACAAAGCATTTCGATCATCAACGGACAGACCGAGCAGGAGCAGCGCATCACCCTGGCGCTCTCGCCCCGCCGCGAAGGCACGTTGACGATCGGAGCGGTCGAACTGCTGGCCGACAGCAGGGTCGTAGCATCCTCGAAGCCGATCACGATCCGGGTCACGGCCCAGGGAATGCCCGTTCCCTCGACCCCGGCACCAACGGCCCCTGACCCGGGTGCAAGCCCCGGAGTCGGAACCCAGACGGCCCCGGGCGACCGGTCGGGCGTGATGACCATTCCTGAAAGCGAGGCGGGCAAAGCGCTGTTCCTCTTGGCTCGGGCGCCGCAACGTGCGGTGTACGTGGGCGAACCGGTGTACGTCGAATACGTGCTCTATACGCGGGCGGACGTACTGCTCAGTGGCGGCCGCGTGGAAGGCATGCCCAAGATGAAAGGCTTTGTGGTCGAGGCCCTCCGCAAGCCCGACGGGGACGGGCAGCGCGTGTCGATTCAAGGGGTCGCCTACGATGCACGCATTCAGTGGCGCGGAGTGGTGATGGCGCTTGGACCCGGCGACGGGATCCTGGATCCCATGACCCTGACCTTGTCCGTGGGGGATGTGTTCAGTCGCCGCAACTATCGCGTGGCATCGGCCCCGGTCACCTTGTCGTTCCTTCCGCTGCCCGTGCAGGGGCGACCCGCGGACTTTGTCGACGGCATGGTCGGGCGCTTTGTTATCAAGTCCGCGCTCGACAAGAAGATCGTCCGCGTCGGGGATTCCGCGGTCCTGACCGTGGAGGTCACGGGCACGGGCAACATGCGTGCGCTCAAGGCGCCGCAACTGCCACTGATCGATGGCATCCGCGTGGCGCGCGTGCCGTCCGCGGACCTGGATGAACTGCGCGTGGACGAGGGGGGCATGTCCGGAAAACGGACGTTCCAGTACTTGTTGACCCCCGAGCGCGAAGGCACCTTCGACCTCATGCGCATCGATCTGCCTTTCTTCGACGGCATGAACGGGAAGTATGATCGCAGCCGCACCGAACCCATGCAGTTGGTCGCCGTCGGGCGGGCTGGCGGCGGACCCTTGCAGGAAGCCCGGGTTGGCGGTGACGTGGTCGGCATCGTCGAGGCCTCTGCCCTCGAGGCCCCTTCGTCCCCATCGAACGAGCGTCTGGCCGCGTCGTGGGTGTTCGCCGGGCTGGCGGTACCCGTCATTTTCCTGGGCCTGGCCGAGGTGGTGGCCCGCACTCGGCGCTACCGCAGGATGAATGCAACGACCATCACCCGCCGCAAGGCCCTGCATCAGGCCCGGACTCGGCTGCAGCGGCTGCGCAGGGACCCGATGGATTCGCGGACCTTCTGGGCCGAACTCGACGGGGTGGTCCGTCAATACCTGTCGTCGCGGTTCGACCTGTCATCCCCGAGCATGACGCACGAAGAACTCCTGCAGGGCCTTCGGCAGGCAGGGGTTTCGGACACTGCGGCCGGCGTGGCGGCCAGCGAGCTTGAAAACTGCGCGTTCGGACGCTTTGCGCCGACCGCTGCCCAGGAGGCCGACCGCAAGGCCTCGGTCGACCGCATCCTGTCGTGTCTGGCTACGCTCGAACGCGAGGGACGTTGACATGATGCGGCGGGTGCTGGCCATGCTGGTCGTTCTGGCGGGGATCTCGGTTTTCGCTCCGTCTCCACACGCCTCGGCCGAGACCCTGCAGGATCTGTTTGCGTCCGGGGTGAGCGCGTTTCGTGAAGGGCGCTTCGAGGAGGCCGCGCGGGTCTTCGAACAGATGCACGGCCGCTACGAGGTATGGTCGCCGGACCTCCTGGTGAATCTTGGGGCCGCGCAGTTTCGTGCAGGAATGAGTGGCAAGGCCATCGTCTACCTGCATCGGGCCATTCGGGTGGCCCCGGACAGCGCGGCCGCAGAACTGGCCGCGGTCAATCTGGACCGTATTCGGGCCTCACTGAACCAGAATGAGGACGGGGGTGGTCAGAACTTCGTGTTCGGGGCGTATCACGACGTGTGGACGGCCCTGTTCGGGGAATGGTCGGCAACGCCGGTCCTGCTGGCATTCATCGGATCGTGGGCCCTGTTGTTCACGGCGCTCGGCCTGTGGCGATTGTCTCGCGGGTCGTCCTGGCGCGGGCGAATGGCCGCGGCCGCGATCGTCCTGACCGTGCTCACCATCCTGGCCGGAATTGCGGCCTATGGGACCGGGCGCGTGGCCGACTACCGAATCGCGGTGGTCACTGCCACGCAGGCGGGACTGTACGATTCCGTCACCGATCTGGAGCCCGCGATGATCCTGCCCGAGGCCGTGGAAGCCCGGGTGATCGAGACACGAGGGAACTTCGTGCGGGTTCGACTGGCATCAGGTCGCGAAGGCTACATCCAGGACAAGGTCATCGGGATCCCATGACCTGCCAGAGTCGGATCGCCTGATCGGGCGTCACGGTACAGGGGCGCGCCCGCAGGTCGATACCAATGGCGACTAGCGCGGCTTCGATGGGCGCGCGTTCCCACATGAGACCGTCGGCCAGGGAATTCGACACAGTCTTGCGGGGTTGGGCGTGCAGCGCGCGCAAAAATCCCTCGAACCCGGGGTCATCCACGATTGCTGCCCTTGGTGCGTCAAGCGCCAGGGGCGTGATGCGCACCACGCTCGACCACACCTTGGGACGGGGAATGAACCGCTCGGGCGACACGTCGAACAGGGCCTCGACCTTGGCCTGCGCCTGGACCTGCAGGGACAGTGCCCCGCAGTTGCGGTCGCCGGGTCGTGCGGTCAGTCGGTTGGCCACTTCCCTCTGGAACATCAGCACCAGTCGGGCGACCCGGTCGCGCTGCCGCAGCAGATTCAGCAGGATCGGGGTGCCGGCGTTATAGGGCAGATTCGCCACGATCTTGAGTTTTTGCCCCGGCAGAACAAGGGGCGCCAGCACCAGTTTGGTGGCATCGAGGTTCAGCACACGCACCCCGCGCTCGCCGTAGCGATCGCTTAGGGCATGCGCCAGATCATCGTCCTTTTCGACCAGGGTCATGGGGCCGTCATGCTGGGTTAGCAGTTGCGTCAGGGCCCCCCGTCCCGGGCCGATCTCGAGGACCGGTTCGCCCGGCTCCAGCCCCAGGGCCTTCACGATGCGGGCGACGACGGCCCCGGAATTCAGGAAGACCTGACTGAGCGCGCGCTTGGGGGGGGCGGGACGCGCCCAATCACCATCCATCCGCGACGTTCCTTTGGAAGGGGTCCATGGTGATGCCGCGCGGCATGTCGCGGTCGGCCAGGCGACCGAACAGGTAGTGATACCCGAGCCCCGCGACCATGGCCGCGTTGTCCGTGCACAGCGACAGTGGCGTCAGGTGCAACTGGATGCGTTCGCGTGCCGCGGCCTCGATCATCTTTGCCCGCAGGCGGCTGTTGGCCGCGACCCCGCCTCCGACGACCACCGACCGGATGGCATTGGCCCGTGAGGCCTGGATCGTCCGGGTTACCAGGACGTCGACCACTGCTTCCTGGAACGATGCCGCGATGTCGCCGACCGTTTCGGGCGTGGCTTTGGTGTGTCCCAGATACGTGCGAAGCGCAGTCTTGAGGCCCGAGAAGCTCATGTTCAGGGTCTCGTCGTGGATCATGGCCCGCGGGAACCGTATGGCTTGCGGGTTGCGGCCCTTCGCGATCCGATCGATGGCCACGCCACCCGGATAGGGCAAACCAAGCACACTGGCGGCCTTGTCGAACGCCTCGCCCGCCGCGTCGTCGAGCGTGCGGCCGAGCAGGGTCACCGCGCCGACATCCGTGATCTTGAAGAGGCTGCTGTGGCCCCCGGAAACGACCAACCCGATGAAGGGGAACGATGGAGGTGGGGCGTCGGGGATCAGGAACGCGGCCATCACGTGGCTTTCGAGGTGATTGAGTCCCACGATCGGCAGATTTCGGCCCAGGGCCAGGGCCTTGGCGAACTGAACGCCCACAAGCAGGGACCCGATCAGTCCTGGGCCGATGGTGACCGCGATGCCGTCGATGCCATCGAGGCCGCACCCGGACTTGGCCAGTGCCTCGTCGACCACAGGAACGATGGCCCGCAGATGGTTACGCGATGCAATTTCCGGAACCACGCCCCCGAACGGGGCGTGCAACTCGACTTGTGACGAGATGATGCTCGACAGAACCCGGGTCCCGTCCTCGACCACCGCGGCCGCGGTTTCGTCGCACGATGTCTCGATGCCCAGGACGCGCATGAATGGTCCTCCGAAACGGGCCTGATGATACCCCACAAGACCGCAGGCGGGGAAGGGGGATTACCGAAGCTTGTCGCAAGCAAGCGAAGCGAGTTCTGGGAGTGCGCAAGCTTGCTTGCGCTTTCA
>CAYRIB010000015.1:0-13073 GCA_964424165.1 uncultured Myxococcales bacterium | reverse complement strand
CGCTTTTGACGTAGCGAGGGAGGTCTGGTAGCGTTCACGCAGGTTGGCCACCCTGGTGTGGTTGCTCGCGGGAGGTGCCTGATGCGGCGAATCGTCATGGTCTTGTGCGCGTTGGCCTTGGCTGTAGCCAGTCCGGTTCTGGCCCAGGAAGCGATCTCGATCACGCCCCCTGCGCCGATCGAGGTGATGCCGGAACCGCCCTTGGCCACGGGCCCGGTGCCGGTGACCGGGGTGCCTTCGCAAGACCCGCCTCCTTTGCAGGCGATGCCCGAGGAGTTCCCCCAGGCCCTGCCCGGACCGGCTCTGGCGCCATCGTACGTGATGGTGGTGCCCCCCGGGTTTCAGAGGCATGACGGCTTCTTCCTGCGCCTGAGTGGTGGCATCGGTTACGGAATGGCCACCACCACCTCCAAGGGCAAGGACTACAGCATCCACGGCCTCGGCGGGATCATGGACCTGGCCGTAGGCTACAGCGTGATCGAGAACCTCGCCATCACCTTCGATTTCTTCGGCGGGGTGCAGATGAACCCTACGTTCTCGGTCGATGACAAGAGTTCGTCGGGCTGGGACACCAACCTGGATTCGATCGGGTTCGGTCTTGGCGCGACGTGGCACTTCATGCCCCTCAACATCTACGTCAATGCCGGCATTGGTGCAGCCACCATGGTTCTGGAGGTTTACGAGCGCGACTTCGAAAGCAGGACGGGCTTCGGGGTCCACGCCGGGGTGGGCAAGGAATGGTGGGTGTCGGCCGACTGGGGCTTGGGGCTGGCGGGCCAGTTCTTCTACATGAGGGTGCCGGATCAGGACTCGACCTGGGATGACCTGGGGTTCGGCCTCTCGTTCTCGGCAACCTACAACTGAGGATCTTCAGCATGATCGAGTGCAACGAAACACAACTGATGGCGGCACGGGCCGGCCGGGTGACCGACGCGATGCGTCAGGTCGCGGATGCCGAGCGCGTGCCCGTCGACCCATTGCGCGAAGGCATTGCGCGAGGGCGGATCGTGATTCCCGCGAACCCCGCGCACCAGAGCCTCGTGCCGGTAGGCATCGGCGAGGGTTTGCGCACCAAGGTGAACGTGAACCTCGGACGTTCGCAGACGTCGTCCGGTCTCGATGCCGAAATCGAAAAGGTCCGCATCTCGCTGCAGTACGGGGCGGACGCGGTCATGGACCTGTCCACGGGCCCGGACATCGATCGGGTGCGCCTGGCCGTGATCGCGGCATGCACCGCACCGATCGGGACCGTGCCCATCTATCAGGCCGTGGACCCGGTCGAGGACGTGGCCTCCCTGACCGCCGACGACTTCCTGGGCATGATGGAACACCAGGCGGCGCAGGGCGTGGACTTCATGACCCTGCACGCGGGCATTCTGTTCGACCACCTGCGATTGGCACGTCCCCGCCTGACCGGGATCGTGAGTCGGGGGGGGGCCCTGATGGCCTGCTGGATGCTTCGAAACCATGCCGAAAACCCCTTCTACGAACGCTTCGACGACGTGCTTGCGATTGCGGCACGCCACGACGTGACGTTGTCGCTTGGCGATGGTTTGCGGCCCGGATGCCTGCACGACGCCTCGGACGCGGCGCAGTTCGCGGAACTGGACACCTTGGGTGAACTGACACAGCGGGCCTGGGCCGCGGGCGTGCAGGTCATGATCGAGGGCCCGGGGCATGTCCCGTTTCACCAGATTGCAGACAACGTGCAACGCCAGAAGGCGGCCTGTCATGGTGCGCCCTTCTACGTGCTCGGGCCGCTGGTCACCGACATCGCCCCGGGCTACGATCACATCACGGCCGCGATCGGTGCCACCGCGGCCGCAGTCGCGGGTGCGGACTTCTTGTGCTACGTGACGCCCATGGAACATCTGGGGTTGCCGGACCTCGAAGACGTACGACAAGGCCTGGTGGCGTTTCGGATCGCGGCCCACGCGGCGGACGTGGCTCGGGGACTGGCCGGGGCGCGCGATGCGGACGATGCGATGGCGCGCGCGCGCTTCGACTTTGACTGGGAGCGGCAGTTCGCCCTGGCCCTGGACCCGGAGCGGGCGCGCCAAGGGCGTGCGAAGGCCATGGGCGACACGGCCAAAGAGGCTACGCACTACTGTTCGATGTGTGGCCCCAAGTACTGTCCGATGCGAGTGATGCAGGAAATCCCCTGAAGGAGGTCATGACGATGAACGATGTGACGTTGCGCGAAAGCGACCCCGAAGTCGCGGCCCTGGTCGCCGGCGAGGAACGCCGCCAGTTTGACACCATCCGCCTGATCCCGTCCGAGAACTACGTGTCCCGGGCCGTGCTCGAGGCCACGGGCAGCGTGTTCACGAACAAGTACTCGGAAGGCTATGCGGGCAAGCGCTATTACGAGGGCCAGCAATTCGTGGACCCGCTCGAGACCCTGGCGATCGAGCGTGCCAAGGCCCTGTTCGGGGCCGAGCACGCGAACGTGCAGCCGTATTCGGGTTCGCCCGCAAATCTGGCGGTCTATTTGGCGTTCGTCAAGCCGGGCGAAACGGTCATGGGCATGGCCCTGCCCCACGGCGGGCACCTGACCCACGGATGGAACGTGTCGATCACGGGCAAGTTCTTCCACAGCGTGCAGTACGGCGTCAACCCCGAAACCGGCCGTCTGGACTACGACGAGGTGCGCGCCATCGCCTTGCGCGAACGGCCGAAGCTGTTGATCGCGGGTGCCACGGCCTATCCTCGGATCATCGACTGGGCCGCGATGCGCGCCATCGCTGACGAGGTCGGGGCCCGCTTCCTGGTCGACATGGCCCACATCTCGGGCCTCGTGGCGGGCGGGGCGCACCCGAGCCCGATTCCCCATGCCCATGTGGTGACCACCACCACGCACAAGAGTTTGCGCGGGCCCCGTGGCGCGATGTTTTTGTGCAAGGAAGAGGTTGCCAAGGACATGGACCGCGCCGTGTTTCCGGGCTTGCAGGGCGGTCCGCACAACCACACCACCGCGGGCATTGCGGTGGCGCTGAAGGAAGCGGCCACGCCCGAGTTTTCGGCGTACGCGCACCAGGTGGTCAAGAACGCCCGCGCCCTGGCCGAGGCCTTGTCCGCGGCGGGATTCAAGCTGGTGTCCGGGGGCACGGACAACCACCTCATCCTGATGGACGTAACGCCCCGCAACGTGGTGGGAAAGCCGTTTGCCAAGGCCCTGGATCGCGCCGGGATCGAATGCAACTACAACACGGTGCCCGGGGACCCTCGCAAGCCGTTCGACCCGAGCGGGGTGCGTCTGGGAACGCCGGCCGTGACCTCGCGCGGCATGAAGGAAGCCGACATGGCGCGCATCGCGGGGTGGATCGATCAGGTGGCCCTGGCGTGGGAAGATGGCGAGGCACTCGATCGGATCGCGGCCGAGGTGCGCGCCTTTATGGCGTCCTTCCCCTGCCCCGGCATCCGGGTGTCATAAGGCCTGCACCGCGGCGCGGAACCAGTCCCCACGCGCCTCGAAATTCGTGAACGCATCGTAGGAAGATGACGCGGGCGACATCAGCACCACGCCCTGCGGTCGCGCCAGGTCGAAGGCCAGACCGATCGCCTCGTCCCACGAAGAGGCGCGGACCTTCTGTACCCCGTCGGGAAACTCGCGGGCCATGCGGTTCGCGCACTCGCCCGCCAGTACCACGGCCGCACAGTGTCGACCGACCTCCACGGCCAGTTCCGCGTAGTCGAGCCCCTTTTCGTGGCCACCCGCGATCAGGACCACCGGGGTGTCGAAGGCGCGCAGAGCCGTGATCGCCGCATGTGGATTCGTGGCCTTGGAATCGTTGTAGAAGCGCACCCCCTGGCATTCGCGCACGAACTCGAGCCGATGAGGCAGGCCGCGATACGAGCGCAAGCCCGAAGCCAGCGCGCTCGGGTCCGGGGCAAAGGGCAGGGTCGCGGCCAGGGCCAGGACCGCGTTTTCTGCATTGTGGGCCCCGATCGCCGGGAAATCGGCACGCGCACACACGGGGATCCGTTGCCCGTCACGTGCCAGAAAGAAGGTGTCATCCAGCACAAATGCCCCGTTCGTCACCGCTCGATGGCACGACACCTCGAGCACCGTTTGTCCGTTGTCCGGGGCAAGCCGGCTGTCCGGGGTCATCCACAAGGCCAGTCGCGGGTCGTCGAGGTTGCGCACGAACCAGTCGCCATAGGCCTGGCGCATCACCACACGCGCCTTGGCCCGCAGGTAGGCGTTCAGACTGCCGTGGTGCTCGGTGTGGTCCTCGGCCAGGTTCGTGACCAGGGCCACGAGCGGTCGGAAGCGGTCGGTGGTCAGCAACTGGAAGCAACTCACCTCGGCCACGGCCACGCGGTCGCAACCAGCGTCATCCAGGAGTTCGCACAAGGGGTTGCCCAGGTTTCCGGCCGCGATGGCATCCATCCCGCAGGCCTTCAGCAGATGCGCCGTGAGTGTGGTCGTGGTGCTCTTGCCGTCGGTGCCCGTGATGGCCACGATACGGCCCGGCCACAGACGGGCGAACAACTCGACCTCGCCGATCACCTCGGATGCAACGCGCCCCGCCTCGCGAAAGGCCCATGCGTTCGGAGGGATGCCGGGCGACAGCACGGCCACGTCACCCGGGCGCACGACCTCGCGACCCGCCTGCACCTGCACGCCGGGATGCAGAAGGACGCGAATCGATGCCAGCGCCGCGTCCGGTTTGGCATCCGAAGCCAGCACATCCCCGCCCCGGATGGCCAGTGCGTTCGCTGCGGCCACACCGCTGCGGCCCAGGCCCACCACGCTGAACGAGCGTCCTGCAATCGTCATGGGTTCGCCTGCCTGCCGGCTTGCCGGGCCATCTCGGCCACGAAGGCGTCCGCGACCCGGAAGAGGTCGTCGCCTCCGAAGAACACCACGGTATCGTCTTCTTTCACCAGCTCGCGCAAGGTCGCCGGGATGTTCTCGATATCGGGGACGTAGGCCACCTCGCTGCCCGCGGACCGGATCTTTTCCGCGAGCCACGGCGTGTTCACCTCGGGGATGGGCACCTCGCCGGCCGTGTACATCTCGGTGATCAGGGTGAGGTCCGCCCCCACGAACGCGGTGCGGTACTCGTCTTGCAGATAGTGGATCATCGTGAAGCGATACGGCTTGAACACCGCCACGATCCGACCGCGCGCGAAGGCCCGTGCCCCCTCGAGCACCGCCCGGATCCCGGTCGGGTGCGACGTGTAGTCCTTGACCACCGTCAGCGTGCCGGCCGGCACCAGGGTGAAGCGATTCTCGATCCCCCGGAAGCGCGGCAGGGCGTTGCGCAGGATCTCGACATCGAGGCCTTCCTCGATCGCCACCGACAACGCTGCGGTTGCGTTGTGCACGTTGTAGCGTCCGGGCAGCCGCAGGGCAAACCACCCAAGGTCCCCCGATGGGCCCGTCAGGTGGAACCGGGTCCCGAGGCCCTCGGACACCGCATCCAGGATGCGATACGTGCACGACGGGCTTTCCCCGAATGTCACGGCCGTGCGCCCCGACCGTTGCAGCACGGTGGCCAGGTTCGCATCGTCCCCGTTCACGTGAAAATGGCGCGGGCCGATCGGGGCTGCGAAATAGTCTGCAAAACGGCCTAGAAGGCCGTCCAGATCCTTGTAGTAGTTCAGATGGTCGGCTTCGAGATTCACGACCACCAAACGCACCGGCCGGGTGTTCGTGAACGACCCGTCGGATTCGTCGAGCTCGCACACGATGACATCTTCTCGACCTTGGCGGGCATTGGTGCCGAAGTCGGTCAGCATGCCGCCGATCGCGAACGATGGGGCCTGACCCCCAGCATCCAGAAGGAATGCGATCATCGCGGACACGGTACCCTTGCCGTTGGTGCCCGTGACCCCGATGCTTCGCTGGCCTGCCATGAGCGCGTCGAGGACGCGCGAACGGTGCACGATCGGAATGCCCCGGTCCGTGGCGGCCTGCAGTTCCGGGTTGGTGTCCGGGATGGCGGTCGAGACCACGACCACGTCCGCGCCCTCCACGTTCGCGCCATCGTGTCCGATCACGACCGTCGCCCCCGCGGTTCGCAGATCCTGGGTGATGCAGGACTCGCGTACGTCCGACCCCGACACCCGACACCCGCGGGCCAGCAACAGCCGGGCCACCGCGCTCACCCCGATGCCCCCGATCCCGATCAGGTGCACATGCCTAACCGTGTCCAGATCGAATCTTGGGTCATGCCCGCTGTCGCTATTCACCGCCATGCTCCATGTCTGAAATGGCCTCTGAGGCCTCCTTGCCGACCAGGGAATGTCCTGCCTGGTCACGAATCAATTCCAGCACGCGCCGAGCCTCGGGCCCGCCGATGTCCGCGATGACGCGAACGGCCACGTGGGGTATCTCGGGGGAGGGCGACAGGGCCAGTCGCCCAAGCGGCTTGAGCGCCGACGGGTTGCCGATCCGGCCGAGCGTGCCCATCGATCGCAGCACGATTTCGGTGTCCGCATGCGACAGCAGACGGATGCACCAAGGGGTCGCGTCGTTCAGGCGGCGCGTCCCGGCCTCCTCGATGGCGGCCAGAAGTACCACCCGGGGCCAGGCCTCGGGGCGCTCCAGACGGTCAAGGACATCCCGGTCGGTGGCCTTCATCAGCCCATGCTGCGCCACGGCTTCGTCGACGGCCAGACGGATGGCCGTGGTCGTTGCCTGCCAGAGGGCGAAGGTGGACTCGGTTCGAAAACAATCCGCGCAGTCCACCCGTCCGAAACCCTGGTAGAGGTCTTCCGGGGCGCGGGGTTCGGACACGGCCATTTCGACCGAGGCGCGCACGGTCACGCCCATCCCCGGGGTATCCTCCTGATCGCAGCCAAGCAGCACCCGCAAACCCGCGCGCGGTACCGCCCCTTCGTCGCGCGAGGCCAGGGCCAGAACCAGCGCCACTTGGGCGGGACAAGGAGCGGGTTGCAGGCCCTCTGACGATAAAGCTTGGCGCAGTTCGACAAAGCGCCACGATCCAGCGTCCGGAATCGGGGCCGTCGCAGGAAGGTCAGAAACCTTGCTGCAGGCGCCCAGACACGCCATCAACACAAATCCTGCAACGGTGGTGGAAGGCACACGAATCATGGGCAACATCTACCCCATTCGCGCCCCGGACTCAAGCGTTCGCATGCTCAGAAACGCACCCGAATGCGGGCCCGTACGTCCAGCCCCGCGGCAAGGACGCCGCTGCCGTGCAGGCGATATCGGGCGTCGGTGAGATTGAGTGCCGCGATTTCAAGGCTTGCCAGTTTGCCGAGATGGGCGCCGACGAGCAGGTTCAAGGTCGCCCAACCCGGGGTCCCGGCGCACGCGTCTCCGGCTCGGACCGTGCCCGGTCGGTCCGGATCCGCGCAGATTCGCAGATCCTGGCGGTCCCCGGGATGCAGTTGATCCTGCGCGGCGGCCCACCGCACGAACCCCTCGGCATAGCCCGCCCCGGATGGGTGCTGCCAGCGCAGCCCGACCCGTCCGTTGACCGGGGGGATGCGACGTGCGGGGTAGGTCTCGCCCTCTGCGCCATCGACCGTGCCCCGGACCCACGACACCGACCCGTCGAGTTGCCAGTTCCGCCATCCGGACCCCGCCGTGGCCTCGATCCCGACATAGCGCCCTTCCTGCTTGTTCACGCGCTGCTTCACGTTCTTGCCGCCAACCTGAGACTGCCCTTCCCAGGTGGCATCCTGCTCGTCGATGAGGTCGCGCAAAAGACTCACGAATCCGGCCACGCCCGCATCCAGCCACGGCGTGCGTATCCGGGCGCCCACCTCGAAGGTGTCCGAGCGCTGCGGTCCCAAGACCGCATTGGGGATTTCGAACTTGTCGCCCGTATCTCCGAGCACGGTCGTTTCCTGAAGGTTCGGTGCTCGAAAGCCCTGGTCAAAGCTGGCGTAGATCATCCACTGGCCGGGTCGCACCCACTGCAACGCCGCGCCTCCGACCACGCCCGTGGCTGCATACGACAGATCCCCGAGCCCGGGTACGTCGGGCGCAAAGGCCGAAAAGTGCGAGATGCGCGGTCCCCCCGAAGCCACGAGCCGGCCCTGGTTCGACCCGAGGTCGATCAGCGTCAGTTCCGCATGTACGAAGCCGCCCAGACTGAGGTAGCGCGATCCGTCGGTGTAGTTGCCGCGTTCGGCGGGGGTCATCACGAAGTCGTCGTCTGCCCGTCCGCTCCATTGTCCCGAAGACACGAGGTCCAGATAGACATCGCCTCCGGTGGTGATCAGCAAACGGTCATCCCAACCGGTCAGCATCGCCTCCACGTGGCCCCCCGGCGAATCCACGGTGTCGAGGTAGCGCCGTTGCCGCTGTACCCGATCGGGATTCAAGGCCGCGCATGCCGAAATGGCCTGCAAATCAAGGCCGGGCAGACGGCACGAGAATCGAAGCGCGTTCTCGCGCGTGCGGTGCCAGGACAGACCCGCCTCGATCCGGCGCAGGGATCCCGCCCCGTGCCAGCGCACCTTCGCATAGGCCAGATGGTCGTGATTGTCGTAGATGCGGAGGTCCCCCTTGGGCAGGTCGTCAGATCGCTCGTGATCATCGAGGAACGAAAACAGGTATGCCGCGTCTACCACCAGGTCGTCGCGCACATTCCACCGAAAGCGTGCAGCCCCGCCGCCGGTGCGAAAGCCCGTTCGGACCTGACGTTCGCCACCCCCTGCCCGGAGGTCGTCGTACTGCCCGAATGCCCCGCTGAGCGTTGCCCGGAGCGAACCGTGCGCCACGTCGAGGCGGGTCTCGAGCGCACGGCCGACATCCGCGGCACCCATGCTGCCTGCAACATCCCCGATCAGCATGCGCCTCGAAACATCGGGTCCGGGCAGCGCAGTCACGAGTTGGACCACGCCCCCCATGGCGCCATCGCCATACAGCACCGACGAGGGGCCCCGCAAGACCTCCAGACGCTCGAACATCACGGGTTGCAAAAGCCCGAGGTACTGGTTCGGTCCGGACCGGAACGTCGCGTTGTTGTAGCGGATGCCATCGATCAGCACCAGATTGTCCGGGCCTACGAGTCCGCGCAGAAAGGGCAATCCCGCCCCTGCGCTGGTGCGCTGCACGAAGGCGCCGGGGATGCTGTCGAGAAGGTCGGGCACCGAGCGTGCCAGCAGTTCCTGGGCCCGCTCGCTGGCCACGGCGCTCACGGACCGGGGCGCCTCGAGCGGGTCCTGGGCGCGTCGGCGTGCCGTGACCACGGTCTGGTACTCATCGCCGGAACCGGGCTCGACTTCGATGTTGATCTGTGCCCAGGTAACTGGCGACCACAGTACCGCCGCCACGATGGCCATGTGAATCCGCACTCTGCCTTCTCCTGCCTTGGGCCGGCGGAAAGTCGCCACGGTGACGCCTGAGGCTAGACGGGCACGCTCTTTTCGACGCGGGCGAGATTGATCTTCAGGTGGTCGCAAAGCTTCGTGGTGACGGCCCGGATGTGGGGCATGGTCATGCCAAAGGCCTGGCCCCGCAATTCCTTGAGCACCCCGGCGAACTCCGGGTCCGTGGATTCCCACTCGCCCAGATGTTCCTCGATGGCCACCACGAGCATCGACGGGGTCTGGGCCCCTTGCAACGCCCTGGTCGTCGCGCTGACCAGTTCCTTGAAGGCCTTGAACTTCTTGAAGGCTTCCGTGGTCGGGTTGGCCATGCTCATCTCCTCGTACACCATGCCCCGATTATACCGGCGCACTGCGCAGGTGCAACAGGAGTGCGGTCACCGCCGCGGGCGTGATGCCTTCGAGGCGGGATGCCACGCCCAGGGTTGTGGGCCGTGCCCTCGAGAGTCGTTCGCACACCTCGGTCGACAAACCGGGCAGGTCAGCGAACCGGAAATCCGCGGGGATCGAAATGCCGTCCATGCGACGGAAGCGTTCGATTTCCTTGTCTTCACGGGCGATGTATCCCGCGTATCGCACCCCGACAAAAAGCGCGGTGCGTTCGCGACTCGTCAAGGCGGTCAGTTCGGGCAAGGGTCGCCACGCGATGACATTCTCGATGTTGACGTCGGACCGCCGCAGAGCCTCGCGCAGGGTCAAACCCTCGGGCGGCAGGGCGCAAACGTCCGGATCCGGGAGGTCCGCCAACCGAAGACGTTCGCGATCCAGCACGGCATCGGCCGCCTCGAGGCGCTGACGACGCTGTTGATACGCGTCGATCCGGGGCTGATCGAGCAGGCCCACATCGGCAGCCAAAGGGGCAAGACGGTCCAGGGCATTGTCCTCGCGCAGACTCAGCCGGAACTCCGCACGCGAAGTGAACATGCGATAGGGTTCGGTGACTCCGCGCGTAGTGAGGTCGTCGACCATGACCCCCAGGTAGGATCCCGCCCGATCCAGGGTGAAGGCCCCGCGACCTGCCGCGCGCAGGGCCGCGTTGGCCCCCGCGAGCAGCCCCAGGGCCCCGGCCTCCTCGTAGCCGGTGGTGCCCAGGATCTGGCCCGCCAGAAAGAGCCCCGGCACCTTCCTGCATTGCAGGTCCGGACCCACCTCGCGCGGGTCCACGAAGTCGTATTCGACCGCGTAGCCGGGTTGCGTGATTTCGGCCCGTTCGAGACCGCGAATCGAACGGACGTAAGCGATCTGCACGTCGAGCGGCAGACTGGTCGACAAACCGTTCGGATAGACCTCCGGGGAATCGAGTCCCTCGGGCTCGATGAACACGTGGTGACGGTCCCGGTCCGCGAACATCACGATCTTCGTCTCGATCGAGGGGCAGTAACGCGGGCCCGTACCCTGGATCCGGCCCGTGAACAGCGGTGCGCGATGCAGGTTGTCGCGGATGATGGCATGAGTGCGTTCGTTGGTGTACGTGATGTGGCAGGAACGCTGCGGCAGGCGAGGCAATGCAGTCCAAGCGCACAAGGCCGTGGCCTCCGGGTCGCTCGGCTGCGGAATCATGACCTGGTAGTCGATGGATTCGGACAACAGCCGCGGTGGGGTTCCCGTCTTGAGGCGTCCCACGGGCAGTCCCAGTTGTCGCAGGCCGTCGGAAAGACCCTGGGAAGGCGCTTCGTGGATGCGACCACCTGGTCGCTGTTCGTCACCGAAGTGCAGCAATCCGTCCAGGAAAGTTCCGGTGGTCAGCACGACCGTGCGGGCGGGCACCTCGCGTCCACCGGCAAGGCGCAATCCCTGTATGCGGCCGTGATCGTGGATCAGGCCTACCGCTTCGCCTTCGAGGATTTCCAGACCCGAGATGCCGGGCAGCAGGGCCTGAAGTCGTGCCGCGTACCGCCGACGATCGCACTGGGCACGGGTGGCGCGGACCGCAGGGCCCTTCTGGGTGTTGAGAACTCGATACTGAATGGCCGTGGCGTCGGTATTTTCGGCCATCACGCCACCGAGGGCATCGATTTCGCACACCAGATGGCTCTTGCCGATGCCGCCGATCGCCGGGTTGCAGGACATGAGCCCGATGGTGTCGACCCGCTGGGTGATCAACGCCGTGCGCGCGCCGAGGCGCACCGCGGCCAAGGCCGCCTCGACCCCCGCATGGCCCCCGCCGATGACCGCGACATCCCAAGACACGGTGCAAAACCTCACCAAACCGCGAATTGGTACCCGAATCCTGGGGCCTTGTCCAGCGCCGGTTCGGTTGCGCTACGGAATCACGGGCGGGGGCGGCAAGGCGGCCGAGGGCGAAGCGGCCGCAGGCGGTGGCGCAGCGGGTGCCGGCAGGGGCACCACCCTCGGAGTTTCCGTATCGCCTGGCGGATTGTTCCGGGCCGGTGACGGTGCAGGCACCGGCGCGGTCGGGCCCGGCGCATTCGGGGTGTTTGCGGTTGGGGCCGGTGCCCCGGGCGCGGGCTGATTCGCGGCCTTGTCATCCTTGGGCAATTCCCGCGGCATTCCGGGCGGCGTCAGGGTCGAGGCCTTGAGCCGCGGGGTCTGATAGGTATCGTCTTCGCGATAGTAGAAGGTCGGCAGGTAGGGCGCGGCATCTTCGAATTCCGAGGCCTCGATGGCCCCCATCTCCTTCCACATACGACTCAAGATACCGCGCATCCGCTCGACCCACCAGTCGGTGAACTCCCGCTTGCGGTAGATGTTGAAGGCATAGCGAGGCGCCGGCTTGGTCGCCATGATGAACGCGCCCTCCAGGGGCAGCAATTCGCTCGGGGCCTTGTTGAAATAGACACGGGCCGCTTCGCGGATGCCGTACACGTGGCGCCCGAACTCGATACAGTTCAGGTACAGTTCGAGGATGCGGTCCTTGTCAACGCGGCGCTCCATTTCCCACACGATCACGGCTTCTTCGAGCTTGCGGGCGAGCGTTTTCTCGCGCGAGAGGTAGAGGTTCTTGACGAGTTGCTGCGAGATCGTGCTGCCCCCGTAAACGAACCAACCCTTTTCCAGGTTCAGCACCGCGGCGCGGCGGATGAGACCAAGCTTGAAACCATCGTGATGGTAGAAACCCATATCTTCGGTGGCCAGGGCCTCCTGGCGTACCACCAGAGGGATCTTCTCGAGGCTGACGTAACGGGAGGTGCCAGGTCCCACCAGGATGGGCTCGTCCAGGTCCTCCTCGCGGATCTCGTGAACGAACGGACCGTTGAGTGCGTCCAGGTTCACCTGGGGCCCGAGCGTCAGCGCGCGGCACCGGTCGGTGTCCGCATCCACCCGGAAGGCCGACACCGCGTTGGTCTTGAGGTCCATCGTGACCTCGATGTCCAGCGCTATCATTCCTTCGAGCACGGTACCTTCCAACCGGGGCACCATCACGGTCGGAACGGCCGTAACCAGCGCGTGGCACGACTGCTCGGGCAGGTAGAAACGGACCCGGAAGCGGGGTTCGGAAAAGCGCGTCAGTTCCAGTTCCACCGCAAAACGGGCCAGGTCCACCGTGATCGGGTCCAGGGTCAGCTTCACGGTTTCCTTGCCGAGGTTGATGGCGGCCTCGAACTCGGTATCGAAGGCGATGTCCGTGATCGGCACGAGGCAGAGCTTGGTCCAGAAATACGTCAGACCGTGGCCTTCGAGTCGGCCACTGGCCATGATGTCCCCGCCCTGCTGCTGAGCGCGCAGAGTCAGGTCGAGTTCCGCGCCGTTCCACGCCAGAAAGCGCGGGTGAAAAGCCGAGATGATCCTGGGCA
>CAYRIB010000014.1:0-42055 GCA_964424165.1 uncultured Myxococcales bacterium | reverse complement strand
TTCCTGGGCCCAGGCACCGCCCGAGGCCGCCAGAAACCATGCCATCAACGGTAACACCTGCAGACACTTTCGCATTGGATCCTCCTTCTCTTGCTCGATTCCCAATCCTCTTCTGCTCAACCACCCGGCCGAACAGTTCCCATCACGACTGCGCGATCATCAGCCCCTACTCTTCATAGGAATCATCCCCCGGCGGATAGTCCGGAGGAGGAGGCGCAACCGGATCATCGATGATGACCCCACCACCCTCGTCACCCCCGGGACTCTGGACCAGTATCGGCAGCCACAGGCTGTTGGTGCCGTAGTGGTTCGTGCTGTACTGCGGCGTCACCACGAACTGGTCCTCGCCCGTCTCAAACGTCCGGTACCAGAACGTCGCCATCCCGCCGTTGAGCGCGCCCACGTTAAGCGTCACCCCGGTGGACACGCCGAAGGTGTCGGCCTCGCAATCCCCGGGATTGAAGTAGAAGGTGGATTGCTTGAGGGGCAGTGGGGTGCCCTCGACCAGGTCCTTGGCTTCCTTCAAGATTGGCCGGAGGGTCACGTAATCAACCGCGTAGCCAACCGGCGGCGACATCTGCAGCGTGAACTGATTGCACTGACCGCTCAGGACCGTGGGCGGTGAAACGATGCTCAGCGTCCGCGGAGCGGTGGGCGGCTCGTCGGCGCTCAGCCATAGGTCCATGCTCTGCAGCACGCCGTCCGGCGGCTCGACCGTGATGACGCAACCCTGCGGCTTGGGCAGGGAGCCAGTTCCGCCTCCCGTGCTCCCTCCCGAGGGGGACGGCCCGATGATCTTGATTCCGAAGATCACGATGTAGTTGAACTCCGGGACTCTGACCGGCACCGGACCGCTGACACCCTCGTGAAGAACTCCAACGCAATCCGGCCCATCGAAGACATCGAAGGCGATGTCGGACGGGAAGTTGATCCAGAGGTCGACGTCCGCGAGGGCCGGGGTTCTGCCCGACGCCCTGGTCCAGTTCTCCAGTGCAATCGAGAAGCACTCGCCTTCCGCAACCGTCTCCAGTTGCCGAGAAGACCCGGCGAGCCGCACCTGCGCATCGGCCGCGGGGGGCGGACCCTCGACAAGGTACCGAATCCCCTGGTACGCCGCGGTCCCTACGGGTTCCAGGCCGACACCATACGGGAAGCGACTCCCCTCCAGCCGGAAGTACACGATCGCGCGGGTCTGTTCCCCAGGCACGGTCACCCCGGTCACGGGCATCCCTATGCACCGGTTATTCAGATAGAAGAACTCCTGCCGGGTGAGGCCCGCCAGGCTCAGGTCCAGCGGCCCCACGGTCCCGAGCGGCATCTGAATCACCAGCGGGATGCACGCATAGCTCGGCCCACCTTTCAGCGCCTCCAAGCCGTACACGCTGATCGGCAGCTTCGGCGGCGCGATCCGCACCGTGACCGACGAAGGCGGGAACGAGTAGGATGGCTCCCTGACCGTCAGTCGGATATCGCCAGTGCCCTCGGCTTTGAAGTAGACAGTCGTCGAGCTACCAGCATTGATGCTGGCCTGTGTGATCGGCGCGAATTGGCACGACGCTTCCCAATAGAAAGCTCCGGAGACGGTGGCCGACGAATCGTCCCCGGGAAGCTTCCCCGACTCGAGCATGACATACACGGCCCACATGCCGTCTGCCCACCCGCTGGGGGTGATGGTGACCGGAAAACACTCGCCCGGTTGCGCGGTGGCCTGGGTCACAACACCAAGGTCGCGAGGCGGGTCCCAGGGCACGATTTCGAAGGTCAGGCACCTGGAAACCGCCCGCCCGTTGTTGGAATCGGTCATCAGGGCGGCCGAATACGTCCCGCTGACGTCATTTCCGAAGTAGTGGTACAACTCGAAACTGCCATCCAATGCTTCGTCAACTGCAATGGCCTCCCTGGTGTTCTCTGAACCGCAATCGTCGCCGGCAAAAAACACCAGATACAACGGATATAGTTTCTCGTCCGCAAGGCGGTTGACATTGAAACCCACGTATCGCTCTCGGACCAACCTGATCGCGAGATCGTATTCGAATTGCGGGGCGTCGCACGCATCACCGATGCCGTCGCCGTCCGCGTCCTCCTGGCCCGGGTTCTGGGCTTCGACGCAGTTGTCGCAGGCATCGCCGATGCCGTCGCCGTCCGTATCCTCCTGGCCCGGGTTGGTGGTTTGAACGCAGTTGTCGCAGCCATCCGGTATTCCGTCCCCGTCCCCGTGCGCGTTGTCCGGGAAGCCTGGGCACAGGTCGCAGCCGTCGGCATTTCCGTCCCCGTCCGCATCCTCGCTGTCCGGGAAGTCCGGGCAGCGGTCGCAGGCGTTCCCGACACCGTCGCCGTCCGCATCCTCTTGGCCCGGGTTGCCGACGGTCGGGCAGTTGTCGCAGGCATCCCCGACGCCGTCTACTCCCCTCCGTTCGGAATCCCGCTGGTCCGTGTTGACGACGAGCGGGCAGTTGTCGCAGGCGTCCGGGATGTCGTCCTCGTCCGCATCGGCCCAGTCCGGACCGAACGCACAAAGGTCGCAGCCGTCGGGGGTGCCGTCACCGTCACTGTCCTCGAAGTCCCAGTAGCCCTGGCACCGGTCGCAGGCATCGCCCACTCCGTCGCCGTCCAGGTCCTGCTGGTCCTGGTTTGGATCCATGAGGCAGTTGTCGCACGCGTCCCCGATGCCGTCCCAGTCCATGTCATCCTGGCCCGGGTTTCCGACAAACGGGCAACTGTCGCAGACGTCCCCGAGGTTGTCCCCGAGCAGCCAATGGAACATCCAGTCGGCCTCGCCGACCTGGGACAGGCCTCGGCCCGTGATAAACCATACCCGAGAGTCCCCGTTGGTCGTGACCACCCGGACCACTTTGTTGGCGAATACGCTGAGATCCCAGTCACGTTCCGTGCGGCCGTCAATCACGAACAGGAGATCGGGGCCCGGTGTCAGCCTGAGTTGCGTGTCGATCATCTGCAACGCGACCCAGTACCCCTTGCCCAGCTCGAGTTGTTGGGGGCAATCGCCGGTGGCGGGCAGGCACAGGTTGCCCGGGATCCCGTCGGCATTCTTCTGATCCGGGTTGTCGTCCTGCGGGCAGTTGTCGCAGCCGTCCGCGATGCCGTCCCGGTCCGCATCCGCATCGTCCGAGAAGCCGGGGCAAACATCGCAGGCGTCGCCCGCGAGGTCGCCCTCGCGATCGATGCCGACCCGGAAGATGAGGTGCCAAGATGACGCGGTTCCCGTCTCGTCACCGGAAGGCGGCGGAGGCACATTGATGATCACGGGCTCCCCATCTACGCCTCCGTCAGCGAACCCGAAGCCGCTGAGCAGCCAGTTCTTCTCGGGCTGGCCCTGCACCCTCACGCACAGGAACTTGGGCAGAGATCCACCGAAGGTCCACTGCCTTGCGCTGAATCGACCCGCCTTTTCGCACGTGTCCGGGGCGAATTCGAGGGTTTCGATGGTAATCCCTCCGCCGCCATGGATGGTGGCTTGGCCGTCGAAGAACAGATGGTGCTGGTCGTCGAGGGCAAAGAACGTGGCCGCCCACTCGGGGCAGTCGGTCCGGTCCTGTGCGCACAAATCCACGGACGTGGACACGATCGGAGCGTCCGAGTTCGCCTGATCGGAGTTGCGGACGTCCGCGCAGTTGTCGCAGGCGTCCGGAATACCGTCCCCATCCGCCTCGTCGTAGTCCGGGAAGTCCGGGCACTGGTCACACCCGTCGGGCACACCGTCCAGATCCGCATCCTCGCCATCCGGGGAACCGGGGCAGCGGTCGCAGGCGTCCCCAACCGTGTCCGTGTCCCGGTCCGCCTGGTCTGTGTTTGCGACCTTGAGACAGTTGTCGCAGGCGTCCCCGACGCCATCGGCATCCGCGTCCGCCTGGTCCGCGTTCGCGACCTTGGCGCAGTTGTCCAGGGCGTCGCCGACCCCGTCCAGGTCCCCGTCCGGCGCGCAAAAGCCCTTGACGGGCGCCAGGCCCTCGCAGCATTCCCCGCGCACCACGCCGTCGACCACCACGACCCCGTCGTACGGTGCGCCCTCGGGGAAGCACCCGTCGCCCGAGCAGTCGGGGTCGTCGTGGGCCACGTAGTCGTAGTCGTGGTCCTTGTGGCCCTGGCAGCCGACCCACGCCACGTTCAGCGCCTGATAGCGCTTCTTGGTCCCGGTCCCGATGTAGTGGCAGATCGTGACCTTTTTGCTGCCGTACGTGGCCGCGAACCATTCGCACTGTTCGACCGACAGCGCGGACTGGAGCTTTTCGCCCCCGGGTTCGGGCACAGGGTCCACCCCTGCTGCGCAGGATGTGACCAGGGCAGTCAACAACACCAGACTCGGCCCCCACAGATTTCGTAGATTCATGGCGCCCTCCTTGGATTGATGGATTCGTGCCGACGTCGCCACCGCCGAACTCCGTTTCTATTGGTCTCAGTATGAAGTCGAACTGAGGCTCGATGGAATGTCAGACCATTTTTGGCAGATGTTCGTTCGTCTTTGAATTGTGGTCAGTTGGTCGCTGCCCCGCCTTCCTTTCGGAACCGCTCGGGCGAGACCCCGAAGTGACGCTTGAAGGCCCGACTGAAGCTGAACTCGTCGGCATAGCCGACCTCACCCGCGATCCTGGCCATTGGATCGTCGTTCAGGGCCAGCTTCCGAGATGCCACCCGCATGCGCAGGTCCTGGACGTATTCCCTCGGCGTCCGTCCCACCATCTGCTGGAATGTCTTCAGAAAGAATGACCGCGAGCAACCGCAACGCTTCGCCAGGTCTTCCAGGAGGAATGCTTCGGCGTAGCCGCGGCTCATGTCGACCAGGATCTCCGAGATCCGTCGCTCGATGACGCTCCCGGCCCACAGGGTGCGCAGGTCCACATCGCGGACCGCGACCTCCAGTGCGGCGAGCAGGATGGCCCTGATTAGGCATTCTTGACTGCCGGAGAACTGTCCGAGGTGAGATGCTGTCCCTCGACCAGAGCGATGATCGGGCGGCACACGGTCAATTCACCAAGGCCTCCCGCGTCGATGGGAATGTGCAGCACCGGGGCCAGGGCCACGAAGAAACGGGTGGTCTGGTTCACGAGGTAGGGAAATGTCCACACCTCGGCCGATGGTTCCTGCGTCCCATCGTCCAGAAGCGATACCTCGTGGAATTTGGTGGTCGGCAGCACCAGCAGGCAGTCCCCGGCGCTCGCCTGCCACGTCTGGTCGCCCATGGTCAATGCCACCCTACCGCGACGGACCAAATGAACGATGAAGCCGTCCAGGGGATCCAGACGCTCGGTCGTATGGCCCGGGCCGAACATGCAAACGCAGCGTTCGAGCTTCTGTCCGTGATCCAGCATGTCCGAAAAGATCGACATCATCCGGTGAAATTCCTGGGTTGCCAGAACGGGTCGCTGCTGCATTTTCCTCCCTCTCGGGCCCATGAGATCCTGATTCAAATCGGAATATTTCGCGAGCAGTCATCCATGGGCAAGATCTGGATTTCGTCTGTTTGCAACGAGCCGGACTCGTGCCGAAGGCGGTCGACGGTCAGACCGGCCGTTCCCGGACCTCGGTGATCGTTCGCCCCTCGCGCGCGGCCTTGACGGCCAGGGCGTCCACTTCCTCGTTTTCCGGATGCCCGGAATGCCCGGGAACCTTGTGGAAGCGCACGTCGACGAACCGGGCAATCAACAGACGGACCGCCGTGACAAGGTCCTGGTTCAGGCGGGCCTTCATGGCCCCGGACAGCACCCCGATGGCATAGGTCGAGTCGCTGTGTACCATCACGGGGATGTCGTGCCGCTTGATCTCGGACAGGCCAATCCGGATTGCGGTCAGTTCCGCGATGTTGTTGGTGCCGTGACCCAAGGGGCGGGCCAGGGCTTTTTCGATGCGACCGAAGCGCAACAGGATGCCTGCGCCCATCTGGCCGGGGTTTCCGGTACAGGCCCCGTCGCAGAACAGGTCGATCACCGGGGCTGAATCCGGTTGGCGGGAAGCGCGCGTCACTCGGAAACCTGCACCGTGACCGAGGCCTCGTTGCCAAAGTACGCGGTCGACGTCGCGGAATCGATCGAGAATACGTGCATCTTGAACGTGTAGCTTCCGGCCGCGTCGGGCAGGAAGTCCGTCTGGGGCCCGCTGCCCGCCACGTTCAGGATCGCCTTGCTGCCCGCGGGCTTCTGCGACAGGTACCACAGGTAGCCCGTGGTCCAGATCGGGTGGGTGCCCGCGCTGCTCTTGGACCCGTCGAGGTGGATCACCTCGTCGACCTTGGCCCCGGCGTAGTCCGCGGCCTGTCCCGCATCCGCGCTCGGCACGACCACGGCCCCGAAATCCTTGCGGCCTTCGAGGAACAACGACGCCGTGGCATCCGATCCGGTCAGGGGGTCCACGTACACGATGTCGAGCGATGCATTGACCGACGTGGTTTCGTAATCCGTGTTGAACTCGATCTCGAACGGCAGCAGGGACCAGGCGGGCAGTTCGGTGTTGGCGGGAACGGACGTCAGCAGGGTGAACGCATCCGGGTCCACACCCCAGGACTTGACCACGTTCACGGACTTGATCGTCAGTGTGCCCGTGCCGCGATTGACGATCACGCCGGTCTTGACCTCTTCGCCGGTGGCCCGATAGAACGCCAGCTTGGCATTGCCGGGTGCCAGGTCGAATTCACCCTTCGGGGATCCGCCGACCAGGGGGATCGATACCTTGACCGGGCCCGGGTTGTTGTAGGCGATTTCGAGCGTCCCGTTCACGCCCACGACCGTGGGGGCAGTGTATTCGACCACCACGTCCACGGCACGCTGGTTGGACAAACCGTACTGTGCGCCCTGGATTTCGGTCCCCGTGTAGGCGCCGCAGGCCTCGGTCTGGGTGCCGCCGGCCTGGTACCACTTCACGGTGTAGGCCGTCGAACCCGTGGGCTGGACAATATTGGGGAGCTTCAGTTGCACGGGCCCGGGGCCCTGGTTCATGATGTTGACGACCTTGGCGCAACGGGCGCCCACGGTCACCTGCTCGCTGAAGTCCAGGAAGCCCTTGGACTGATCGGAATACGTGATTTCCAGGGTGCCGGCCTGGGTCTGGCCCGCCACCGGGATGCCGGTTTCCTGAATCGCGCCGCCCACCGGGGACCAGCGGACCAGGATCACGTTTTCATCCGGGGTGTCGATCGGGGCATACCGAAGGCTGAACATCACGCTGTCGATGCCCCCCGAACCCTTGGGATCGATCGTCGTGCCCTGGTTGGGCGGATCCAGGATCGTGAATTCGGAGGATGCATTCTGCAGCACCACCGAATCGATCACCAAAGTCTCGGTGCCCGAATTGGACAGCGTGAACTGCGCCAGCGAAGGCACCGCGGCCGTGGCATTGACGAACGTGTAGTTCGTGGGGCTCACTGCCAACTGAGCCGCCTTCACGCTCGGCGCAAACACAACGCGGTAGGTCTGGTTGTCGGTCGTGCTGTCGTTGCTGACCACCCGCAGCACGCTGTCGCGGTCATCGTAGCCCGTTCCCGGCGAATACGAGACCGTGAAGGTGATGTCCCCGATGCCGAGGCTGTTGGCCTTGAGCACCATGGGGAAGGACGCCGCGGTGAAGTCCGCGTTCATGGTGATGAACGAGTTTCCGCCCGGCTCGAGCGCGATCGAATCGATCGTCAGGTCTTTGCCGCCCGCATTGCTCAGCACCACGGTCTTGGTGCCGGCCGTGGTGCCGGCCACGCCCGACGAAAACACCACCGTGCCGCCGTTGACGACCTGGATGTTGTCCACCCGCACGAACAGTTCGCGCTGCTCGGATACCGAGGCCCCGGAACAGGCCGTGATGGTGGCCAACAGCAGCAACATACCCATCATCGATTTCGTACGCATCATCTTCTCCTCGCTAGCAGTGACATCCCGTGGAATCAGCCGCACCTAGCTCGCCAGACACAGGGTCGTGTAATGAATCCGGATGACATCGCCGGGTTGGGGCATGCACGGCCCATCCTCGTCGAAGATCACGCTGTTCGAATTCGCGTCGTATTCCCATCCCGCGCCGCACGAAGCGCCGTTTACCGACACCTCGACCGACTGGGGGTCTGCCAGCCGTGACAGGAAGAACTGCACCTTGAGCCCGAAGGCTGCGGCACCGATCTGGTTCATCACGGTCGAGTAGTTGTCGTCGCAGATGGACCCGATCTTCCCGTTGGTATCGGTCGCGACCTTCATGTAGCGTTCGCCCGGGTCCCCTTCCGAACACATTTCGTCCACGCCCACAATCGCGTTGAAGTGCATCATGTTGACGTTCATGTATCCCTTGATGTTGCGGAAGAAGTCCGTGTAGAAGCTCACCGCGTTCGGGCTCTGGTCTTCTTCGTCGGCCAGCACGATCAGTTCGAGTTGGGCGTCCTTGCGAATGAACCCGGCGTTCCAGCCGCCGCACTTGCCCGCAATGCAGTAGTAGGGACAGGTGTCCGGGCTCGCGCAGATCGTGGTGTTGTTGCGACAATTGCTGTCCGTGGTGCAAGCCACCCCCGTGTCCGTGACCAGGGGGGCGGACAAGGCCACCTGGGCCGCCTGCAGGCCGGATTCCTGGGCGTCCGAGTTGCCCTCGCAACCCATGTCCAGGATCTGTTTCATCACGGTCTGGCCGTTGGTGGTGGTCGGGGTTACGTATCGCGGTAGGTCGCCGTCTCCGCGGTTGAGCTTGCCCATGATCTCGTCGTCGACCACGTTCACGCTGATGGCCCCGATGTGGTAGTCGTTGTTCCAGATCTCCGAGTGCTGAATGAACAGGTCATACTGCTCGATCATCCTGTCCTGACTGTCACACATGGACCCGGAGTCGTCGATGATGAACAGCACGTCCACCTGCTGTCCGGACACCTGGATGAATTCGTCGGTCTGTTCGGTCTCGAAAGTCCCTTCGCCCGAGGCGTTCAGGGTCAAGAGCGACGAGGTTTGGTCCGTGCTTTCGATCTGGATGGTGCAGGCATCGGCCCCAAGGTCCTGAGGCACGTACACCACGTCGAAGCACATGGGGGCTCCGATGCTGACGTTTTTCGGCAGGGCCGGGATGTTCTTGGTGCGGAACTCGGGCGAGCAGCCTGCGAGCGAGATGCTGCTCACGGTCAGGGGCGCGCTGCCGTTGTTGTACACGCACACCTTGTGCGTCTGCGAATAGCACCCGATCGTCACCAGGCCGAAGTCCAGTTCGCTGGGCATGACCGACACCTTGGCGATGCCGCTGGCCGCGTTCAGGTTGGCCTTGTAGCTGGCCGGGAACCCCATGTCCGAAGGTTCGGGCGGGGGCGGGGTCATGACGTCGGCATTCGAGAACGAATCCTTGACCTTCACGGCCAGCAGGCCCGGATACTGCGTGATGCTGCCGAACAGCATGCTGCCCGCCAGGGCCATGAAGCGAATCTGGAAGGGCACGGTGTCGCCCGGTCCGATCCCGTTCGGGGTCTTGGGCGGCGGATTCATCAGGAAGAAGTACTTCGAGAACGTGCCCTTGAACGGCTCGGGGCACGTGGCGAGCGGGAACGCCGTGCAGTCCACGATGCTGGCGTCCACATACGTGCAGTAACCACTGCCGGTGTTCACGAGGTTCATGGTGAGGTCTTTGGTGAAACCGATCGGCACGATGCCGTAGTTGACGCTGGTGGGTACGAAGGTCACCTTGCATTCGGGCGTGCCGGCCCGGCCCGCGCTCAGCGGCACCGCGATGTCCGGCCGATCCGGCGAATTGCTCTTGACGTGCAGGGTCGCGGCGACCGTTCCCGTGGCCGCCCCGTTGTTCGTGAACGTCAGGGTCACCATCTGCGCCTGGCTCGGGTCCACGACCCCCGAACCCCCGGCCGCGGTGGTTGGGGCGAACTCGGGGTCTTCGACGATCGCGAATTCGCCCGCGGCATCGCCCTCGATGGTCAGGTCCGTGACGTTCAGGTTGCCATGCCCGTCATTGCGCAAGGTCACGGTGCGCGTGACCATGACCGTCTGGCCCACGTAGCCGAAATTCACGGTTTCGGGGAACACCGTCAGGTAGGGGGCATCGACCCGGCCATAGACCTGCAACAGCAGGGGATTGCTGTTGACGTCGTTGCTGGTGACCGAGATTGCCCCGATGGGGGCACCGGTCACGGCTTGCGGTTCTTCGGGCTTCCACGTCACGTCGAACGCCTTGTTCTGCCCGGGCGTCAGGGTCAGGGCCTCGGCCGCGTCGGGGTCCAGGGTCAACTGGTCGTCGCTTTCCGCGGTCAGCACGATGCCCCCGGCGGGAATGACGAGGTCATCGTTGCCGTCGTTCGTGACCGTGAACGTGAGGGTCTTGGTGTCATCCAGCGACACCCAGCCGAAATCGACCACGCCCGGGGCCAGGACGATGCGCGGGCCGAGTTCGAGGCCCAGCAGGGTGAATTCCGCGAATGCATTGACGTTCTTGCTGAGGTATTCGATGTCCACGTGACCCGTGTCCGAACCGCCGCCGGTCGGGGTGTAGCGCAGGGTCATGCCGAGTTCGTCACCCGGTTGCAGGTCCAGGGGGAGGTCCAGACCGGTGGCCAGTGCCAGACTCTGCACCGAAAAGTCCGGGCTTTCGTCGGCCTTGATGAATACGCGGCGCACGGTCATCACATCCGCACCCGAGTTCTTGATCATGACATTGAGGTCCTTGAACTCGCCGGCCTTGACCGATCCGAAATCGATCGGGTCGGGCGAGGCGGTGACTTCGGCCAACTGGGCCAGTGCGCTGATCGGAATGCGCGTTTCGAAGTTGGACGTTGCCACGTTGTGCGCAACGATCAATTCGCCGGCGTCGGCCACCGAATCCTGTGGCGCGTAGGTGACGACCACAATCACGGCCTCACCCGGGGCCAGCACGGTCTTGTCGGGCGGGGTCAGCGTGAGTTCCGGACTGGTCCCGGCCGAGAACGTGAAGCCGCGAAGCTCGAGGTCGCCGGACGTCCCGACGTGTCGCAGCTCGATCTGGCGGGTGTCCACGGTGTTGATCGGGGTCGTCCCGAACGTCACCGACGACGGGGTGACTTGGAGGATGAGGTCCGCACCGATCTGCCCCTTGCTGCCACCGCAGCCGAGCGCGGCCAGCATCGTGGCGGTCACGAACCAGGCGAACACCGTTCTCATGCTATCCTCCTACGCGAAATGCGTGTTCCGAAAAAACGCGGGTATTATAAGGTATTCACATTCGCGACACAACCCGTGGAAGCCGGGCGTGCGGGCTATTCGGGGGTGCAATTTCCGCCCGCAAAGGTGGCGAAGGCGGGATTCTGGTACGCCTTCGTGATCTTCGGGCTGCCGTCGGGTCGCTTGATCTCCTCGATCACGGGAAGCACGTCCCAGGTGATGGTTGCCACCTCCCACAGATCGCACTCGGACATCTTGCGGTCCTCGCTTTCGAGGTTGCGGTCGTAGACCAGGGTGCCCCAGATGTAGATCTTCACCCGCGGATACGAGTACCCGTAGTTGTGGCTGTCCCAGTAATGCACCCCGATGCGATAGACCCGCCCTTGCACGGGCACGTCCAGATTGACGTTTTCCGGGCCCGCGCCATCGGTGTCGTCACGGTCCAGGCGGGGGTCGTCGTGCACGTTCGGGTTCACGCTTTCCCATTCGGGCCGCGGGCGGTACCAGAAGCAGTCCCAGCTCATGTCGAACCAGCCGTCCGGGGCGCCGTCCTGATCCAGATCCGGCCCGGTCGCGAACGGGTGGGTGAAGTGCAGATCCATGTCCGCGCCCGCATCCGGCCCTTCGTTGAACGGGTCCGGATCCCCGGGCGTGCTCCAGGTCAGTTCGACGTGGATGGCCTGCTGGGGAACCACGGTCACGGTCTTGCACACCGTGGTGTTGCAGTCGGGGTCGCTCGAACAGTGCAGCGCATCGCACACATCGAGGCAGTACTGGTATTCGCCGGCCACGTTGGCCTGATGCGTCGGGCTCTGGTAGTCGTTGCTCGGTTGCAGGTTGAACATGTTGTCCGGGGGTTGCTGCACGGTCCACCCGTACGAAATAATGCCGCCCGTCGAGGCCTGGCTCTGTTCGCCGTGCAGGTGCAGCACGGTCTGCGGTTCGACCTCTTCGCCTTCCTCGATGGCGATCACGGGCTGCGGGCATTCCGCATCGACCCCGAAACCCGTGACTTCCACCTGGGTCCGGTCGGTGAAGCTGTTGCTGGCGATCACGATGGTGCCGACGTCCGCGATGGGCTTGCCCGTTCCGGGGTCAGCCGGGTTCTTCTGATCCGGGGTGAATTGCACGGCCAGGGTCTCGAACGCGTTCGGGGCGATGTTGAGCGGGGCCGCGGCCGTGGGACCAACCCCGCCGGGAAGTTGGTCGAACAGGATCTCGAAGTCAGGGCTCGAATCCACCAGCGAGATGTCCGTGATCGTGAGCGGCGTGGTTCCGCAGGACGTCATGCGCACGTTGATGCGGGCCGCGCTCATGATCACCTTGCCACCGAACTCGACCGGATTCGGCTCCACGCAAAGGCGTGGACCGTTGGTGTTGCCGAGGATCTCGACTTGGCGGCCCTCGGGGGCGTCGGGGTCGTTGGTCGGATGAATCACCAGCTTGGCCTGGGCCGGGGCGTCGTTTTCCGGGGCGAAGGCCATGGTCCAGACCACGCCCTTGCCGGCCTCGATCAACAGGGGAGGATCGAGGGGGACGTTGTTGCGGGTCTGGTCCCCGTTCATCTGGATCTCGCCGGCGTTCAGCGTGAAGAAGACGCCTCCCTGAAAGTTGAACCAGTCGATGTACAGGTCGCTGGAACCGATGTTCTGCAGCGTGATTTCGCGCTCGGGCGCCTCGCCGGCGTGCACCTGGCCGAAATCCAACGTCGCCGGCACCGACAACACGGCGCTCTTGCGCACGGTCTGGAAGGTGATGACCAGGCTGCGCCGGGTGAAATCCGAGGAATTATCGTTTTCGATGATCACACGGGCCTTTCTGGGCAGATCGTCATCGAACTTGCGATACCGCACCGAGAAGGCGATGGTGTCGGGGGCATCCGAACGGGCCATGCCAGTGGGGGTCACGGTGGCGGGAATCGCAGGCAGCGTCAGCAATTGGAACGCCCGGCCTTCGGGATCGGCACTCTCCATGCTGGTTGGGGTGTAGTCCAGTTCGAGCCGGATGGCAGAGATGCGCAGGTCCTTGTTCTTTCCCGTGTTGGTCACCAGGAAGGTGTAGTCCAGAAAGCCACCGATCGCCACGGTTCCCACGTCGACCTCGACGAGGGCGACGGCCGGATTGACCTCGATGGTCGAGAAGTCGGCCACGCTGCCACCGCTCTTGCAAGCGACGCCGAACAGGATCAACATGGCGCCAAGAGCCGGCAGCGGCCAGCAGTATCGTTTCATTACGCCCCCTCGATGGGAAAGGACCGGACAACGTCGATTGATTATCAGAAGTCGACCACGTTGTGTCAACAAGGCCGCACCATGCGAAGCCTATCACCGAAACGACCGCTGGGGCGCCTGGGCAAAAAAACGTGTATGCTATGGCTCAACCGGCTCTGCGCAGGCCGGACAGTGCGGTGACAGGAGGTTTCAGACATGCTGTGGCAACGCGCGCTCCGGGTTTTCGTGGCAATCGTCATCTCGTCGGTGTCAGGACATGCTTTGGCGGATCCCTTGACCCCCTTTCAGCCGGGGTCGTCCGAAGTGACGATTCAGGACGTCCTGCCGCACTTCGATGCCCCGGAAAGTCGTGGCAACGAGTTCTACAGCGAATGGTGGTCGTTCGTGTTCACCATGGACGATGGCTACTGGGCCTATGTCCAGTTCCTGGTCAGCAACCTCGGTTCGGGCGACGGCAATGTCACGGTTCGCGCGCAACTGCGCCTGCCCGACGATCAGGAATTCAGCGAGAAGACCGAATTGAACGCGGAACAGTGGTCCTGGGCCCGCGACCGCTTCGAGATCACGTTCGGGGACAATTCCCTGGCCGGGCCTCTGGACGCCCTCGTCATCAAGGTGAAGAACGCCTCGTTCGAGGCCGAATACCGTTTGAAGAACCTCGTGCCGCCGTGGAAGCCCGGCACGGGTCGGGCCCAATACGGGGCCTCGCCATCCCGGTATTTCCAGTTCACGGTCATGGCCCCGATCGCGCAGATGGAAGGTACGGTGCGCGTGGCCGGCGAGGACAAGGCCCGTACGGTCAAGGGGATCGTGCATGCCGACCACAGCCTCACGACCATCGGCATGCAGGAACAGGCCAAGCGCAACATGCGCTTCCGTTCGATCAACCCCAAGGCGACGCTTCTGATAACCGACATCGAACCCCCTAGCATTTATGGCACCGAGCGGATTCAATACGCGGTGCTGTGGGCCGACGGCAAGAAGGTGTTCGAGACAACCCGCCTCGACATCAAATACGGCAACGACTACGTGGACCCCAAGAAGGCCGGGTATGCCTGTCCGCGGTTGATCGAGATCGGCGCCAAGGATGGGGACCAGACGGCACGCATCGTGTTGAAGATGGACAAGTTGACCGGTCGCGAGGATTTTTTGGAGACCGCGAATGCGGCCACCCGATTCGTGGTGTCCAAGTTCGCCAAGCCCATGATGTACGACTTCGACGGACGCTTCGCGGCCGAGATCAAGAGCGGTGGCAAGGCGACCCGGTACGGCGAAAAGGGACGCTACTACTACACGATCGTCAATCTGTAGCGACCACGATGCCGCAAGCTATCATTGCAAGACTGATTCGTAACCATCTTGAATCGTTGATCTAGGAGGTCCGTGTCATGCGTCATGTGGAACCCATCGTTGGAACGACCCTGCGTTGCAAAGGCTGGGGACAGGAAGCTGCTCTGCGCATGCTGCACAACAACCTGCACCCGGACGTGGCCGAGCGGCCCGAGGACCTGGTCGTGTACGGTGGGTCGGGGAAGGCGGCGCGCAACTGGGATTGCTTCGACCGGATCGAGCAGGCGTTGCTGACCCTGCGCAACGACGAGACCCTTCTGGTTCAGTCCGGCAAGGCCGTAGGCATTGCTCAAACCCACGAAAATGCCCCCCGTGTACTGATTGCCAACTCGAATCTGGTTCCGGCCTATGCCACCTGGGACAAGTTCCATGACCTCGAGCGACAGGGCCTCATGATGTACGGCCAGATGACCGCGGGGTCGTGGATCTACATCGGGACCCAGGGCATTTTGCAGGGCACCTACGAAACGTTCATGGCCGCGGCTCGCCAGCACTTCGGCGAGGATTTGGCCGGGCGGCTCGTACTGTCCGCGGGGCTCGGGGGCATGGGCGGGGCGCAACCGCTGGCCGTGACCATGGCCGGGGGCGTGTTCCTGGGGGTCGAGGTGGATCGGCATCGGATCGAGCGGCGGATGGCCACGCGATACCTCGACGAATGGACCGACGATGTGGACGAGGCCGTGCGGATCGCCCGTGCGTACCAGTCCCGGCGCGAGCCCCGCTCGATCGGCATCCTGGGCAATGCGGCGCGCGTCTTCCCGGAACTGCTAGCCCGCGGCGTGGTCCCGGACCTGGTGACCGACCAGACTTCGGCGCACGATTTGCTTCACGGGTACGTGCCTGATCAGGTGCCGATCGATGAAGCCGTGGCCCTGCGCCAAGCCGACCCCAAGCGCTACGAAGCCCTTGCGCGCGATGCCGTGGTGCGCCACGTCACGGCCATGCTCGACTTCGGCAAGGCCGGGGCGCACGTATTCGATTATGGCAACAACATCCGCACCCAGGCCTTCATCGGTGGGCTGACCGACGCCTACGGCTTTCCGGGCTTCGTGCCCGCTTACATCCGGCCCCTGTTTTGCGAGGGCAAGGGGCCCTTCCGCTGGGTCGCGTTGTCCGGGGACCCGGAGGACATCCGTCAGACGGATGATGTGATACTTGATCTATTTCCAGATAACAAACCGTTACACAAATGGATTCGAATGGCTCAAGACAAGGTTGCCTACCAGGGTCTTCCCGCGCGAATCTGTTGGCTCGGGTACGGCGAGAGACATCGTGCGGGCCTTGCGTTCAACGAACTGGTACGCACGGGCAAGGTCAAGGCCCCGATCGTGATCGGCAGGGACCATCTGGATTCGGGTTCCGTGGCGTCACCGCACCGTGAGACCGAGGCCATGAAGGACGGCTCGGACGCAGTGGCGGACTGGCCGTTGCTGAACGCCATGCTCAACGTGGCCAACGGTGCGACCTGGGTGTCGATTCACCATGGCGGGGGCGTGGGCATCGGGTACTCGATCCATGCGGGGCAGGTGATTGTGGCCGATGGCACGGCGGAACAGGCGAAGAGGCTTGAAAGGGTGCTCACGGGAGACCCGGCGATGGGGGTGTTCCGGCACGTGGACGCGGGCTACGACGAAGCGCAGGTCGCGGCAAGGCGCCACGGCCTCCAGATTCCCCACCATCCGCTGTAGGGCGCGGTCACCGAGCCGCTGTAGGGCGCGGTCACCAGACCGCGCCGTAACGCCGGGGCAGGTGGCGGCGTCTGGTGACGCCGCCCTACAGTAAGGCCGGGGCGGGTGGCGGCGTCTGGTGACGCCGCCCTACAGATGCGGCCCCTCACCCCGGCCCGGGTCCCCGATCCAGAATGACTCCCGCATAGCCGACCACGCTCGACGGGTCCCCGGTGACGTCCGCACTGGTGGCGTAGGCCACCAGGTTCGCCCTCGTCGCACCCATCGCACGAGCCGCCTGAATCAACACCACCGCGGGTACGAACCCGCACATGGATACGTGGTGTTCGACCACCACCGTGAAGAGGCCGTGCGCGTCCAAACCCAGCACGCGATCCAGGGCCATCCGATCCTTGCGCATGGCCACGTTCTGGGGCTCGTGGTGATTCATGTCCGAACTGGCCACGATCAACACCGGCTCCGGCCACGCGGAGACCACCGCGGCCAAGGCCTGGGCAAACTTCAGACACTGGCCGAAAGGGGCCACCCGCAGACATACGGGCACCATGCGCACCGACGGATTGCGGGCCAGCAGAAAGGGAAGATGAACCTCGATCGCGTGGTCCTCGGCGTGGGCCGTGTTGTCGCAGGCGAGGTCCGGGCAGGCCACCAACAACGCCTCGGCCAGCGCACGATCCACGGGCACGGACCCGGTCGGCACCGACCAAGGTCCGTTCATGCCCACGGCCGCCGGATGCCCGATCCCCGTATGATTCGGGGCCAGGATCACCACGGTGTTGGGCACTTCGAGTCGGGCATAGACCGATCCGGCAACCCGTCCCGAGAAGGCATATCCCGCATGAGGAATGATTGCGCCGATCGCAGAACGAGGCGTGGAGCAGGGCAGGGCAGACAGCAGTTCTGCCACCTGGGCCGCGAGGGCGGTCTTGCCCCCCTCATAGAACGTGCTGCTGACAACCGGCCTTCGCATGGCGGAGAGAGAGGGATTCGAACCCCCGGTGAGCTAGGCCCACACCTGATTTCGAGTCAGGCGCCTTCGACCACTCGGCCATCTCTCCGAACATCAATTTTCAAACGGTACCAGAGCGGAGAGAGGGGGATTCGAACCCCCGGCAACCCTTTTGGAGCTGCACACGATTTCCAGTCGTGCACCTTCGACCGCTCGGTCATCTCTCCTTGTCGCGTCCCCCCCCTTCCGGGTTCGAGGGGCGCTTTCGCAGACCTTCAAAGAACCGGACCAGCAATGCGGACGAAGCGTCGGCCTTCACCCCGGCAACGACCCGGCACCGGTGGTTCAACCGGCTGTCCGACAGCAGGGTGTACAAACTGCGCACCGCCCCTGCCTTGGGGTCGTCGCACCCGTAGACCACGCGCCCAACCCGGCAAAGAACCGCGGCCCCTGCGCACATGGGACATGGTTCCAGGGTAACCACCAGGGTCGCCCGCGCCATGTCCGCTCGACCCACCGAGGTCACGGCCTGCCGCAGGGCCACCATCTCGGCGTGGAGCGTGGGGTCGCCCGTGGCCTCGACCGCGTTGTGCCCGCGACCGATCACGTGCCCATCGAGCACCACGACCGCGCCGACCGGCACGTCGACCCCGGCCTGCATCGCCTCGTTCAGGGCCAGATCCATCGCGGCCACGTCGTCCATGGGTCCACCCGTGCTTCAAGGAACCGCCCGTCCAGGCGCGAATAATAGTGGCATCGCGAACGCCTGTCAAACAACGAATGAGAGCGAATGCGGGTGGTGACCCTAGTCCCCCTGGGGACTCCCGTTCCCAGGGCCACCTGGGGTCTGCGGACCCTTCTGGGTCAGCCCGCTCTTGTTGCGGAACTGCTCGAGCACCTGATCGAACACCTCGCTGCCCCAAGTGGCCCGCAACGACTCGTAGAGGAAATGAAAGCTGCCCATGACCTCGGGGCCCAGGATGGCCCGCAGGGTCGTGGCCCCCTTCATCAGGGTCTCCATGCATTTGAGCTTGCGGTCTTCGAGGCTGTACACGACCAGCAGGCCGGCAATCGAATAGAAATACATCTGCAGATCCGGCAGGCGGCAGGCCAACTCCCTGGCCTTCTCGAACCAGGACGCGGCCTTGTGCGGCGTCCTGGCCTTGACGCATTCGCTTCCCCGCTCCAGATACAGGTATCCCAACAACCGCTCGTTGCCGGACCGGGCCACCTCTTCGGCGAATTGCGGATGAAGACGATCCACGCCCCGCGTGAGGTACATGAAATCCTGCAGGGACCGAGGGGTCTGCTGAAGCCAGTCCGCGGCGCGCACCTTCTCCATCAGGCGCGTTGCCTCGACCTTTCGGCCCAGCAGTCCAAACAGCGTCCACAACTGCATGGCCGCGTCCAGATACATCGCAGGGTCTTGGAGTGCCTCGGCCAGGGTCAAATACTTCTGCGCGAACAGTTCCGCCTCGGGCGTGCGGTTCGTGGTCGCCAGTACCTCCGCGACCCGACGGGTCACCTCGGCCACGCGATGGTGGTCATTGGCCTCTTCGAAGGCGGCAGAGGCCTTCAGGAACGCGGCCATCGCCGAATCCTGATCGCCCAGCATCGAATGCAACGCCCCAAGGCCAAACCACACGTTGCCGCGCTCGGCCGGCCCGGACAGCATCGTCTCGTGGTTTGCAATGGTCTGCATGACGCTTTGGGCCTCGGACACTCGCCCGCCGGCCATCAGGTCCGACACTTGCTTGAGCTGTTCTGAAACGTCCATGCGCTTCTTCCGTTGAGGGTCCATCCCCGGGATCGAGGGTCTAGCCATTCAAGTCCTGGATGAACTGGCTGGCCTCGCCGCCCTTGGGATCGAGTTCGTTGCGCAGCGCTTCCTGCTGCATGACGAGGATCACGATGTCGTCGTATTTCTTCGAGTTGTCCGCGGACCAGTTCCCGATCTCGCCCTGGTTCGCCTGATACATCGCCATCTCGGCCATACGGGTCTGCTCGGCCGTCTTCATGTCATCCTCGGCCCGCATCCGGTCGCCTTCCGCCCCCTGGAAGCCCTTGGTCGCCAGGTCCAGTTTCATGGTTGCCTGGCCTCCGAGCACGCCAATTTCACCCGACAAGGCGTTGCTCTGTTCGCCCTGCTGGTTCAGCCCCTTTTCCGTCCCGGCCACCGCGTTCTTGCCCATGTCGCCGGCCTTGGCACCGAGGCCCTCGTCCTTGGCGTCGACCTGCATCTGGTCTTCCTTGGGGCTTTCGGCGTCGATGGCGTCGTTGTCTTCGTCGTCCTTGACCCCTTGCAGCTTCTCGACCCAGCCACCCATCAGGCCCTTCAGAAACTCCATGAAGAATCCGTCACCTTCGTTTCCCTTCTGGGCGGATTCCTTGGTCTTGTCGTTGCTGGCCTGAAGATTCGCCCGCTTGCGCGATTCCTGCGCCTTGATGCCGCTGACGTTCTCTTCGGACATCTCGACTTCCTTGAGGACCTCGGAAAACCCCTTCTGGTCATACTGGAAGTTGTATTCGTTCAGCACGGCATCGTTGTACCGCAGCATCGCGTCGATGTGATCGACGTAGGCGTTCGAGATGTTCTCGAGATTGGTGTTGAGCTTGCGGCCCGAGGCGTTCACGTTGTCCAGACGCGCAGGGTCCGAGAAGTCGATGGCCTTCGTGGTGGTCTCGGCGCGCCACTGCATCAACTGGGATTCCTTGTCGACCACCTCGGACATCGTGGCGAGGCTGGCGCCGCTTTGTTCGCTGATGCGTTCGTAGTCTGCGTCGATCTTGTCGAGCGTTCCTTCGACTTCCTCTTCCTTTTCGTCGCCCGCGAAAAGTTGTTCGGTCACGATGTTCGAGAGCTTGGCAAAGCGGTCCCGCATCCCCTTCGAGATGTCCTTGGGCATGTTCTCGGCACTGGCCTCCTTCACGTCCTGCGGGGCCATGATCACGTCAAGCAGGTCTTTGGGCGCCTTGTAGGGCTTCTGCTCGGGCGTCATGCCGGGTACGTTGTTCAGCATTTCCGGGCTGTGCAACATCTGGTTGCCCAGCACCGCCTTGTTCTTGAGGTCCTTCTTTTCATCGTTCGTCTGCTGTTTGGTGACCGTCTGGTGGTATTCGAGTTCCTGTTCGGCCTGGGCCACGTCGAGCGGCATCTTGCCGGGTTTGAGCTGGATTTCGACGTCTTTCAGACGGATTTCGTTCTGACGCAGCTTCTTGTTCAGCTTGGCGTTCTGGTGCTTCTGCTGCGTGACCTTCTGATACAAACTGGCGACCTGATTCGAGGTCGCGATGTACTGCTCGTCGAGTTGCTTCTTGTCCTTTTGAGCCACGAGACGCTGCTTCTTCGCCTTGGTGCGAGCCAGCTTGATGGTCTTGATCTCCTTGTTCAGCGACCGCATCTCGGCGTCCAAGGTCGCCAGGTCCTGCTGAATGAGGAGCTTGTTCTGTTGTGCGTCCTGCGTGGTCGAGAGTTCCTTGAGTTCAATCATCTTCTTGTTGCGCCGGGTCTCGAGGTCCTGGCGCTTCTTGTCCTGTTCGCCAAGGGCCTGATCGTAACTCTTGACATCTTCGTCGGCTTTCTGGAACTTCTTCAAATTGTTCTGTTTCTTGGTGTCGAGGCCGTCGAGTTCGCTGATCGAGGTCTTGAGCGTGGCCTCGTCCCCGTCGATCGGCACGATCTGCTTCTTGATGTTGCCGATCTCTTTCTCCAGAAGGTCCTTCTCGCCCTTGGCATTGGCCAGTTTCTGCTGCTTCTTGTCGAGCTTGTCCTCGTGATACTCGATCTTCTGGTCGTACTTCTTGTCGATCTTGTTGAGTTCGTTGAGGTAGTGCTTGCGTTCGGTCTTCTGGTTCTGAAGCACCTTCATTTCGTGATGCCACCCGTCCCCGGCGTCTTTGTAGGCATCCTTGAGGCTCGACAGTTCCTCCTTGAACGAGAACTGGTTCTTCAGGCTGTTCACATAGAGCCCGCCCCACTTCTTGACCCGGTTTACGGTGTTCTGCTTGAAGGTCTTCTTGTTCTTCGGGGCGGCCGTCTTCTTCTGCTGATTTCCCCCCGCCGCCTGCGGGTCCTTCTTGGCGGCCTTGTTCTTCTTGACTTGATCGGCCCCGTACCCACCGATCCGTTCGACCTTCTTCTGCAGCACGTTGGTGGTACGTTCCTTGACCATGGCCCGGAAGTTGACCGTGAGCTCCATGAGCAGCGTGGGGTCTGCAGACACCAGGGGCAGGGCCGCCGCATGCAGCAGGAACCCGATCAGCGAGAACATGCTCGAGGCCTTGGACACGACCCCTGCCACCATGTTCAGCACCTTGGCGATATCGAACAGGATGTACCCGGCCGACACCAGGACGCCGCCCACCGGCATGGTGAAGAAGAAGCAGTTCAAGACCCACCCGATACAGATCATGATGAGTCCGATCAGGTTCATGATGTTGCTGATCTGGGACATGAAGCCGGAGATCCCGGCCAGGATCTTGGACCAGCCGTCCAGGGCGTTGGCGAGCGATTCGACGGCCATGCCCAGCGATACGCCGGCCTGGCTCTCGCCCGATCGCCGTGCGCTCATATCGATGCCGGCCTTGAACGAATCGTTGGCCGCCGCAAAGCTCTGGATCATCGTGTCCCAGCCCACGATGCTGGTGAAGATCTCGGAGCCCGACTTGCCCTTGAAGTCCCCCGAAGCCCACGACGAGAAGATGTCGAATGCCGCGAACGCACCGCCCACGAACCCCGAGGCCCGGTTCTGGGCCAGGCGCGTGTTCATGCCCTTGAAGAGGTGCTTCGCGACCTGGGTCTCGCCAACGCCGCTGATGAACGAACGGAAGCCGCCCTTGAAGACGTTTCCAAGCGTCTGCGCATCGATGTCCAGCATTCCGCCAGCGGCGAACTCGAAGGCATCGCCCAGGCCGAACGTCCCTGGCTCGGCCCGCATCTGGCGGGCCGTATCGAATTGGGCAGGGTCCATGTCGATGTAGCCCAGGGTGAACAGGTCCTGGGACATCCCGTCGAACTCGTCATAACGCGCGAACGAGTCGGCGACTTCCGGCTTGATCGGCGTGCCTTGCTTGAGTTCGTCATAGTTGGGCCACTGCGCCGAATCGTTGTTGCCGGGGAACTTCTGAATGGTCGACACATCCTGGAAGCCCAGTTCCAGTGCCTCGGGGCTCAGTGTCTTGTCCGAGCCGCTGTGCCCCCCTTTCTGTGCGCCAAGCTCCGAGGCCTCGTCCCGTTGCAGTTGCGCATCCTTGAGGGCCTGCTCCTTCTCCTTGGCGATCCGCTGTTCTTCCTTGGAGGCCGGGGCGCTGCGCATGTGACTCTTGATGATGCTGACGGTCTGCTTCGAGAACGGATAGCTTTCGAATTCGTCGTAGAACGCGTCGCGATAGACCTCTCCGAGTTTGGGGTCTTCCCCGGCCGTCTTGTCGTAAGCCGCGTAATAGTCGCGGGATGCCTGGAAGATGACGTAGTTCCTGCGGCTGGCCTTGTAGTTCGTCAGGATGCCCTCGTCGTCCCAGCGAAGGCTCACCTCGTGGTCCTTGTCGCAGTCGGACTGGGTGGACAACCATTCGAATTCGGAACCTTCCTCGTCCCCGTAGATGCGATCGAACTGGTCGTAGTAGCCTTCCTCGTCCTCGCCGCCCTCGGCCGCAGCCTCCCAGCCGGCCTCGTAGTTCTCTTGCATCTTGTTGTATTTGACGCGTCCCTTTTCCTTCTCGTCCTTTTCGAGCTGCTTCTTCTTCGAGCTTTCGGTCATCGAGAAGCCGGCCTGGTTCAGGCCGTCCGAGATCGATGTGACCGTGTCGCCCAGGCCCTTGAAGTCACCGGTGAACAACTGCAATGGGGCGGCGTACGGTCCTACGACGACGCCCTCGAAGAACTTTTCGGTGGTGTTGTTGCCCGCCATCTTCTACCTCGTCTGTCCCAGGCCCCAGGGATGCGGCGCCATGAAATCCGGTCTTCTGTGCTGCAAGAAACATGCCCCAATGAGCCTGGCAGCCTTCGGAATCATGATTTTTCCGCCTCTTTGCTGCCCCGTGGCGGGGTGTCCGCCATGGTCGCTTTCACCACCAGGCCCAGTTCCTGGGCCTCGCGCACCGCGGCATCGAACAAGCCCTTGGTGGTCAGCCCACGGCCGGCCTCGATGGCCTCGAACGCTGCCCGCACGATGCTGGTCTTGATGTATGACGGGGCGAACTCGAAACGCTTGGCCAGCTTCGCGAAGTCGATCCGTTCGTCGACCGGCGTTTCCTTCGGGATCATGACCTGCCACAGCAGCTTGCGGTCTTCGACATCGGGCAGGGCGAACGAGATCTTGAACCGGATGCGGCGCTTGAAGGCCTCGTCGATGTTGGCCACGTAATTCGTGGTCAACACCGTGATCCCCTCGAATTCTTCCATCTTCTGCAGCAGGTAGTTGGTTTCGACGTTGCTGTAGCGATCGATGCTGCTCTGGACCTCGGTGCGCTTGGAAAACAGGCTGTCTGCTTCCTCGAACATCAGGATGGCAGGACGGTCCATCACCAGATCGAAGATCTTCTTGAGGTTCTTTTCGGTCTCGCCGATGTACTTGCTCATCATGGCCGCGAGGTCCACGCGATAGAGCTCCAGCCCCAGTTCCTGCGCAATCACGTGCGACAACATGGTCTTGCCCGTTCCCGGGTGCCCATACAGCAGCACGGACAGGGCCTTGCCGTACGGCAGTTTCTTGGCGAACCCCCATTCTTCGAGGATCTGCTTCTTGTAGCGTGCAAACGAGATCACCGAATTCACCTTGACCAGGGTCTCCTGCGGCAGGATCAGGTCCTCCCACCCGAAGCGCGGCGTGATCTTCTGCATGATGATGCCCATCTCGGACTCGATCGTGTCCGAGATGACTTTGCGGAAGTCCGAGTCGGTTATCTCGATGCGACTGCGCCCCTCGGCCAGGGCGTTGGTGAGCAGGCGTCGCGACAGCAGGGCCACGTTGAGCTTGTTCGTCGACAGGGTCTGCATGTAGGCGTCCGGGTTGTGCACTGCGAGCGTCATGCCGTTCTTCTTGAAATAGTGGTCCCACAGCGCGATCTGGTTGGGGCCGGTGGCCTCTTCGAGCACGAAGCGGCTGGCGTCCGGAACTTCGTGCAGCACGCGCGTGAACACGTCGAACTCGGACAGCAGGAACACCAAGCCTTCGTGGGCGTTGATCACCTCGCCCGTGACGCGCAGCAGATTCGTTAGCAGCGCGTCTTCTTCCCATTCCCGTCCGAGTTCCATGCACAGAATCGCATCGGTGAGCAATGCCTCGCGTGCAATGACCCTCAGAAGGATGGGCGCCTTTTCCAGGATATCGCTGCTCTTGAGGAACGCCAGATTGAAGTGCATCACGTTGAGCTTGAGCTCGCGTCCCACCCGACGAACGGTATCGAGCTTCCCGACCCCGCGCTTGCCCACCACGAGGAACTTCATGCCTTGGTGGGCGCGTCGCGTTTTTGGGTCGATCTGGGCGAGCAGACGTTCTTCGAGCTGTGGCGAAGGGGAGGGCGCCTCGTCGACCGCATCGTGCCGGTGCAGCTTCACGAACGACCCGACCAGGATGCTGGGCTGGTTGTGGCCGAGCAGGAAGTTCACGACCCCGTCGTCGAGTTCAATCTGGCGGTGCACGAGCGGCGCGAGCGGCCGGTCTTCGGGCGGGATGGCGTAAACGATCCCGTGCCGCACGAGCGGGGAATCCGGCCCGAATTCGGCCAGGAGATCGCGTTCGGGACCGAGCACCCGCCGGATCAGGTCGGTGAGGAACCACACCGGGGGCAGACCGCGCTTGCCTTGCGAGGGCAACTGGTATACGACCTTTCGAAACTCCGCTTCCATGTTGAAGAAGAAGAGCATCATCACCAGCAGGCCGTGCAGGTGGGACAGTTTCAGGCGGTACTTGAGCACCGAGGGTGCGAACGCCCTGGCGGCCTCGATCGATGCCGCTTCCCGCAACAGAAGGTTTTCGAATCGGGCGCGGATCTCCAGGCTGGTGCGTTCGACCCGCACCGCGGACAGGGCGAACATGGCCATGTCGAGGTCGGGCACCGCCAGTGCCTCGGTCCGTCCCCGGCTCTCGGCCTGCGCCACGAGCATGGCGCGCAGCAGGAACCGGTAATCCTGGATCATCTCGGCGGCATCCACGTACGAAGGGAACGCGATTTTGCGAAGGCGCTGCGTAGCCGCGGTGAGCCATGGGGCTTTGGGCGAAGCAGGGGCCGCGTCGAGCGCACGCTGGTACGCAAAATAGGCGTTGGTGAGCAGACCGCGACGTTCCTGGAAAAGCCCCGCACAAATCAGCACGTGGGCCACGGACTCTGCGGGCAGATCCGGTTGCTTGAGCAGCACGTTCCGAATGGCCTCTGCCAGGAACGCGGCATCCGGGTCAGCCAGGTCCGGTCCCGCCACGAGGAAGGCTTCGCAGTCGCGGGCAAACTCCGCGAAACGGCCTTTGTCATAAAGGTCTCTCAGTGTCTGGATGCGGGGCAACGGCATTTCAGGCCTCCGACATGCGGTGTCCATGGGACAGGATGCATGATTCTAGACCATTGGTGCGGGTGGAACAAGCAATCACGGGATATGACTCGGCTGTCATGGCTTGTGGTAAGATATCGGCGCATTCCTTTCGAAGGAGGCGGGTCTGTCCGGCTTCCGCGCCATGGCCGTGGTGATGCTGCTGGGAATCCTGCCCGGTGCGGTCGCGTTGGCAGCGACCCCCGAAGAGGAGTTCCAGGCCGCGGAAAACACGTTCCGTTTCCAGGACTACAAGGCCTCGGTGGCCTTGTTCCGGGCCCTGCTGTACCCGGAGATCCGCCTGACCAATCCTGATCAGTTGCACAAGGCCCGTGAGCTTCTGGGCGCGTGCCACTTCTTCCTGCACGAAGAGCGCGAGATGGAGGACGAGTTCACCGCCCTCCTCGTGCTGAACCCGACCTACAAACTCGATCCCTTCTACTATCCGTCGGCACTCATCGACCGCTTCGAGAATCTGCGAAAGCGCCTGGCGGATCTGCGCATCATCACCCTGGACCCGGCGGCCCAGGAAAGCCGGGGCCCCACGTGTCAGCGCACCGAAGAGACCGTGCTGAAACATTCCTGGTGGCCGCAGTTCATGCCGTTCGGGGTCGGGCAGTTCCAGAACCGCGATTGGACCAAGGGGGTGATCTTCGCCGCCAGCCAGACGATCGCGCTCGGGACCAACATCGCCACGTACATCGTGGCCGAGAACCTGCGTGGCAACGACGGCTTCTATTCGGCGAGCGACGCATCCCAGGCCAGGAATCTGCGCATCGTGCAGTACACGAGCCTCGGGGTCTTCGTAGGCCTGGTCGCCTGGGGGATCCTGGACGCTGCCCTGTCGTTCGAGCCCGAACAACGCTCGGTAAAGGTCTTGCCGTGCAAGCCCCCGCCCCCGCCCGACCCGATGTCGGGGGGGACGTGGCCCGAATCAGTGGGTCTGTGCGTGACGTATTGAAGCGGGGCGGTGGTGGCCGCCAGGAGGTCTTGTGATGGCCCAGATCGTGAGCTTTGGCGGAGCGCAGGGCGTGACACGCTTTCCGCTGTTTCGGCGCACCACCACTCTAGGAAGCGACCAGGCCTGCGACGTACCGATGAGCGGTGCGGGCATCATGCCCGTGCATGCCGAGATCCGGCTCGAGGGGACTTTGCACCAAATCCTGCCGTTCGATGGAGGCGGGGAACTCCTGGTCAACGGCCGCAAGGTGAAACGTGCCGACCTGGCGCTGTGGGACGTGATCCGCCTGGGGTCCGCGACCCTGGTGTACGCCCCGGACGACCTGCCGCTCGGCGAGCGCACGGGAAAGGAGAAAAGCGCCTTTACCCAACTCGAGTCCCTGGGCGCCTTCAGCCGCCGGCTGATGGAGGTCCGTGACCTCGATCGTGTCCTGTCCACCCTGCTCGACGAGACCCTTCAACTCACCGACGCCTCGAAAGGCATGCTCATCTTCGTGGAAAACGGCGCGCCGCAGGTCAAGGTCGCGCGCAACATCGACCGCAAGAGCCTGCCGGCCGACGAGGTCCTGTTTTCGGAAAGCATCGTGAACAAGGCCCTGTCCGAAGGCGAACCGCAGCTCGTGATCGACGCCCTGCACAACCAGGAATTCGCGAACTGCACGTCGGTGATCAATCTGCAATTGGCCTCGGTGATGTGCGTGCCGCTGAAGGTCGGGGGCGAAACGCTCGGAGCGCTGTATCTCGGCACTGACAAACTGCTGCACCTGTTCGACGACGTCAAGCTCAAGACCCTGAACATCTATGCGGCCCAGGCCGCGATCATCATCCAGAATCTGCTGATCATGGATTCCCTCGAAAAGGACAACATCCGCCTCAAGGAAGACCTGAAAGCCACCCAGTTCGGCTCTCTGATCGGGGCGTGCGAAGGCATGCAGGACGTGTTTCGGAAGGTGTCGCGTGTGGCCCCGACCGACATTCCGGTGATGGTCCTGGGCGAAACGGGCACGGGCAAGGAACTGATCGCCCGCGAACTGCATCGCCGCAGCACCCGCGCCGAGGGACCCTTCGTGGCCGTCAACTGCGGCGCCATTCCCGAAGGCCTGCTCGAAAGCGAGCTGTTCGGGCACGTGCGGGGCGCGTTCACCGGCGCGGTCGCGACCACTGCGGGAAAGTTCCACGTCGCCTCGGGCGGGACCCTGTTCCTCGACGAAGTGGCGGATCTGCCCCTGTCGCTGCAGGTCAAGCTACTGCGCGTGCTGCAGGACGGAATGGTGACGCGGGTGGGCAGCAGCCGCCCCGAACACGTCAACGTGCGGATCGTGACGGCCACGAACCGTGATCTCAAGACCGAGATCAAGGCCGGGCGCTTCCGCGAGGACCTGTTCTTCCGGGTGGCCGTGGTGGCCATCGTATTGCCACCCCTTCGCGATCGTGGTGACGACATCGAACTGCTGGCGCAGTATTTCCTGACGCGGTTTGCCGGCGAGTTCGGGGTCAAGGTCCGTGGCTTCTCGCCCGAGGCCGTCAAGGCCATGCGCAAGTACCCATGGCCGGGCAACATCCGCGAGATGGAAAACCGTCTTCGCAAGGCCCTGCTGTTCGCCGACGGCCCCATGGTCAAGCGCGACCATCTGGACCTGCCCGAGGCGGATCCGGACGACATCCTGCCTCTGGGCGTGGCACGCGAGCGATTCGAACGCGACTACGTGATGGGGGTTCTGCGCAAGAACCAGGGCAACCGAACCAAGACCGCGCGCGACCTGGGCGTCGAACCGCGCACGATCTTCCGGTATCTGGAAAGGGAAAGGAACACGTCCCTCGAGGGGGAACCGTGACAACAATGTCCCGGTCTGGCGTCGAATACGGGACTTCAAAATGGGGGATTCATTTGGCTTCACCGCTTGGCCGTAGGGAAACAAGGCGATCTTGAACATGGCATGCACCTTGCTGAACTCCTGGTATGAGGACCGACGGCTGCGCGGTGCGCTGCTGGCGTTGTTCCTCATTCTTCAGGGTGCGGGGTGCCTATGGAGTCCGGACATCCAGGAACGCAAGGTCGTGCAACAGGCGCCAGTGCTGGATCGAGCACGGGTGGCGCCGCCTCCCGACGGGCCGGGGAAATCGGTAGTCCAGATGACCGGTTTGACGACGTTTTCCGTGGACGGGGCCGTGACCGACCCGGACGACGACCCGGAACTGCTGACCTATCAGTGGTTCCTGGACTATCCGGATTCGGCGGGACCCGCGATCATGTCGGGGCTGGGTGGGTTCAAGACCGTGTCGATCAATCCGTGTTCCCGCCTTTATCGGGACATCCTGACCCCGGGCAGCACCCATCTGCTGGAACTGGTCGTTACCGACGGGACCGTGGAATACGACCCGGTACTGGGCCGCACCATCCAGGGCGGCTACGTGTACGTGGCTTGGTGGATCGAGGTGAACGCATCGTGTCCCGAACTCTAGCCACGTTGTTGGTGACGATCGTGTTCGCGATCGGGGCGTGCATGGCCCCGGATGCCGTGCCTGCCAGCGGTGCGACGTCCACGACCGGCGACGGTTCTTCCGCCTTGGTCTGTGTGCAGCATGCCGATTGCACCAGCGGCCAAGGGTGCGACCCGGCTTCGGGCAGGTGCGTCACTTTGGCGCCCGAAGGACAGGCGTTTTCGGTCGTGGTCTCACCCACCGCCGAAGAAGGGTTGATCCCCGATCAGTTCGTCGGGGTCTATGCCGGCCCTGGTGGAACGCTCGACATCACCGTGTCGGCACCCGTCCGACTGAAAGGGGTGGTCGGGCACGCCGTAACCGAAGTGGACGGCGAAGTGGACCGCAGCGCCCTGGTTGCCGGAACCCTGATCGCCATGGCCGTGGGCAAGATCCCCGGAACCCAGTTCCGCTCCGAGGCCGCCGTGCGGGCTGCCCCGTTGTCGGGCGTGGGCACAACGTTTGAAATCGCGGTGCAGGCCGGGCTCGAGTACGAATTCACCTTTGTCCCAACCGACCCGAATCTGCCCCCCCACGTGTTCTCGCGGGCATTCGCCGGGAGCACCACCCTGGATGTGGCGCTTCCGCCCGTGGATCACTATTTGCAAATCGACGGTGTAGTGCTTGCAGACAACGTCTCGAACGCCCCGGTGCCGGGCGCGATCATCACCTGCGTGGGCAATGCCCCAAGTTGCACCACGGCCACCACGGATTCCGAGGGGCGATTCACCCTGACGATGGAGCCTGGCCGTGCGTCGGTGACGCTGCGGGTGGCCCCGGGCAAGACCTCGATCGCCTTCCCCGTGCGTTTGTTCGCCTACAACAGCGAAGCCCCGCTCGAGGCGGATGGCTTCCAGGTACTGGTGGTGGGGCCCATTCCGGTGTCGCGAAACGTCTCGCTGCAGGTGGTGGGCGACGGTCCGGACGGAATGGTTGGCATTGCCTCGGCCCAGGTACTTGTGTCCGGCCTTGCCGGCGGGGGCGGGGTCACGGCCTCCGGGTTGACCGATGCAATGGGTCGCCTGTCGCTGCCCCTCCTCGACGGGGTGTACGCGGTGGCCGTGCTGCCCGGTTCCGATTCGCGCTTTGCCTCGACCCAGGTTAGCCTGGAGCTGGCGACCCTCGAAGGTGGGGCTTTCGTGATTCGGCTCGAGGCCCGGCCTCGGCTGACCGGACAGGTGATCGACCGCGAATCCGGGGCCCCGGTCCAGAACGTGGCAGTGTCGTTGATGACCAGTCGCCTCGACGTGTTCGACAATCTCTCCGACAGCCTTCCGGACGTTTCGTTCAGCACCCTGACCGATAACAACGGGCGCTTCGAAAGCGGCTACGACCCGGGGCGCTATGCCGTGAGCGTCACCCCGTCTTCGCAGTCGGGCCTGCCCCGCTTCAGCCAACCGGACCTGGCGCTGTCGGGCGGGGACAAGTCGTTGACCATCCGGATGTCCCCGGCCTCGCTTGTGAAGGGTCGCATTTCGGACGCCTCGGGCGCGGCCGTGGCCGGGGCGCAGGTGCAGTTCTTCTTCCATCTACCGAAGAATGCAGCGGATTCCGAATGGGCCTTGCAGGACAACAGCTTTTCGAACAGCATCCAGATTGCGGGAACCTGTCGCACCGATGCGACCGGGGCATACGCCCTCGTTTTGCCACTGATTGGGACGGCCACGGACAAGGGCGATGCCTCCTACAGCGGGGAACCGACCGGCGGGGTAACCCCCGGAACCGATGCCTCGCCCGACGCGGGCGCGAACGACCAACCCGCCGAGGGGGATGAGACGGGGGACATCAATGCCTTTGGCCTTCCCGAGATCGAAACCAACTGACACGTCGTCGGGAGAATCATCGTGAAATCGGAACGCAATCTGGCCGTTGTGGGTGCCACTGGGCTCGTGGGACGCGAGATGCTCAAGATCCTCGAAGAGCGCTCGTTCGGGGTGAAAGGGATTCGCCTGTTCGCATCCGGACGTTCGGCGGGTTCGACCTACCCCTTCCGGGGCAGCCATGTGCCGGTCGAGAATCTTGCCGATGCAGACTTCACGGGAACGGACGTTGTTCTGGCGTCGGCCGGGGCCGCGGTCAGCCGTCAGTTTGCGCCACGGGCGGTGGCCGCGGGTGCGGTGGTGATCGACAACACCAGTGCCTTCCGCATGGATCCGGAGGTACCCCTGGTGGTGCCCGAGGTCAACGCCTTCGAAATTGCGCGCCATCGGGGCATCATCGCAAACCCGAACTGCACCACCATCCAGCTCGTGGTGGCGCTCGCCCCACTGCATGCCGCCTTCGGGTTGCGCCGGGTCGTGGTGTCGACCTATCAGGCGGTGAGCGGGGCAGGGCGCAAGGGGATCGAAGAATTGACGCGACAGTGCATGGCACTGCTGAGCGGTCGTCCGGTGGACATCGATGTGTTTCCGCATCAGATCGCGTTCAACGTGCTGCCTCATATCGATCGCTTCGAAGAAGACGGTTTCACCTGCGAGGAACACAAGGTCATGTCCGAGACCCGCAAGATCCTGGGCCTGCCGGATCTGGCGATCACGGCTACGACCGTGCGCGTACCGGTGCTCAACGGCCATTCCGAGTCCGTGAACGTGACCTTCGACCGGGAACCGGACCTTGACGAGGTGCGTGCGGTACTTGAACGCGCATCGGGTGTGGTGGTCGAGGATGAGCCGATGGATGCCACGTACCCCATGGCCCTGGGGATCAGCGGCCGCGACGAGGTCTTTGTCGGGCGGATCCGGCGCGATCCGAGCGCCCCGAATTCCCTCCATTTGTGGGTCGTGGCCGACAATTTGCGCAAGGGCGCTGCACTGAACGCCGTGCAGATCGCCGAGCACCTGCCGTAGTCACCGTTGACATGAAGGATCGGACGATACCCGAGGGTTTGACAAAATGGCATCATCCGGCTCGGCGCATCCGGGCACGGATGCCCGCGGGCCGCATGCACACGCATCTTCCCGGCTCGGTACGTTTCTTGCATTACCGGCCTCCGGTGGGGTGTCCCCGCTTGGGGCCGGTTTTTCTTGGTTGGGGAACGAGATGAAACGAAGGACGATTCTTCTTGCGTTCGGTTGCGCCGTGATGGCTTTGGGTCTTTGGCCAGCGGGCGCCCGGGCTGCGATCAACGGATTCCAGTTCAACGGTATCGAGGCCATCGGCAACGTCGATCTCGATGAACGCATCGGGAAGTCTTCGTCGGACACCGAGCACGTGATCAATATCGAAGACTGCAAGGCGTATACCGCAACCTCCATCCAGATTACCTGGTCGCTCAGCACCACGCCGGCCGCGGATGCGACCTACGCGGTCAAGATGGGCAAGCCGGGAGGGTCGTGCAGCGTATCGGACATGAACGACCTGGCCGGAAGCTGCTACGGTGAGTTCATCGTGTCCGAAAAGGACCTCGAGGGCACCACGAACAACAAATTCACGCTGCCGATGGACCCGCTGATGGGCGGGGATTGTGCGGCCGGGGCCGACCGCGATACGAGCATCTACATCCTGCTCAACGAGGCCGGTACCATCTCGTCCGAAACCATCACGTTCAATGTGGACCTCAAGCCACCGCTGGCCCCGGAATTGTCGGAGGTCAAGGAAGGTGACTCCAACCTCACGGTGTCATGGACCGATGACGCGAACGAGGCCGAAGACAATCTGCAGTACCGCGTGTACTGGTCGCTCGCCCGCTTCGACGATGCCACCAAGGATACCGTGGATTCGTCGGGCGCCATGAGCGGCAAGTCTTATCAAATCAACGACCTCGACAACGGCGTAGAGTACTGGTACTCGGTGGTCGCGGTCGACGAGAACGACAACGAAGGGCCGATGTCTGCCATCAGCAGCGGGATGCCCCTCGAGGTTCTGGACTTCTTCGAAAACTACAAGATGCAGGGGGGCCAGGAGACCGGTGGCTACTGCTTCATTGCCACGGCAGCCTATGGCAGCGCGATGGCCGACGAAGTCGTGTCGCTCAAGCTGTTTCGTGACCGCTGGCTGATGACCTCCGGACCGGGACGCGCGTTCGTCCAACTGTATTACACGGTCAGCCCGCCGATGGCCGCATGGATCGCTCAGCACGAATTCTTGCGCACGCTGACCCGCATGGCACTGTGGCCCGTGGTGACGTTGACCGGTTTGTGGATGTCCATTCCCCGTGCGGGCTTCATGCTCCTGGCCGCATGGTTCGCCCTGGTGACCGTGTTCGCGATCCGCCGGGCCACACACGAAGGGAGGCGCATGTGAACGCTCGTGTCTTCGCAATCGCTTGCCGGTTTCTGGCAGGCTCGTTGGTGGCCCTGTTCCTGGTGGCGCCGGCCTTCGCCAACGAACCGCGCGAGAGCCCCCGCACCATGATGGTGGAACTCAAGTTCGCGCCGTTTCGGCCCTCGCTCGATTCCGAATTCGCAGCCGGACAGACGCCGTTCGAAGACAACTTCGGAGGCAGCGATTTCCTGCTGACGCGCCTGGAGATCGATTACCAGTTTCTGCAGGCCTACGGTTCGCTGGCGGCGGCCGGCACCATCGGCTACAGCGGCCTGTCGGGGCATGGCATTTTGGCCGACGGGGTGGAATCGACCGATGCCAGCAAGATTCACGTGCTGCCCCTGTCCCTCGACGCCGTGTATCGCATGGACATTCCGGCGATCCGGTTCGGTGTGCCGTTCGTACCCTATGTGAAAGCGGGTCTGGATTACTACCTGTGGTGGATCACCAACGGCGTGGGCAAGGTGCCGAACGTGACCGTCAATTCCGGACGTGCCTACGAGGGCAAGGGCGGGACCTGGGGCGGCCATGTGGTATTCGGGGTCAGCTTCCTGCTCGATGTGCTCGCCCCGGACATGGCCCAGATCTTCGATGTGGACGTGGGGGTCAACAACACCTATATCTTCGCGGAATACGCGATGAGTTGGGTGGACGACTTCGGGTCTGCGAGCAGTTTCGATTTCTCTTCGAAGATCTTCCAGTTCGGCGTCGCCTTCGAATTCTGACCACCGAGTGCTGTCCATGATGGGCATCTTCATCGTGATTCCGGCCTTCGAGGCCGGTGACCGAGCGATCCGTGTGGCTCGTGAAGCCGCAGAGCAGGGGTATGGCGTGGTGCTGGTCGATGACGGTTCGACCTGCCCCCTGGCCCTGCCTTCGGACCTGATGGATCGGGTGATTCTGTTGCGGCATGAACGCAATCGCGGTGTGGGAGCCGCCATCCTGTCCGGGTATCGGGTGGCGCGAAAGTGCGGGGGGGATGTCGGCGTGGTCATGGCCGGCGACGGACAGATGGCCATCGAGGACATCCCCACGATGATCGGACCGATTCTCGATGGTCAGGCGGACTACGTGAAGGGCGAGCGCTTTTCGCACCGCGACTGTGAGGCAACCATGCCGAGCTTGCGTTTCGCCGGCAACTGCTGCTTGACCTTCCTGACGCGCCTGCTGCTCAACCGCTGGACCCTCCTGGATGCTCAGTGCGGGTTCACGGCCTTGCGCCTGTCGTGGCTGGAACAACTGCCACTCGAGTTCACCTATCCTCGCTATGGGTTTCCGAACGATTTCCTGGCCGCGCTCGACGGGGCCGGGGCTCGCATTGCCGAGGTGACGGTTTGCCCCTGTTACCAGGGCGAACCTTCGGGGCTGAAGCCCGTGCTGGCCATGGTCGTTTATCCGTTCGTGCTGGCGCGCGCGGCCATCATGCGTGCGCTGCTTCTGCTGCGTCGAAGCATGGGGCGACCTGCTACGGCAGGAGGCAGCACATGAGGATACTAACGCTGACGAGTTCCTACCCCTTGGCACCGGACGATGGGCGTGGGTCGTTTGTCAGGGACCTGTCCCTGGCCCTGATGCAGCAAGGGTTTGACGTGCGGGTGGCAGCGCCACGACCCGCGGATCGCGAGATACCCGACGACCCTTCGGGCCCCGACGTGGGTTGGCTGCCGACCCTGATCTCCGCGGACACGCGGGTCTTTCACGGCTCGGGCATCGAAGCCAACCTGCGGGCACACCCGAGCCTGGCCTTCAGAATGCCGCGCTTCTTGGCTTCGTTCTCACTCGAGGCCTTGATGGCCGCCTGGCAATCCGACGTGATCGTGGCGCACTGGCTCCTTCCCATGGGCCTGGTCGGAGCCCTGGTGTCGCGTGTAACCGGACGCCCCCTGATCGTGGTGGATCATTCGGGACCAGCGGCCCTGTCCCAGATGCCTCCGCTGCGTTCGGTGCTGCGTTTCGTGGTGGCGTCCGCCTCGGTCGTCGCATGTGTGTCCAACGATGTACGAACAAGGACCGCGAAACGGGTCGGAACCCGCCTGGCCCATCGGTTGACCACGCTTCCCCTGGGCATCGACCTGCGTCCTGCCGCGGAACCGCCCTTGGTTCCGGGGACGTTGCGCATCCTGTTTGCCGGACGCCTCGTTCCCATCAAGGGTGTGGACGTGCTGATCCGGGCCCTGGTGGGGACCCGGGGCCTTTCGCTGACCGTGATCGGCGATGGCCCCGAAGGTCCGCGTTTGCGCGATCTGGCAGGACAGTTGGAGGTGCCGGCCACATTCCTGGGCGAGTTGGACCGCGAGGCCACGCGCCAGGCCATGCAACGGCACGACATCCTGGTGGTGCCGTCCCGACACGGCAGGCTGGGTCGGCGGGAGGGCCTGCCCAGGGTGCTTCAGGAGGCCTGGGCCTGCGGACTGCCGGTGATCGCAAGTCGGACCGGCGGTTTGGAAGAGGCCCTCTTGGAACACCACGGCGGACAATTGGTGGCGCCCGGGGACGTGGTTGCCTGGCGACGGGCCATGCAGGATTGCGCCGCGGACCAGGTCCTTCGCAGGCGCTGGCGGAATGAGGCACTCGAGGCCGCGGCTTGCCTCTCGTGGGCGGTGGTGGGCCCCCGTTGGGCCGCTCTGGTGAACGAGGCTGCCCGTCGCGCTTTGTGAGCGAGGCGTGAAGCACGCTTGATCTGGCCCGTGCGCGGACCTATAGTTCGCGGCGGCTTGAGGAGGTCATTTCCATGCAACGATCCCGCAGGGTCATCGGCTTGCTCGGATGCATCGTCATCCTGTCCGGATGTGGCGGAAAGACGGCCAAGACCGGGGACGGCGAGGTGGCCCGGCCCGTCCGGGTCGAAAAGGTCGAGCGCGCGGACATCGACATGGCCCTCGTGTACGGCACGGAACTGTTGCCGTCCACCGAGGTCAAGCTCTTTTCGACCGTGATGGATCGAATCTTGTCGTTTCCGGTCGAAGACGGTGACACGGTCAGCAAGGGGGATGTGCTGGTGATGGTCCGACGCGAAGGCATGGACCGCGGTCTCGAACAACTCGGGGCACAAGCCGCGGCCCAGGACGCGCAGTTGCGCAATCTGGCCAGTGAACTGGAACGCACGCGCGACCTCTTTGCCAAGGGGGTGGCTACCCGCCAGACTCTCGATCAGGTACAGACCGCCCACGAAGCGGCCGTGGCTCAACGCAAGGCACTGCTAGCGGGGCGTGGCCAGCTTGCCGCGACCGCCTCGAATGCCGTGATCAAGGCCCCGATCTCGGGGGTCTTTGCCAGCAAGATGCTCGAGGTCGGGGACATAGCGTCACCAGCGGCCCCGCTCGGACGGATTCTCGTGGTCGATCCCCTCAAGCTCGAACTCAAGCTCGTCGAAGCGGACGTGAGCCGAGTGCGCATGGGCCAGGACGTGGAACTGATCGTGGATGCGTGGCCGGGGCGGCGTTTCACCGGGCGGATCACGCGCATCCTGCCCTACCTCGACGCCGAAACGCGCACCAACACCGTTGAGGTCACCATCGCCAACCCGAAGACCCCCGCGGGAGAATTCGAACTCAAGCCCGGAATGTATGGTCGCGCACGTCTGATCACGGATCGGCGTACCGGGGTGCTGGTAGCCCCGGATGAGGCGCTGTTGCTCGATACCCGACTCGATGCCCAGGCTGCTCCAGGCGAACTCCTGCGACGGGCGGTGGTCGCAGCCGACGGCGGCACGGCGTCGCTGCGGATTGTGAAGCTCGGGGTTCGCGACGGCAGTCGATGGGAGATCCTCGACGGTCTGAACGACGGAGAACGTCTGGTGGTTCGCGGGCATCACGGCCTCAAGGACGGGCAGCGGGTGAAAGTCGTGGGCGAGGACGCGCGATGAATATCTCGGAACTGTCGGTTCGTCGGGGCGTCACCTTCGGGATGCTGTATCTGGTGATCCTGGGGTTCGGCTTGTTCAGTTTGTCCCGCCTGGGCCTGGACCTCTATCCGGACATCGACTTTCCCGTAGTCATCGTGATCACGAACTATACGGGCGCGAATCCCGAGGACATCGAGACCCTGATCACCCGCCCGATCGAAGGGGGCGTGGCCTCGGTCAAGGGCGTCGAGGAAATCTCGTCGGATTCCAAGCAGGGCTCGTCCCTGGTCACGTTGCGTTTCGACTGGTCCCAGGACATGGAACAGGCCGAAACGGACGTGCGGCGCAACCTCGACATGATCAAGGGATTGCTTCCCGAGGACGCGGACGAACCGATCGTCTTTGCGTTCGACCCGTCGATGCAGCCGATCGTGATGATGATGATCACCGGTCCGTATCCGCTGGAAGTGCTGCGACGTCTGGCCGATGACGAAATCGCGCCGCGCCTCGAACGCCTGGACGGTATCGCGGTGGCCGAGGCCGCGGGAGGCCTCGAACGCCAGATCAAGGTGACCCTGGACCCGGCCCGTCTGCAGGCGTACGACCTGGATGTCAACCGCATCGTCGCGGCCGTGGCCACCGAAAACCGGCAGGTCCCGGGCGGCTACGTCGAACAAGGTCGTCTGGAATTCGCGGTCCAGGTGGACGGCAAGTACCAGAGCGTGGCCGAAATCGGTGAGGTCGTGGTCGGCTCCAAGGTGAGCATGAAGGGGCTCGAGGCCATCCGTCTGAAAGACGTGGCCCGGATCGAGGACGGGTTCAAGGAGACCCGCCGACATCTCGAGATTGATGGCACGCCCGCAGTATGGATGATGGTGCGCAAGCAGTCGGGCGCGAACACGGTACAGGCGGCGTCGCGGGTCACCAGTGCCCTTGCCGGAATCCGCAAGGACCTGGGCGACGAGATCGAATTCCGGATCATTTTCAATCAGGCCGACTATATCAACGAGAGCCTGGGCAACCTGTCGACCACCGCGGTTCTGGGGGTGATCATCACGTTCCTGGTGCTGCTCGGCTTCTTGCGCAACGTGCGCAGTTCGCTGATCGTGTCGTCGGCCATTCCCCTGAGCGTGATCGCGACGTTCGCCCTGATGGACACGGCCAACATGACGCTCAACGTACTGAGCCTGGCGGGCCTGGCCTTGGCCGTCGGCATGCTGGTAGACAACGGAATCGTGGTGCTCGAAAACATCTTCCGACTGCGCGAGGAAGGCTACAGCGCGTGGGACGGGGCCATTCAAGGGGCCCAGGGCGTGGGTTTGGCCATCACGGCGTCGACCCTGACCACCGTGGCCGTGTTCGTGCCGGTGTTGTTCGTGCCGGGCATTGCGGGCGTGTTGTTCAAGGACATGTCCGTGACCATCTGTTTCTCGCTCATCCTGTCCTTGATCGTGGCCCGGACCTTCATCCCCTTGTCGGCTTCTCGCCTGCTGGGTACCGAAAAAGGCAAGCGCCTGCTCGAACAGGCCCAGAAGCGGTCTCACTTCGCACGATTCCGTGAGGCCTATGGCCGCAGTCTCGATTGGACCCTGGGACGTCGATGGGTGGTGGGCGTGGTGCTTGTCGGTGTGCTGGCCCTGACCGCGGCCCTGGCCATGCTGTTGCCCACCGAATTCATCATGGAAGGCGACAACTCGTTCCTCATGATGAGTGCCGAAGCCCCGGTGGACAGCAACCTCGAGCGCACGGTCGGGGTCGTCAACGAGGCCGTGGACGCGCTCAAGGAGGCCATCCCGCCCTCCGAACGAAAGATGGTGACCACGGACGTGGGCACGGGCGAAGGGTTTTCGGCCATTTTTTCGAAAGGCGTGCACTCGGGCATGATCCGGGTGCCCCTGGTCAAGCCGGATCAGCGAAAGCGTTCGAAGAAGGAAATCGAAGCCTCCGCGCGCAAGGCCTTCGCCGAGGTTCCTGGATTGACCGTGACGGTCACCCAGGCCGGTTTCACGGGCTCGTCGGACATCGAGGTGCAGATCCGCGGGCATGACCTAACGGTATCCCGCACCATTGGCCAGGACCTGACCGAGCGCTTCAAGGCCATGCCCGAACTGGCCGAGGTCACCTTCTCGATGGAAGAACAGAAACCCCAGGCGCGGGTGCGGTTCGACCGGGACAAGATGGGACGCTTGGGCCTGTCCACGGCTTCGGTAGGCTCGGCGATTTCCACGGTGTTCATGGGACGCACCGCGGCCCGCTATTCCGAAGGGGGCGACGAGTACGACGTGCTGGTGCGCTATGGCGCCGAGGATCGCAACGACATCGATCGCTTGCGCAACCTGCCCGTGGCGACGCCCGGTGGCCAGGTCCTACCGTTGCGCAACATCGCGGACGTGGATATGGAACTGGGACCGGTCAACGTCACGCGTCTGGATCAGGAACGCGTGACCAAGGTATCGCTGATGCTGGCCCCGACCTGGACGGACGACGATGGGAACGTGAAGTCCAAGGACATGGGGGCCACGATCGGTCGGGTCCAGGCGGTGCTCGATGCCTATCCCTGGCCCGACGGATTCATCCACTCGGTGGGCGGCACGGCCGAGGACTTCATGGAATCCATGCGCTATCTGGGCATCGCCTTGCTGGTCGCCATCTTGCTGGTCTACATGGTGATGGCCAGTCAGTTCGAGTCGTTGCGGCAGCCGTTCATCGTGCTGTTCAGCGTGCCCCTGGCCGGCATCGGGGTGGTGCTGATGTTCACGCTGAGCCGGTCGCAGCTCGACATGCCGGCCCTGGTCGGTGCCATCATGCTGGTCGGGATCGTGGTGAACAACGCGATCCTGATGGTCGATGCGGCCAACCAGATCCGTGAGACGGGCGTGCATGCCAAAGAAGCGATTGCCTTGGCCGGGCGACAGCGCCTGCGTCCAGTCCTGATGACCGCGATGACAACGATCTTTGGGATGCTGCCCATGGCGCTCGGCATCGGCGAGGGGGCCGATGCGTGGGCCGGGCTGGCCAAGTCCGTGATCGGGGGACTGACCACCTCGACCTTCCTGACGCTTTTTGTGGTGCCTACCATGTACACCCTGTTTGCGGGAAGGCATCGGGTCGTCGAACCGGAGAAATCGCGATGAATCGGCACGTTCCTGTCGCGGTATTGCTCGGTCTGGTCCTTTTGGCACCGGATTCGCGGGCCGAATTTGCAATCACGGACCCGGAGCTCGCGGCCGAGGTCGAACGCACCCCGGCGCCAGGGCCTTCGTTGACCCTGCCCGAAGCCGTGACCGCGGCCGACGCCCGCAACCTGACCTTGCAGGCCACGCGCATCGAGATCGATCGGGCGGATGCACGGCTGGCCCAGGCGTGGGCGCTGGTGATGCCCATGGCCCAGGCTGGCTTGAACTACACCCGTGCGGATCACCCGGATGTCGTGGACTTCGGCGAAAGCCTGGCCCAGGGACTGGGCCCGATCTTCGAGGCCGCGGGCATCACTCTGCCCCCCATGGAATCCGATCCCACCGTAATTCGCCGTCAGGACACCTTGTCGGGCTCGCTGACGGCCAACATGTCGGTGATCAATCTGGCCAACTGGTTCAGCATCAGCGCAGCCCGAAAGGGGCGGGACGTGGCCGAACGGTCGGTCGAAGCAGCCCGGCAGCAACTTCTGGTCGGGGTGGCTCAGGCACATCAGACGGCCCTGATGAGCAGTTCGCTGTGTCTGCTGCAGGCCGCCCAGGTCAAGGCCGCGGCTCATCATCTGGATGTTGCGACCAAGCGCTTCGAGTCGGGGGCGGCCCTGCGCATCGAGGTCGTGCGGGCCGAAACGAATCTGGCCGAGGCTCGGCAACAGTTGCTCAATGCCCGACTGTCGCTCGAGTCCGCGCGGGATGCCTTGGGCGTTCTGACCGGCCTGGGCGGGCTTCCCATGCCCGCAGAGGGGCCCAACCTGCCTCCTCCGACGGGTTCGGACGTGGAACTGGTCGCACGGGCCCTGGATCATCGTCCGGACGTAGCCTTGCTGCGCGACACGGCAAGCCTGGCCAACCGGCAATTCAACGCCGCGTGGGCAGGCTTCTTGCCCACGGTGGACGTGGTCTGGCAGGGCACCTACCAGTTCACCCAACCGTCGTCGATGGGGTCGCCCGATCGGTCCCGATGGAACTTGATGTTCAGCCTCAACGTGCCGATATTCCGCTACTTCACCATCGGGGGGTTGCGCGAGGCCAGTGCCGCGACGCGCATTGCGCAGTTGAAACTCGACGATTCGGTGCAAGGCGCGGGGCGCGAGGTGCGTCAGGCCCGCCGCGACTACGATGCGGCGCAGGCGTCCGCGAAGCTTGCGCAGCAGCAGGCCGCATTGGCCAGGGAGGCCATGACCCTGGCTGCGACCGCCTATGACGCCGGGGCCGGCTCATCCCTCGAAGTGACCGATGCGACCAGGACACTGATGGCCGCGGAAGTCAATCGTGCCACCCGAGACCTGCAGACCCAGATCGCGCTGCTGGTGCTGCACAAAGCCCTGGGAACCGACATCCGAACGCTGTTCCCATAGCAGGCCTCCATTCATTTCGAAGCGCCCCATCCCCTCGTTGAGAATCCCACAAGCTTGCAGCCCTGACCGGTTCTAGCGGCAGGAGAGAAGGGTACCTGTAGGGCGCGGTCA
>CAYRIB010000013.1:29398-42887 GCA_964424165.1 uncultured Myxococcales bacterium | reverse complement strand
CCCTGGCCCTGTCACAGGGGGGCGTGGCGGTTCGAATCGCGAGCCGGGGTCGCCGTGGCGACGTGGCGGGCATCCCCCTGCAACCGCTCGATGCCCTGTCCCTGCCCCTGCCCGCCAGCACCGTGCTGATCCTGGCCGTTCCAGATCGATGTGTCCGCGAGGTGGCCCTTGCGCTCGCCAGTCAACAGGACCTCGCACCGGGCGTCCTGGCCGTGGGCCACGTGTCCGGGGCGTTGCCGTCGATCATCCTGCGCGAGGCCGGTTTCGTGGTTCCGACGTTCGGGGCGCATCCCTTGCTGTCGTTCGCCCCGGCAGACCCGCCATCCCCCATGCCCCCGGATACGTTCGTAACGCTCGAAGGGGATGCCCGCGCGCTGGCACAGCGATTGCTCAAGGCAGCCGGGGCCCGGGTCGTCCCGATCCGCGCGGCGGACAAACCCTTGTGCCATGCTGCGGCCGTGCTGTGCGCCAATCTGCCGGCGTCACTGCTGTGGCTGGCCTCGGACATCCTGCAAGGCTGCGGGGTTTCCGATGCGCCGCTTGCGGCCACGCGGTTGCTGTGCAGCATGGCCCGAAACCTGGAAGATGCCCAACAACCCGCGATGGTAGCTTTGTCGGGAGCGGCGCGGTCTGGTGACCGCCCCCTACAGCGGGGGTTGACCGGTCCGTTTGCGCGCGGGGATGCGGCGACCGTGGCCATGAACATCGCGGCCCTGCGCCAACAGGCGCCATCAACTGCCGAAATCTACGCCCTGCTGGGCAGGGTTCTGTCGGATCGCCTGCACCGCGAGGGCATTTTGTCGGAGGACACATGGAACCGGATCAACCAGGAACTGAACGGGCCGACGGCTTAGGTGCGTCGGTCGAGCCGCCCGCGACGCCGCCCGCCCCGGGCAAGACCCTTCCCCAGATGATGGGCGAGGTGGTCGAAAACCGCCCCTGGTGGCAGTTGCTGATCGTACTGGCATTCGGCCTGCTGCTGGCCGCAGCCCCCTTCATCTACATGCGCGAAGGCAATCCCTACACGCAGGCAGTGGCGACGTACGACCAGATGTGCCGGGCCCGGGCGGCAGGCGATTTCCAGGCCATCCGCAAGGTGCTGTCCGCCAGGACCCTGGTCATCTCGAATCCCGACCTCGAACGGCACGTCGCCCTGTGGAAGTGTCCGGATCGAGCCCAGGCCGACCTCACATGGGAGGCCCTGCCGCATGACCCGGCCGCGCCGGGCGAGCGGCATCATCTGGTGATCACCGATCGCGCCGACCAGACCGTTTCGGACACGCTGCGATTCGTGCGGGAATCGGATGGAATGCGTTGGGACCCGATGTAGGCGGGGCGACTACGGGGTGAACACGTCGATCTTCCAGGCGGAACCTTCCTTGACCAGGGTGATCGGCGGGTCGGATTTCTTCGGGTCGTTCGACTGCACGAAGATCTTGATGCTATCGGCGTTGTTGCCCTGCTCTTTGCGGCAGACGGTGTACGATGGCTTGGCCGGGTCCGGCACGTACTTCTTCACGTGCGTCAGCAGTCGGGTCCACTGAGCCTCGCCAATCCATGCCTTGTTCTTCCCATGATAGGAAGCGAACAAACCGAAGAAGTCTTCGAAGGCCTCTTCGGTGCCCCGCAGGGCCGCCTTGTATGCCAGGAAAACGGTGCCTTCGGGCGTCGACGTGTCACCCGAGGTGATCACGCCCTTGACCGGGCAGAACGACGCCACGCGTCCTTCGACCGCGGCCCGGTCTGCCTCGGGCGCGGCCGGAGCCGCAGTGGCCGCCACGGGTGCAGTCGCTGCCACCGGCGCCACAGGGGCCGCTGTGGCCGCTGCTTCGACCTTGGCCGCGGGTGCAGCCGGGGTGCTGACAACAGGCGAATCGGCCTTGCACGAAGTGGTCATGACCAGCATCCCCCCAATCAAGAGCCTGGCAACCGTCTTCATCAAAAACCTCCCGGTTTACTTGAACACCTGTTCCTTGGCCGACTGCAGCATCGGCTGAAGGAAGGACTTCTTCAGCCGCAGAAGCCGGTCGAACTTGACCCGCTGACGGGCGTCCGTGTACAGGGTGGTCGGCTTCTTGATGTCACCGTCGATCAACTGGTCGGAAAAGTCGTAGAACCGCGACTTGACCGAACCCCCAGACGGCGCGCCTGTTTTCGGGGCCTCCTGGGCCATTGCCGGGGCACCGAACGCCACCACCGCCGCCAGGACCATCGCGAACCGCAACATCGTCTTCATGTTCATCCCTCCCGCCGCGTGATCACGGCGTCTTCGTTTCGGGTACCGGGGTCGCACCGGGTGCATCGGGAACCGGAGCCGGAGCCGGAGCCGGGGCCGGAGTCGGTTCCGGTTCGGGCGCCTTCATCCCCCCCATCGCCTTCATTTCCTTCAGGACCGTCAGCTTCGCGGCCACCGGGTCCGTGGCCGGCGCATTGGCCAGGCGCACATACTGTTCGTAGGACGCAATCGCCTTGTCAGGCTCATTGAGCAACGTCTCGTAGACCTTGCCGATCCGGGCGTACAGCACGTGACGCCGCGGGTCCAACTGAAGCGCCTTTTCCCAGCGTTCCACGGCTTCCTTGGGACGCCGCAGGCCCTGCAAACACGACCCCGATCCGATCAAGGCCTCGAGGTTGTTCGGCATCATCTTGAGCACGGCCTCGTAACGGTCGAGCGAGGCCTGGTAGTTCAGGTATTCCAGGTAGACGGCGGCCAGATTCATGCTGGCCTCCACGTTGTCCGCATCGATCGTGAGGGCCTTTTCGAACGAGGCCACGCCCTGCGGGGTCTTTCCCATCTTGAGATAGGTCAGCCCCAGGTTCGTCCAGGCCTCGGTCGAGTTCGGGTCTTCCTTGAGGGCCTTTTCCTCGAACACCCAGCGGGCGATCGTCAGATTCCCGTTCTTGAGGTTGATCAGGCCGCGCGTGTTCAGGGCCACCACGTTCTTGGTGTCCTTCATCAGGACCTTCTTGACGAAGTCCTCGGCCATCTTCGTGTCGTTGCGGTACAGCCAGTACAGCGCCAGGGCGTTGTTGGCCGTGACGTTGTCAGGGTCCGCGGTGATGATCTTGTCGAATTCGGCCTTGGCCTGGCCTTCGAGCTGATTGGCCCGGCCCACGTCACCGGCCTCGCGCGCCTGCTGCGCCATGAACAGGTGCACCTTGCCAACCATGCCCTGGGCGTCCCGGTTGTTGGGCACCGCGCTTGCTGCCCGCTCGTAGGCCTTGATCGCCTCTTCGGGCTGGCGCGTCCGCTCGTAGGTCATGCCGAGGTTGTAATAGGCCTCGAGGAATGCCTTGTCCAGGGAAATGGCATCTTCGAAGAACTTGCGCGCGGTCGGGTAATCGGGCGGTGTCTTGGCGATCGCCAGCACGCCCTGACGGAATGCATCCTGGGCCTTGCGGTCGATGCCTTCGAGGTACTGGGGTTCCTTGGGCAGCGCGACCTTGCGGACCGTGAGGTCTTCCTGTGGCCCGCTCGCCTTGGTCGCCTCGGCGGTAGCCGAGTCATCGGTCTTCTTCGTCTGCGTCGTCGGGCCGCCGCAGGCCGCCATCAACATGGCCGCAGCGACCGTCCCGATCAGGACGCCCCCGATGCGCAACCCAAACGTTCCGGTATGGCGCGTCGTCATGAACATCTACTTTGCCTCCTCGATCATCTGCACCTCGAAGTTGCCCCGGCGCAGCGACTTGATGAAGCTGGTCGCGGACAGGGTGCTCTTTTCGTGGTCCGCCTTGACCTGATCGTCGCCCGCCACCGGGAAGGTGTCCTGGTTGACCTTGACCGCGTACTGTCCGCAGTCCTTCGAGAACTGGTTGTAAACCTTTTCGTCGTGGGCCAGCTTGAGTGCACGCTCGAACGCCTTGAGCGACTTCTCGTCGACGGGGCGCGCGATGTCTTCGAGCACCAACTGGTACTGGTCCGCGGTGTCGGGGTCCAGGCCATCGGGAACGGGCACGTCCATCAACTGGCGCGCAAACTCGTAATACAGCAGACCGATCTTGTACGCAGCACCTGCCGACCATTCGCCCGACTTGTATTCCAGCACGCTGTCGAACGCCTTCTCGGCCTTCTGCTGCGACTCGGCCTTCTGCAACAGAGCCTTCTTCAACACGCTCGGGTCCAGGGTCGAGGGGATCTTCAGGGTCTTGAAGTCCTCGTAGCTGTAGTCGGCGAGTTCGAACGCCGCCTGGGCTGCATAGGCCTTGCCCGCGGTCAGGGCCGCGGGCACGTCGCCGAGCTTGCGGAACGCCTCGAGCGACCGCGTAAATAGCGTGCTCGCCGCAGCCCGATTGCCCGCGGCATCGATCTTCTTGAGGTTCGCGCCCGCCCGGGTCAGTGCCTGCACGACCATGGGGCCACTGCCCTTGTACGGCTTCTTCAGCCAGGCCTGATAGTGGTCATGCGCCTTTTTGTACGAAGCCGCATTTTCCATCATTTCGTAGACCAGCCCGATGCGCAGGTCCACCTTCGGGGTTTCCGGGTGCGCAGGGAACAGACGCACGAACTTCTGGTAGACGTCGATCGCATCCTTGTACTGGGCCAGCGCCTCGCGGATCAGGCCCGCATTCTGCAAGGAATCCGCGATCCGCACCTGGGTCTCGGCATAGACCTTCTTCTTGTCCTCTTCGGTCGGCTCCTTGGCCCCCGCGACCTTGAACTGTTCCATACTTTCGAACGTTTCGGCGGCCTTCTCGAATTCGGTCTGGTTTTCGTAGATCAGGCCCACGGTGAACAGGGCTTCGGGCGCCACGTCCGCCTTCGGGAATTCCTTGACCACGCGCAGGTAGGTCTTGACCGCGGCGTCCGTGTTCTTCTGGCTTTCATACAAGGCCGCCACGTTGAACAGGGCCTTGGACGCCATGTCCTCGTTGCCGCGGAATTCTTCGTAGACGCGCATCGCCTCTTTGGTGGCCTCGTCGTAGTTATGGCCTTCGGACAGGTAGCGCGCATTCTCGGTCATGGCCACGGCGACGATCTTCTTGAGGTCCTTTTCGCTGCGCACCGTGAAGTTCTTGGCTGCAATCAGCTTGCGGGCCCACTCTTCGACCTTGGGCCACTGCTGCAGACGCTGGTAGCAGTCGAGCAGGGTGAACACCGCGTAGGCCGCGAACTTCGTGCTGGAATCGTATTCGAACAGCACGCGCAGACGGCTCACGGCATCCTGGAACTTGCCGTGGCGGTAGTACACCTGTGCGGCGATGTACATGATCTCGGGGATCTTCTCGCCGCGCGCGGGATTCTTTTTGCGGACCTCGGGGTCTTTGATCAGCTCGCTCAGCAGTTCGACGTACTGGTCCGACGCCTGCACGTAGTCGATTTCCAGGGGATCGAGGGGCGTCTCGGGGATCGGAGCGTCCATCTTCTTGGGGTCGACCTTGACCACCTCGATGCTGCCCTTCTTGGCGCGTTCCTGCAGGCCCGCGGCGACCATCTGCTCTTCGTAGCAGTAGATGACGCCCAGTGCTGCGTCCTCGACGAACTCGCCCTTGGTGTCGCGGGCGATCACCTTCTTGTACTGCTCGCCGGCGGCCTTGTAGTCCTTCAGTTGGTCGTACAGGATTTCGGCGTAGTAGTAGTTGACCATGTACGCCTTTTCCGATTCCGAGAAGCGGGTCAGATACAGCGCGTACTTGTCGGCGGCCTTCTTGTAAAGGTCCGGCTTGTTGAGCTTCTGCGCCTCGCGGTGATAGTTGTTGGCGATGTACAGAAGGTTTTCCTCGCACATCCCGTTGGCATCGGCGACCACGGTCGTGTCAGCACGATTCGCGGTGTGCCAGGTCCCGTTCGGCTTGAAGAATTCCAAGGCCTCGATCGTCGTGTTGTCCAGGGCCGGCCAGTCGTTGGTCTTGCGGTAGATCCCCAGAATGATCTTGTAGTATTCGACCACGCCGGGCGTCGTCTTTTCGCGTTCGATGAAGTGCCGGAACAACTGGATGGCGTAGATATCCTTGTCCTGCGCCACGTAGAGGTCACCGAGCATGCGCAGTTTCTTGTAGGCATCGGCCTCGGGAAGCTGCTTCACGAAATACTCGCGGGCGTGGACCCAGCCATCATCCACTTCGGCGTAGGTCACCACCAGGTCGTTCATGGCCTGGTTCTTGAATTCGATGATGCCCTTGCCATCCACCTTGGACACCTGCTCCACGACCTTCTTGAACGTCGCGATCGCGGAATCGAACTCGTGCAGGTTGAAGTAGACCCACCCGAGTTTGTAGAGCGCGTAGTTGAACATCGAGCTCTTCGGATAGTTGTTGATGATCTTTTCGTAGTTGGTCTTGGCGTAGTACAGCGAGTTGGTTTCGAAGTAGTACTCGCCCAAACTCAGATACGTCTCGGCAATGAAGCGGCTCTTGGGATGGTTCTGCACCAGGCGGTTCAAATACTCCACGCCCTCGCGCAGCAAATTGCGGTCCTTCTTGGTCTTGCCTTCCTTCAAGGCGCCCTTGCCGAGGTAGTACATCACCTCGTCGATGCGCGGATACTGGGGGAACTCACGCAGCACACGGCGGTAGTATTCCAGCGACTGCGAATAGTCTTCGACCGGTTCGTCGGGCTTGGTCGACAAGGTGCCAGCTTGATGCTGGTCCATGGCCCGTTCCCATTCCTTGCGCTTCTGCAGGTAGTCGTACAGGCCCTGCTCCCAGTACGCCTCGGCCAACCGGTGATACACCGTGTCCTTGTTTTCGTAGTGGGGGTTCTTGAGCAGTTCGAGCAGCTTCTGGATTTGCTGCTTGCGCACCTGGGCGATCTGACGCTGCTTTTCGGCGACCGCATCGTCCATCGAACTGCGCTCATACTGATCGAGGGTGAACTGCCCGCCCTTGGCCTCGCCAGTGGCCGCAGGTGCCGCGTCGGACTTCGGCGCTTCGGCGGCCGGTGCGGGCGGCGGCGGTGCCTTGGCAGCGCCGGTCTTGCCCTGGGCCCAGAGGGTCGCTGGCAGCAGAAGAACCGCCAACGCCAACCATACGTGCTTCTTCATGTTCCCCACGGTTCCTCCACGACAAGAAAGAACGTACCGCGATCGAAGGATTCTACTGAATGCACTGACTCGTCAGCAAACTGCGATAGTACGGCGTCTCGTCGAACCAGTAGTCGCCGTCAAAGGTCCAGAACTCGGTATCGCCGCCCACGATGGCAATGGCGCCTTCCTTGCGGGTACCCTCGGCAGCCTCGTTGTCCGCGCCCTCGCCCACCATACGGCGCGTCTCTTCGGTCATGCGCTCCATGGCCACGGCATTGATATCGACCTCGATTTCCGTCTGGCGCACCAGGGCGTCGGTCATCGTGCCCTCCAGGTCCTTCAGGATCTGCTGGATCTTCACGCCCGACTCGAACACGCGGTCCTTGCGCAGCACCGCAAGCTTGGTGAGCATCTCGGTCGCGAACTTGCCCAGACGAGCCTGATAGCGTTCAACCTCGGCCTGTTCCTTTTCGATCTGGCGCACGGTCCGATAGACGTTCGTGAACTCGACGTTCGACAACACCGGGTAGGCCAACTGACGCGGCAGGGCCACGGCCACGTTCTTGTCGTTCATGGTCGCCACGAAGTTGTTGTAGAAGTCGTCGGGCGACTTCTGCGTGTTGATGAACCGCTTGAGCGGCTCGAGGTGCACGGCCACCTTGTTGGTGAACATCTCGAGCGCCTTGCCCGCCTCTTCGTACCGGCAAAGGTCCGAATAGACGCGCGCTTCGAGGATCCACAACTCCGGATAGAACGTCCGGGCGAAGTAGGGCGAATGCAGGGCATGGAAAGCGCCGAGCGCGCGCGAGTAGTCGCCCTTGATCAGGTACGTCCACGCCAGTTCGTAGAACACGCTCGCAGCCCGGATGGATTCACGCGGCACCTTCTTGTAGTAGAAGATGGCGGCGTCGTGGCTTTCGGCCTCGTACGCGACACGGGCCAGGGCCATGTAAGACAGGTCGGTCACCGCGGGGTCGGCCTTGTTCTTTTCCGCAACGTCGATGGCCTTCTGGAACGACTGGACCGCGGACTTGTACATCTTGTAGCGCACCTGCACCAGACCCATGAGGTACAGGGCCTTGGCACGGTCCGGCGATTTCTCGGACACGCTTTCGAAGTGCTTGAGCGCCCGCTGGTAGTTCCCGAAGTCATAGAAGAATTCGCCCAGGACGTAGTTCACCTCGTCCTGGAAGCCCAGCGAGTAGTTGCCCAGGAAGAACTTCGTGATCTGTTCCAGGTCCGGCGGGTTGTAGATGATTTCCTTGCGCAGGGTCCGAAGCTGTTCGAACGCTTCCTTGAAGAACGGCTTTTCCGGACCTTCGAGCAATACCTCGACCAGCATCTTGGCGGCGCTCTGGTACAGACGCGCCTTGACCAGCGCGGTCGCAATGCCGTACTTGGCGTTGTAGGCCTCGATGCTGCCGGGGTTGTAGCTGCCTTCGGCCACGAACTTCTGGAAGACCTCGACCGCGTCGACCCACTTGCCTTCCTCGGCAAGGCTCAGGCCCTTCTTCATGACGCCGCGGGCATAGGCCGTCTTGCGGGCCTCGTCGGCCTTCTTCTGTTCTTCGGCCTGACGGCGCGCATCCTCGCGCTGACGATCCGCTTCGGCCTTCAGTTCCTCGGGCGTCTTTTCGCGTCCTTCGATTTTCGGGGCCGCAGCCGTGCTCGAAGCCGCGCTGGCGGCCGAGGCGCCCTTGCCGTACTTCTGGGGCGTGGCCAGCATGAACCGGATGGCCCCTTCGGGCACGCCCGCCTTCTTGAGTTCCAGGATGTCCTGGATCTTCAGTTCAAAGACCGTGCGATCCTTTTCGATGGCCTTGATGATGTCGGCCTCGGGAATTCCGAGGCGCGCCAGCGTCATGACCTCCTCTTTGGTGATGGCGCTGGCCGTCCCTGCCTGCAGCAGAGACCCGCACACCACCATCACCCCCACGAAAACGTTCAACAATTGTCGCTTCATCTGCCCACCGTCTGGTCAAAGGGCCTTATCGTCGTCATGGTCCTGCCCGCCCGGTCGGCCGTCTACTGCGGCGCCGACGTGAAGATGCCGAGTCCCAGGGTGATCTCCGCGGGGTAGGAAATCCGCTCCCGCTCGGAAACCCAGTAGAAGAAGTGCCGGTAATCGATCCGCACGGCCAGCATGTCGGTCAGGAAGAACTGGAAGCCCAGCCCGACCTGCGCCATGGGGTCGTACTTGTTCGTTTCGGTTCCGCCGCCCAGCTTCTTGGTCGCCAGCACGCCCGCGCCCAACACCATCGCGAGGTCGAAATGGGTGAGCTTGGACGAGAACGCGGCCAGCTTGCCGTGGAAGGGCGACCAGTAGGCCGACGCCCCCGCGTACCACTGCAGCTTGCGCAGCGGCTGGGCCATGTTGATGCCCTGGAACTGCTCGATCGTGGCCTTGAGGTCCGTGCCCTGCTGAATCAGGTACGCACCCGCGACCTCGATGCCCAGCGATTCCGACAGGAAGTAGTCGTAGCGCACGCCAAGCGGATAGTAGTTGAAGAACTCGTCGTTCGGGATCATGCCGGCCAGAAGCGAGAATTCGTGACGGCTGTCCTTTTCGAACACGCGCTTCTGAATGACCTTGATGTCCCGCTCCTTGCCCCACACCTTGTCCAGTTCCTTGTCCAGAGGCGACGCCTCTTGTGCCAAGGCAAACGGGACCGCGGCGCACAAGACCAACGCGCCCACCAGCACCTGCAACGCCCTTCTAGCAACCATGACTACCCTCGCTTCTAATCGACATCCCGACGTCCATGACGTCCGAAACACCCCTTGTCATCCGATACGCCCGTCCTACTGAACCGGGCATTCGGTCACACCCTCGAAACAGGCCCCCGCGCAGCACACACCCGCCGCGCCGCACGTGGTCAAATCGGCCTTGCGATCCGCACCGCACACCGAACCCGATGCCAGGCAGCTCTTGTTGTGGCATTCGTCCACGTCCGCGAGCCAACCGCATTCGGCCGGGGCACCGCACGGCACCTTGACCGCGGCCCGCAGATCCAGCGCCCCCAGGCCGGGGATCGGCGATTCCTTGCCCACGCGCAGCAACAGGGATTGGTTGAGCTTCGCAATCGAGCCATCCTGCCCGGCCAGGGTGATCACCCCGTTGAGCGCCACGTGGGTTCCCTTGGGCAAGCCGGGGTTCGCCAGATCGGGCACGTCGATGGCCATGGTCCACGCGCCTGCAAGCGTGTAGCGCACCTTGGACATCGCGTCCTTCAGGGCCTCGTTGAGGGCCTGGGCCGAACTCTGCGGCAGGTCCTGGGAGTTCACGAACACGTACTTGCCCCCGGTCACGCAGGCGATCTGCTCCTGAAGGGGATCGCGCACCACGTAGCCCTTGCCCTGGAACTGCACGAAGTTCACGTGGACCCGCGGCACGCCCGGCGTGGCGAGGTCGGTCTGGACCTTCTGCAGGAACTGACCGAAGCCGATGCTCGAGCACAAGCCGCCCATCTTGGGGTTGTAGTCGGGCGAATCGATCGAGCAGGTGTCCGGGCCGTCACCGATCACCAGCATATGGCGGACTTCGGTGCTGGGCGCAGCCTTCATGAAGTCATAGACCTCGCTGACCGCGGCCCACAGGGGCGTGCGTCCCTTGGCATACGCCTGGATGGCATCGAGCGCGCTCACCGACGACGTCCCGCTGGGCGACAGCACGTTGGCACGGTTGGTGCCATAGCATTCCGAGCGCAGATCGTTTTCGGCCAGGCCATCCTGATTGGCGCACACGACTTTGGGGCTCACGCCCACGTCCTCGCTGTAGCGGAACACGATGCTCTTTTCGTCCGGGTTGAGCAGGTTCATGAAGTCCTTGACCACCGCGATGCGATGATTGGTGGGGTCGGACCCGTACTGCTTGAAGTTCGTGCTGTCCCAGGGCGCGGGCGACAGGTTCGGGCTGGCCTCCTGATACGTCTCCTTGTCAACGAAGCCGTTCATGCTGCCGCTCATGTCGATCAGGATCGCCACGCCAATCTTGTCCTTCTGGCCGAAGGGACGGGCGTACGAGCCTTTGTCGCTGATCGGGAAGTCGCTTTGGTAGTGCAGCCACGCGGGCTGAACGCCCTGGACCGCACCCGGGTTGGCCACGCCCTGACACACCGAGGTCCCGGTCACGAGGTCCGGGTCCGGGTACGGGTCGAGGCAATCCACGGTCACGTTGAACAGAGACTCGCTGATGGTGCTGCCCTCGATCAGGGCGAAGCGCGTGTCACCGCCGAACGTCTTGATCACGTCGCCGGGCCGCATCGACAGGTCCAGATCGGCCTCGCCGCTGCCCGCGGCCACGTTCGTCTGGCTGCCCACGAGGTTGACGGTCATCAAGACCGCGTTGCCGCTTCCGTCGCACACGGGCGAATACGTGTTGTCCGCGTTCTTCGTGGCCGGAACCGCGGACACATATTCCATGCGCTGGAACTGGTACGTCGTGCCCCGGATGTCGACCGTATAGTCGCACCCGGCCACGAGGGTCAGGGCGCACAGCAGGATGCCCCTGAAGGGGAGTTTCGCGCTCGCCCGGTGCAAGAAACACCTCATTTCACCATCTCCCTCGAGAAAGACTTGTGGGTCTTCAGACCCTAGACAGCGAACAAATTTCGCACGGCAAACCTTCAAGAGTCAAGACAAAACTTCGATCTTCGACCCGGTTCGACCGGCGAGCGAACCTCTAGTAGTGAGACAGTTCCAGACCGAGGTCTTCCGGATCGAGCACGTGGATGACTCCTTGGGCCTGGTCGACCGTATACAGACTCGTGTCCACGACCTGCAATCCCACCGGCATCCCACCGACCGCCACAGACACCGGGTCGATGCCCGCGTAGACCGAAAACGACAGTTCCGTGTCGCGCGCCACGGGCAGCACCGTGACCTTGAAATCCAGGTCCTGCAAGCAGGGCGGCACAATCTCGAACATGAACGACACGTTCGAGAAGGTCTGCCAGTTGATCTCGGGCGAGCGGTCGACCGGGGGGCAGGCGGACAGCGCTACGTCCTGCATCGGCTGCGACGTGAACGCCCGGCCCGTAAATCCGTCGACCGCATCCGGCCGCGTGACGCAGGCACCATCCTGCGAGATCTGGTTGTGCAAAAAGCCCGAGCGCGAGCCGACCACGGTCCACGTGTCAGCAGGGCGGACCTCGTACGTCATCGGGGACGGCAGGCATCCTTCCTCGGGCAGGGCCGGCCCGTTCTCGAGTGCCGCGAGAAGCACGCGGTCCGGCAGGACACCCACGATCGCATACTCGGGCGCCCGGTCGGCCAGGCCCAGGCAATCCATCGAGGCCTCAAGCTTCAGGACCACGCGGTCGCCCACCATGACGCCCGCGGCGCAGAAGTCCGCGGTCGGGTCGATCCACTCGGCAGAATCGGCCGCGTACAGACCCATCCGGCCCGCCACATCGGGCAGGGCGCCTTCGTAGGTGACCTTCCAGGTTTCGGTCAGTTCCAGGTCGGTGTTGCCGTGGAACCGGATGCCATAATAGCTGTAACGTGACGCTGCATCCCCGGCAATCAAGGCCACGGTCATGGTGCCGAACGAGGGGTATTCGGGGTGCAGCGACAGGCTGCGGTCCACTTCCACGCCGTTTGCACGCAGCACCGGTGCGGTTGCAGCGCTTTCCTGCGTGTCGTCGTCGAGTAGCAGGCGATGGCGGGGCACCCCGGCCTCATCGACCGTGATCTTCATGATCTGTCCGGATTGCAAGGCCAGAAAGGCCTCGGTTCCGCCCGCGCCCGCGTGCATCAGGACCTCGGACGGGGGGCCTACGGGCAGGAAGTCCCCGAACCCCAGGTGCGCCAGCAGTACGTTCGGCGAAGGCCCTTCGGGCCCGGTGAGCGACACGCGCGCAAAGGGGGCGGTCTGCGCGACCACCACGCCCGTGGGATGGGTCATGGGCACGTACACGAACACGCCGTCGGGCGACACGGTCGGTGAACCGGCCAGGCGCGGGGTCACCCGGATTTCCGAATCGTCCATGCGACCGTAACAGGCCAGATCATCCGGGGCATCGGTGGCCCCGTCTTCGTCGTCGTCCACGCCGTTTCCGCACGCGGGCAGGATGGACAAAGCAAACTCGCTCGTAGGGCAGTCTTGGTCCGCGCCGTCGGTCAATCCGTCGCCGTCATCGTCGAGCCCGTTGGCGCATTCTGCGGTACGATCATTGCCTTCGTCGTCGTCAGCCGCTTCAGCGCAGCCCGGGTCCAGGGCATCCACAAGGCCATCGCCATCGTTGTCCAGACCATCTGCGCACGCCGTGGTCAGACCGATGCGCTCGGACACGCCCGTGGTCAGATCCACGCGGTCGAGGACCGGGTGGTGCAGGTGCGATACGTAGATGGCCGCGCCATCGGGGGCCAGGGCCGCGAACCGGGGTGAACCCGCAAGCTCCAGACGGGCCAGGGCCGCGGGGTCATGCGAACCGAAGTTTTCGAGGGGCACACGCAAGAGCCCGGGCAGGTCCGGGCAGGTGATCAGCAGATCCGGGGCCCATGCCCCGACGGGCACCACGACCAGG
>CAYRIB010000013.1:27667-29298 GCA_964424165.1 uncultured Myxococcales bacterium | reverse complement strand
ATGCCGCTGCAAGACACCAGGCCAACGGTCGAGACAGGCGTTCGCTGCGCATTACTTGATCCTCGCGATTTCCTGATGCCAGGAAGGACTGTTCGGGTCGAGGTCCACCACGCTCAGAAGGTCATCCTCGAACGCGGTGACGTAGGCCCGTGGCAGCAGGCCCGACGGGTCATTCCCGATGGCGATGCCGTACGGGCCGTCCGCCACCTGGAAATGATCCACCACGTTCATGGTTTCCGGGTCCACGCAGTAGATCGAATCCCTGGCGTAGTCCGTGACGTAGGCCAGATCGGCCTGGTCGCCGCCACGCGACAGCAGGGCTACATTGGCGGGCGCGCCCTGCAGCGCCACCAGACCCCGTTCCAGGGCCGTCCCGTCTTCGGCCAAATCGAACACGGCCAAGGCCGGGGGCGACCGCCGCACCGCGAACAGCATCCGCTGGTCGCGCGACACCGCCAGACCGCGGAAGTAGTCGCCGCTCGAAGTGATCTGAGTGATCCCGAGCGAGGCCTGGGTGACGATCTCGCACGCCCCCCCGCTCGCCGGACATCCCACGTCGACTACGTGGATCAAGGGATAGTAGCGATTCGACACGTACACGCGCCGCCGTCCGTTGACCACTCCGCCTTCTGCGATCGAATGCAAGCCGCCGCTGAGTTCCGCGGCCATGCTCACCTGGGGCTTCATGCCTTCGTCCAAGGTCATGACCGTGAAGATCCCGTCTTCGATGCTGGCCAGGTACAGCAGCGGCCCGCCTCCAGGAACGCCTTGGCCCAGCGCCACGGCATACGGGTCGTCTCCGGGGGCACGGATGGGGTCCTCGTCCGGGGGTTCCGCGTCCACGTCCTTGATCACGTGTTCATCGTCGCACTGAAAAGGCCATTCCCCGTCCCGCGGTCCGCAGGCCAGCACCGGACTGCCCGAGGATCGGTCGATGGCAAAGGTCTCGAGTCGACCCTTTTCCCGGCTCGCCACGAACCCGACGAGGCCCCCGGCAGCGGGCTGGGCCAGCACCAGGTCCCCGCCGAACCCGCCCACCTCGATGGCGCCCTGAGGCTCCAGCAATTGCGTGGACAGGTTGACGGGGACCACGGTGCCGCCCGTATAGGCCGAATCGAAGTTCGTGGATACCACGTAGGCGTAGTCCCCGCCCGGGTCCAGCGCAATGCCGCTGGGGTAGTGAAGCCTCGTCGGGTCCGGGGGCTCGCCCCGGGGATCGGTTGCGCACGCCCCCGACAAGACCACCACGACAAGGCCTGCAAGAGCCCGGATGCGATTGGACACGCCGTTTCTCCTGTAGTGCCCTACTTCTCTGCGCCGCTTCCCAGGGCCGCCTGGGCCGCAGCCACACGCGCCACCGGCACCCGGAAGGGCGAGCAGCTCACGTAGTTCAGGCCCGCCTGATGGCACAGGGCCACCGAATCGGGGTCGCCCCCGTGCTCGCCGCAGATCCCGAGCTTGATGCCGGGCCGCGTGGACCGACCGCGCTCGCAGGCGATCTTCACCAGTTCGTAGATGCCCTCGTCCAAACTCACGAACGGATCGCTCTTGAGGATGCCCTTCTTCACATAGTCGGGCATGAACTTGCCGTAGTCGTCACGGGACATCCCAAACCCGGTCTGGGTCATGTC
>CAYRIB010000013.1:10315-27657 GCA_964424165.1 uncultured Myxococcales bacterium | reverse complement strand
GCCGCGCGCGGCAGTTCGATCATGGTCCCGAGCAGGTACTCCACCCGGATGCCCTTTTCGCTGAAGACCTCTTCGGCCACGCAACGCACGATCGCTTCCTGGTTCTTGAGCTCGTTCACGTGCCCGACCAAGGGGATCATGATCTCGGGATGCACTTCGATCCCTTCCTTCTTCACGTCGCAGGCCGCCTCGATGATGGCACGGGCCTGCATCTCGGTGATCTCCGGGAAGGTGATGCCCAGGCGGCAGCCGCGGTGACCGAGCATGGGGTTCTGCTCGTGCAGCTCCTCGATCCGATCGCGGATTCGTGCAACCGGGATCCCGGTCTTGCCCGAGAACTCGGCCATCTTCTTCTCGTCGCCGGGCAGGAACTCGTGCAGGGGCGGATCGAGCGTCCGGATGGTCACCGGGCGTCCGGCCATGGCCCGGAAGATCCCAGCGAAGTCCTCGCGCTGATAGGGCAGCAGTTCGCTGAGCGCCGCTCGGCGTTCCGCCTCGTTGTCGGCCATGATCATCTTGCGCATCGACACGATGCGCTCACCTTCGAAGAACATGTGCTCGGTACGGCACAGGCCGATGCCCTGGGCCCCGAAGGCCACGGCCATCGTGGCCTCGCTGGGACGGTCCGCGTTGGTCCGCACGCCGAGCTTGCTGAACTTGTCGGCGATCCCCATCAGCCGTGCAAAGCGCTGGTAGGTCGGGGCTTCGTCGGGGTTGAGGGTGCGGTCGACCAAAACCTGGATGACTTCGGACGGAGCGGTCTCGAGCTGACCAAGGTACACCTCGCCGGTGGACCCGTCGATCGAGAGCCAGTCACCTTCGTTGAGCACGTGGTCACCGACCGTCATGGTACGGGCACGATAGTCCACATCGATCGCGGCGCAGCCCGCCACGCACACCTTGCCGCGCTGGCGCGCCACCAGGGCCGCGTGGGACGTCATGCCGCCTCGCGCCGTGAGGATGCCTTCCGCGGCCTCCATGCCCTTGATGTCCTCGGGCGAGGTCTCGATGCGGACCAGCATGAGCTTGCCCTTGACCTTCTTGCCGTGGCGGTCCTCGGTAGCCCACTCGTCGGCCTTCTGACCAACCTCGTCCGAGAAGAAGCAGATTCGCCCGCTGGCCGCGCCCGGGCCCGCCGGGAGCCCCGTGGCGATGAGCCGACGATCGGCCTTGGCCTGCTTGACCCCGTCCGCGTTGAAGATCGGACGCAGCAGGAAGGTCACCTGGTCGGCCTCGATGCGGGTGATGGCCGTTTGTTCGTCGATCAAGCCCTCGTCGACCATTTCGACCGCGATGCGCACGGCCGCCAGCCCTGTCCGCTTGCCCGAGCGGCACTGCAGGATGTACAAGACCCCGCGTTCGATCGTGAATTCCAGGTCCTGCATGTCGTGGTAGTGCTGTTCCAGGGTGTTTCGCACGGCCACGAGTTCGTCGTAGGCGTGCGGCATCACCTTGTGCAGTTCCGCAATCTTGAGCGGCGTCCGGATGCCGGCCACCACGTCCTCGCCCTGGGCGTTCATCAGGAACTCGCCATAGAACACGTTTTCGCCCGTGGCCGCGTCGCGCGTGAAGGCCACGCCCGTGCCCGAATCGTCGCCCATGTTGCCGAAGACCATGGTCTGCACGTTGACCGCGGTGCCCCAGTCTTCCGGAATCTTGTAGATGCGGCGATATTCGATGGCGCGCTCGTTCATCCAGCTATCGAAGACCGCGCTGATCGACAGTTCGAGCTGGGCCCAAGGGTCCGTGGGGAACGGCTTGCCCGTCGCCTTGAGTACGGCTTCCTTTTCGAGCCGCACGACCTCGTCAAGCTCTGCCTCGGTCAGTTCGTTGTCGAGGGTCTTGCCCGCCTTGTGCTTGACCGCTTCGAGAATGGCCTCGAAGGGGTCCGTTTCGCCCTTCTTGGCCTTCATGCCGAGCACCACGTCGCCGAACATCTTGATGAACCGGCGGTACGAATCGAGCACGAAACGGCGGTTGCCGGTGAGCGCAGCCATGCCCTGCAGGGTATCGTCGTTCAGACCCAGGTTGAGCACGGTATCCATCATGCCGGGCATCGAAGCGCGGGCACCCGAGCGCACCGACACGAGCAGGGGGTTCTTCGGGTCGCCGAAGCCCTTGCCGGTCACGCCCTCGAGCCACTTCACGGCCTCGACCATCTCTTCCTTGAGGCCCGGGACCCACGTGTTGTTGTTCTTGAAATAGTGGACGCACGAATCGGTCGTGATCGTGAATCCCGGCGGGACGTTCAGTCCGATCCGGCACATCTCGTGCAGGTTGGCGCCTTTTCCGCCCAGCAGGTTGCGCTGGTCCCTGGTCCCTTCGGCCAGGGTCTTCGAGAACCGGTACACGTGCTTGTTCGACATTCGTTCACCTCGTTGAGATCTTCGAGAAATCCGCAAACCCCGTAAACAGCCTCAGAACCCGCTCCAGCAGCGCGAGTCGCGCCACCCGCAGGACCGGATCGGAACACACCAGCACCGGGACGCCATCCTGCCCGGACCCGAAGAACCGGGCAAGGGGGTCCTTGAACCCATACAGGCGATCGAGCATCGCTGCGTATTTGCCGGACTTGCCCGCGGCGACCACGTCGTCGAAGGCCGCCATGCGAACCTGTTCGACCGCGATCTCGGCATCCTCGCGCAAACTCGATCGGCAATCGCGCTTGACCCCGTCGGCGGCCGTGCCCAGCAGCCCCCGTTCAAGGGCCTGTTCGCGCCATCCCGGGGCGTCGGTGTCGGCCTTCTTCAGGATGTTGTCCACCCGTTTGAACACGTTCGCCAAAAAGTCCCGGAACCCTTCGGTGCCGGCCGAGAAATCGGCCAGGTCCAGGGCCCGTGCCGTGATGGTGTGGGGTTCGGCAAACCGCACGCCCTCGGCGGCCAGGACCGCATTCGCAAAATCCGACGGCACCTCGTACTCGGCAGTGAGGATGCCCAAAAAGCGCTCCATCATGAAACCCAGAACCGCTTCGCGGCATTCCTCGGTCAGAGGCTGGGGCTGACACGACTCGGCGCGGGTCAGCAAACCTTCGAGGTCCGAGCCCGGAAAGCGTCGATCGATCACGGTCTTGAGCAGCCCGATCGCCTGACGCCGCAGAGCCAGCGGGTCCTTGGACCCCGTGGGGATGGCCCCTGCGCAAAAGCACGTGACCACCGAGTCGATACGATCGGCGACGGCCAGAACCGCCCCGGCCGGGCTTGGGGCCAGGTCGTCGCCCGCAAAGCGCGGCAGATAGTGTTCGCGGATCGCGTCGGCCACCTCGGTGCGCTCATCGCGGGCCACCGCGTAGTAGGCCCCCATCACGCCCTGAAGTTCCGGGAACTCGCCCACCATGGCCGACATCAGGTCCGCCTTGCACAGCAGCGCGGCGCGCTGGGCATCGGCCCGCACCGCAGCGCCAGTCTGGAAGGCGTCGGCCAGAAGCCCCGCCAACCGCGCCAGGCGGGTCGCCTTTTCGCCCATGGTGCCAGCGCCCTTGAGGAACAGGCGCTCGCCCAGACGGTTACCCATGGATTCGAGGCCCGTGTCCAAGTCGTTGCGGTAGAAGAAGCGGGCGTCGTACAAACGTGCCGCCAGCACGCGTTCGTAGCCACGCACCACCGCGTCCATGTTCGGCACCCGGGTATTGCTGACCACCCCGAAGCGGGGTACCAACCGACCCTGGGCATCTTCCATCGCGAAATAGCGCTGGTGCATACCCATGGCCGTGACCAGCACCTCGCGCGGCAGCTTCAGAAAGTCCTCGTCGATGCGGCCGATCGCCAGGGTCGGGAATTCGACCAGGTTGGCCACTTCATCGATCAAGGCGTCGTTGGGCAGGAACCGGTAACCAGTGGTGCGCTCGGCCTCGGCCATGGCGGCACGAATCGCCGACTTGCGATCCTGCGGGTCGGGCATCACGCCCCGATCGGTCAGCAGCGACGGGTAGTCCGCAGGATGCGGCACACGAACGGGGTCCGGAAACAGGAAGCGGTGCCCCCGGGTCTGGTTGCCCGACGCGATGCCCGCGAACGTGAACGGCACCGTGGCATCGCCGAAGATGGCACAGATCCAATGGATGGGCCGGGCAAATGGTCCCTCGCCCGAGGCCCAACGCATGGTCTTGGGAAAGGCCAGGCGGGCAAGCACCGCGGGTGCCACTTCGGCCAGCACATCGCGGGTCATGCGTCCTTTGACGTCCTTGCGCACGGCCACGACCTCGCCCTTGGGACCGGGCACACGAATCAGGGCCGACACCTCGACGCCCTGCCCTTTCGCGAATCCGAGCGCAGCGCGGGTCGGTTCCCCGGCCGCGTCAAAGGCCACCCCGACCGAAGGGCCCAGCGCCAGTTCTTCACGGTCCACCTGGCGTTCGGGCAGGCCGCGGACCAGCACCGCGAGCCGCCGCGGCGTGGCCAGTGCCGTGGCCTCCCCGCCGTCGAGTCCTTGCCCATGCAGTGCTTCGCACACCAGACCGAGCAGGTCGCGCGAGCCGTTTTCGATCATCCGGGCCGGGATCTCTTCGGTCCCGACCTCGAGCAGGAAGTCCCGTGTCTGACTCATGCCGTCTGCCCTCCCGCATTCCCCTGTTCCAGGAAGGCCTTGGCGCATCCCCGAGCCAGGCCCCGCACGCGACCGATATAGGCCTGTCGCTCGGACACCGAGATGGCGCCACGGGCATCCAGGATGTTGAACACGTGGCTGCACTTCATACAGCAGTCGTAGGCAGGCAGTGCCAGACCCGCATCGAGCATGCGCCGCGCCTCGCCTTCGAAACGGTCGAACAAATCGAAGTGCAGGGGAACGTCCGCGAGTTCGAAGTTGTATTTCGAGAACTCGACCTCGGTGCGGTGGGCCACGTCGCGGTACTTGACCCCGTGGGCCCATTCCAGGTCGAACACGTTGTCGATGCCCGACAGGTACATGGTGATGCGTTCGAGACCGTAGGTGATCTCGGCCGTGATGGGGTTGAGGTCGATCCCCCCGCACTGCTGGAAGTACGTGAACTGGGTCACTTCCATCCCATCGACCCACACCTCCCAGCCCAAGCCCCACGCGCCCAGCGTCGGGGACTCCCAGTCATCTTCCACGAAACGAATGTCGTGCTGGCGAGGGTCGATACCCAGGGCCACCAGGCTTTCGAGGTAGAGGTCCTGGATGTTTTCCGGGGCAGGCTTCATCACCACCTGGAACTGGTAGTAATGCTGAAGGCGGAACGGATTGTCTCCGTAGCGGCCATCGGTCGGGCGCCGCGAGGGCTCCACGTAGGCCGCATTCCAGGGATTCGGGCCCAGGCACATCAGGAACGTCGAGGGATTGAACGTGCCAGCGCCTTTTTCGAGATCATAGGGCTGGACGATCAGGCATCCCTTCTTCGCCCAGAAGTCCTGAAGCTTGAGGATCACATCCTGGAAGGTCATCCGACACCCCGGTCGAGAGGCGGCGGCAGACTATCAAAACGAAGCCGGATTCGCAAGGGGAGTCGCGGTGCGGTGCCCCCTGTAGGGCACGTTGCCAGACCTCACCGCACCTCGTTGCTACGACAGATCCCGCCCGGACACCACCAGAAACAGCAGACCGATCACCAGCAGTGGAACCACTACCCGCAAAAGCCACAACCAGATCCGAAACAACACCGTGGGACGTTCGACCCCCAGTTCGTCCAACAACGCCCGGCGCCCCAGGAACCACCCCGCGAAGATCGTGGTCCCAAGCCCGCCCAGCGGCAGCATCCAGTTGGCCGCCAGATGGTCCAGGGTCGACAAGACGCCCGCCTTGCCCGCGAACACCTCGAGCGACGACAACCCCTCCACGGCCCCAAGCGAGAGCGCGCAAGGCACCGAGATGGCAAACACCATGCCGGCGCTCACCCAGGTGGCCTTGCTGCGTGACCACCCCATCCGGTCGATCAGCAGTGATGCCACCACCTCGCCCAGCGAGATCGTGGAGGTCAGGGCCGCGAACGTGAGCAACAGGAAGAACAGGGGGCCCATCAGCACCCCCCCAGGCATCTGCGTATAGAACAACTCGGGCAAGACCTTGAACAGCATGCCCACCGTGGAACCCGAAATCCGACCATCCATCCCGGCGATCGAATGGATGATCACGAACATGACGACCCCGGCCATGATCGCGACCGCAGTGTCGCAGGCAACGACCCAGGCCGCGGCCCTCGGGATGGATTCGCGCGGGCCCAGATACGACCCGTAGGCGATCATGGCGCCCAGGCCCAGCGACAGCGAGAAGAAGGCCTGACCGACCGCCATCAGTGCCCCCTCGGCCGGAAGTTGGTCGAACCTCGGCACGAACAGGTGGTCGAGCCCTTGCGCGCGCCCCGGAAGCATCATGACCGTGGCCACCAGATACACCATGATGCCCAGCAGAACGGGCATCATCACCTTGTTGGCGCGCTCGATGCCCCCGCCGATCCCGCGACGCACGATCCAGGTGGTGAGCCCGGCGAAGGCCGCGGTCAGCAGGATCTGCAACGGACCGTTGCTCAGAGAGGCATCGAAGTCCGCCGCCGCGGTCGCAGGATAGCCGGCGAACGACCACTGCAAACAATGTGCGAACGAACGCAGGGACCAGCCTGCAATGACCGTATAGTAGGCGAGGATCAAGCCGCCCGACGCCACGCCAAGCCACCCGATCACCGCCCAGTTCCGGCCGCCCAGGGTTTCGAATGCCACGACTGCGCTGGCGCGAGCCCGTCGGCCGATCAGAATCTCGGCCATCATGATCGGCAGGCCCAACAGCACCACGGCCAGCAGATACACGATGACAAAGGCCCCGCCGCCGTTCTCCCAAGCCAGATAGGGGAACTTCCAGAGGTTCCCGAGCCCCACGGCCGAGCCCGCGGCCGCCAGCACGAACCCGAGCCGGGATCCCCAACTACCGCGAACGGATGCCATGGCACACCTCCGGGGCTGTGCGATTGCTTCGGACGGAAGGTGCCAAAGCGCAAGCAAGCTTGCGCACTCCCAGAACCTTCTTGGAGTGCGGCAGCTTGCTGCCGCTTTCCTGCTGGATGTCAGGGCCTCCGGTGCGCAGCATGACCCCTCGTCGGTGACTCTGTGGCGCAAAAATCGCGCCAAGGCCGATCAGTTGCAGGGGGGCTCGGTCTCGGTGTAGTAGTCGCCCATCTGGCACACGGGCACCGCGGTCAGGGTGTGGCCCTGCCACTGCGCCCCGGAAATGGGTGCACAACGTCCGCCTTCGTCCGGATGGTAATACACCGAATACTCCTCGCAGTCCGAGGCGAACTCGCAGGACGGCATGCAGATCCGCAACTCCGGGTCGATGCGGTTGTCCGCGCAGTTCCAGTGCGTGGGCGAGAAGATCAAACACACGAAGTCGTCGCCGCAACTGAAGTTGCAGGCCCGGGTGCACACACCGAAGGGTTCCACGTAACGGCCCTTGAAGCAGTAAAGGTCCTCGGTGCAGTCGCAATCGCTTGCGCAGTCCATGCCCATGGTCTTGCGCTCGCCCGTGACTTCTTCGTTGCAGGTGTTCTGGGTCGTGTCTTGCGTCGTCGACGTGTCTTGCGTGGTCGTCGTGTCCTCATTGGTCGTCGTATCCTGGGTCGTGGTGGTGTCCTGGGTCGTCGCGGTGTCCGGAGTGACCGCGGTGTCCGGGGTGACCGTGGTGTCCTCGTTCACGACCACGTCGCCCGTGGGGACCTTGACGCACACGCCCGACAGACAGTCGAGCCCGGTGTCGCAGGTACCGTTTGCGTAGCAGGCCCCGCCTTCCGAACCGTCCGCCTTGCCGTCGTCGCCGCCCCCGCACGCCATCGCGAACAGGGCCGCCGCCATCATCGGAACCATCCAGTATTTGCGCATGTCCAAACCTCGATAAGTCCCCAATAGTCTACCGATCAGGACGCGGTCTGGCAACCTTCGGGTGAAGCGAACGCCTGACGACGCCGATCACGCGCTCACAACGCCGGGCACGCCGAGGTCTGCGCCCCGGGCGCCAGGCCCAGGGGCATCCCGCAGTCGTAGTACCCGAGTTCCCCGTTCCAGGCACAGTGGGCGTTCGCCTTGCACGACAGGTGCATCAGTGCGCCGTCTTCACACCAGAACAGGGTCTCGCCATCGCAACAGCCGGCATACGAAACACCCTTGCACACATCCTTGCAGTCGATGTGACAGTTCTGCGGGGTCTCGCCGGGCCCGCACCATCCGTCCCCGCACGCGGCCGTCACCGGAATGCACACCCCTTCGCTGGCCTGCGGTTCCAGGCCCACGCATGCAAACCCGTTCGGACATCCGAGGCCACCGTCGGGGTCGGGACACGTGACACTGCAGTGCCGGCCGTCTGCAGAGCCCACGCACACCAACCCATCCGGGCACGCAAAACCCGGCTCATCGCAGGATTGCCACAGGGATGCCGCAGGCGCGCTCACACCCGGAGTCGCTGCGGGCGCGAGCTTGCCCCAGTCCGCCAGCGCGGCCTCGATAAAGGCCCGGTTGCGATCCAGCCGGATGTTGTAGCCGGTCTGAATGCAGTTCGCGTCGCCCGATGACACCACGCCCACCACCTTCTCGACACCGTCAGCCCCCACCAGCGCGGGCCCACCCGAATCGCCGTGACAGGTATTGTGGGGCTGTTTCGGGTCGGTCAGATTCCAGAATCCTTCGTTCCACAGCAGCGCCACGTTCGTCGTGAGGCGATACTTGCGACCGAACGCGGCCGTTTCCGGATGGGTCCGCCCGTACCCTACGAACGTCACCGCCAGACCGGGGCGGAGCGCATCGTCGGGCGCCAAGGCCATGGGCGGTGCGCTCGACGGCCCGGCCAGACGCACGACCCCCACGTCGTGCCATGCCACCTCGGCCCCTTGTTCCACCTGGATCGCATAGTCCGGATGCACCCGGGCATCCGAAACCGCCAGGATCTCGCCCGGGGCCGACGCATCGATCCCCTGGACAAAGACCTTGGGGAAACCGTCCTCGAGGCAATGGGCCGCGGTCAAGACCACGTTCGGGGCGATCAGCGTGCCCGTACACAGCCCATTGTCCATGAGGAGCGCCCCGACCGCAGGATGGCCGTGGTCAGGTTCGCCACCCACGATGCCGTCGCGGATGGCTTCGGCCCCGCCCGGGGTCGCGTTGCCGCAACCCATGCAGAGCAAACCAGGGATGGTGCACAAAAGGAACCAGGAAGGACGTGTCATGGGGTACCTCCGAGTGGTTGTCGGAGGGTTTATCGGAGCGGCGGGCCGGGTTGTTTCAAGGCATCTCTACTTGGCTCCCGTGAGCGCGTCGTAGCACTTGTGACGCTTGTAGTTGTTGTCGTGGATCTTCGGGTCGAAGCACTTCACGGCCTCGGGATTCGCGACCCAGTCCTTGTAGCACTTCAGCGCAGCCGGGTCCGAGCATTCTTCCATCAGTTTACAGCCACAGGCCTCGGGGGTCGGGCCACACTTCTCGTTCAAGAAGTCCATCATGCCGTCATTGCCCCGATCGCAGATGAAATGGGGGGAACTCATGCACGGTCCGGTCACGGTCCCCACCCCGAACTGCAGGTCCTTGCGGCCCCAGCACATGCTCTGAATCCGTTGCTTGCGGCAGTCTTCGGGTTCGACGTCCCCGGACAGGCCGAATGCGGGTTGCCCAAAGGGCTTGCAGTCCACGAGCTTCGAGTCCCCGACCCGGAACTCACAGTCGCCCTTGTTGCTTTTGCCCTTGCGGCAGCACACGCTGGACTTGTGGAACAGGCGGCAGCCACACGTCTGCAGCGACACGAGGTCCACGTCCCAGCAGGTACCGACGTCATAAATGTATTGTTGTCCCCCGATCTCGCGGGTCGACCGATCCCCGCCGATGTACTTGCACGAGAGGATTCTTTCCTTGCCCACGGGATCGAACACCTTTTCGCAGATTCCCTTGGGCATCCCCGCCCAGGCCGTCGTGGCGCTTACCAGCACCGCCAGGGCCAGCACCATAAACCATCGTGCGTTCATCTTGTTCCTCCTGCAGGCAGCGTCATGGGTGATCATCCGTGGCGATGCTAACCCGCCTTGACCGGCGGTTCAACCCCCGCCGAGATTCCCCTCCACCGCCGCACCAGCGAGCCCAGGGTTACGGCCAACAGCAGGGCCAGCAGCATGTCGAGGGCACAACGGGCGCCCATGAGATGCCGCTCGAGACTGAAGAAACCATCACCCACGACGGAACCGAACGAGAATGCCGCCACCAGCAACAGCAGCACACCAGAGGTCGCGTGCTCGGGCTTGCACGCCCCGGTGATCACGGCCCGGCCCAGCCAGGCGAGGGCCACAAGCAGGATGATGATCACCGGGATACCCCGATGCGCCTCCTGAAGCAGGGCCGCTCGGAAACCTGCGAACTGCCACCATCCGGTGTAGCGCTGCTCGGGGGTCCCGCCGCCGCCTTCCTGGAAATTCGGATCCATGGTCGTGGTGACGGCCATCGGGGCCCGCAAACGTTCGAGGGTCCGCAGAATCAACACCGGATGGTGCATCACAACACGCACCATCGACCATGGGCCAAGGCCTTCCACGGCGGTTTGCGAGGCATCCCGTTCCCGGGGGCTCAACTGAAAGAAATGCCGATCGAGCAGTCGGGTGTGGCCAACAGGCACCCCCAGGTCGGCGAGCGCCTCGGCAGGGTCATCAGCCGCAGTGACCACGCCGTAGAACACCATGTGATGACGGTTGATGGCATCAAAGCGATAGCCGGAGCCGGTACTGAAGTGCCAGACGCACACCCCCCCCGTGATCAGCAGGGCAAGAACCGCCGGGGCCTGACGCAGCAGGTGGCTCTTCCACGTGCCGGTCCGGGCAATCAACAGGGCTGCAGCCACCACGACCGGGGTGACCATATAGAGTTGCTTGCTCAGTCCGATCAACGCAGCCACCACCACCAGGCCGACATCCAGGCCCACCCGGCGCCATTTCGCCAAGGCGGACCCGCGCGCGAGGCACAGCAGGGCGATCGCCACGAGCCCCGCCAGGGCCGTGCTGTCTGCAAAGAAGCTGTTGAAATACAGGGACCAGGAAACGTCGAGGCCGGCCCACAGCAGCAGAATGCAGATCCACGGTTGGGCGCCCAGGGCCAGGGCCGCACCCAGGACCACCAGCACGATCGCCAGATGCAGCAACCCGACCTGCCGAATGTCCAGATGGCGATCCCCAGGGGTCAGTGCCTTGGCCAGCCAAGCCACGAGGGCCGCCGATGAAAAGCCGTCGCCGAGATTCGCCGCTACCGGCCGGTAGTGCTGGGCCACAAAGCGGTGATGAACGTGATCAACGTTCTCGATGTGCTCGATGCCGGCCGGTCCCATGACCCGCCAGAAGTCCAGGTTGTTGGCCGCACCGACCACCGGGTATTGAGTCAGGATCATGGCATGCCAGACGATGACCACAAGAGGCCCCACCCACGCCAGAGCCCTGATCACGCGGCGCAGTCCTGCCCTGGACTTATCGCCCTGCACTGATCGTTCCAATGCATGCACTCCACGAACGGTTCACCGGTGATTATAGGCCTGTCAGAAACTCTGCAGGAATGGGGATGACTACGGCAGGGAGGTCTCGTTTTCGTCCGAGGTGACCAGTTCGAGCGACACCAGCGGGTGCTCGAGGTCGGTCAGGTACGACACGTTGATGAGGTCCATCGCGATCGAGTAGACGTAGTCTTCCATGAAGATGCTGCGCTTGACCTGCGACGTGGCGCTGCTCCACCACTGACTGCACGACGGGTTGGAGTAGCCGATGTCCCCGGCGTTCTCGTAGCCGGGCACCACGGGCATCACGTGCGGGACACCACCGATCAACTGGAATCCGCCTTCGAGCGTCACCCGGAACACCATCAGACCGTTGAAGGTGAGCTGGTCCCCATACATCCCGTTGCCCCCACCCTCGCACACCATGATCGGGATCGCGAGCAGATTACGCGACGCGAAGTAGTTGAAAGCCAGGTGGTTGGTGGCTGCATCCGATGCGGAACCGCGGGTGCCGATCACGTGTTTGTGCAGCAGGGTCGGGTTTTCCATGTCCGACACGTCGAACACCTGCAGCAAAAGGCCGTTGAACCAGGCGAAGTCGCCCATGTCATCCGCGTCATATCCGATGCTCAGGATGTGCGTTGCATCCATCATGTGCATGTAGGTCGAATAGCCCGGGATCTTCAGTTCGCCCTTGACCTTGGGGTCGGTCGGGTCCGACAGGTCCAGCACGAACAGCGGGTCCGTCTTCTTGAAGGTGACGATGAATCCCACGTTTCCTTCGAAACGCACCGAACGGATGTCCTCCTCGGGCGCGATGTGGTCGACCATGCCCGTGATCACGAGCTCGCCCTCGTCGAGGGTCATCACGGCCACGGTGTTGTGGACGTCGGGGCTCGGCAAATGCCCGGTCGTGGTCGCGACCCGCAGATTGCCTTCGTGTTCGTCCATGGCGAACTGGTTCAGCACGCGTCCCTTGACCGGTCCGCTGCCCACGTAGGTGGTGTGAATGCTCGCGGGGTCGAGCGCGAACTTGTGGATGGTCGTGGCCTCCTCGATGGCGTCCGCCTCTTCGTAGAACCACCCGTACGCCGAGTCGGCGTAGTGACGCACCGCCACGTAGAAGGCGTCGGACGAGGCGTACACCGCGCCGGGCCGGCTCACGATGGTCGATGCCTCCAGGGCCCCGAGGCCGTCGGTCTCGAACGACACCAGGGACAGCAGCGCGGCCCCGTCGTCGAGTTGCGACAGGTAGAAGTTGGCGCACGCCTGCAGCAAGCCCTCCTCGACCACCGGCTCGCCATCGATGAAGCGCGTGTCCTTGACCGACGGCAGGAAGTCGGTGATGTCCGCCTCGGCGATCATCGTGGCATTGATATCGCGCAGTTCCTGGAACCACGCGGTCAGTTCCTCGGTCGACGGCTTGTCTGCATCGTCGCCGGTCTGCCAGCAGTCCTGCCAGTACTCGGTCAATTCTTCCGGCCAGTACTCCACGCCCGGAATCACGACCTCCGGAAACACGACCGCCGAGTACACGATGTCATTGATGCGGCGGGAGTTTAGGTACGAGCCGTTGAAGTCCGTCTTGCGCAGCAGCTTCGGCGCGGTCACGTCCGAGATGTCGTAGATCGTCACCTGCAGCGCACGCCCGTCGCCCGTGAACTCGCAGTCGTACCCGTACGTGCACTCGCCGCCCTGACCATAGTAGTAGGGCATGCCACCGTAGATGTCCGAGCTGTTGTCCACTTCCTGGAGCGGATTCATGGACGAATAGATGATGGCGCGCTCATTGTGCACGAACAGCTTGGTAGCGCTCCCCTCGACCGGCGTCCGCGAGATCACGGACGCGAAGGCCGCGGGCCAGGCGTCGATGATCTGGAACTGGTGGTCTGCCAGAATATAGATGTACTTGCCGTCGTTCTTGACGAAGTCGGCCTCGTCGACCCCGACCTCCTGGTTGTTGGTGGTCGAGTACTCGGTGGCCGATTCGCCCTTCGGGTCGGACGATCCGCCATTGGTATTCGTGGGAACGCCCCCTCCCGCGTAGTCACCGTCCGCCATCGGGTAGTTGTAGCAGCCCCACTGCATCGACTGAATGGCATACTCGAGATTGTCCGCCAGGCGCGTCTCCATCTGCTGAATGGCAGCCTCCTTGAGGGTGGCAAGCAGATCGTCACACCCCTCGGCAGGCACCAGGGCCGCAAGGCTCTTTTCGACCGGTTCCGGGCCGGTCGGCTTGTCGATCGGGGTGGTTCCGACTTCCATGGCCCCCCCGTCGCAGCCCAAGTTGATCAGCAACGCCAGAACGGCGATCCCCGGGCCCAGAATCCAGTGTTTGTGATGGTGACTCATTGCAGACCTCCCCTGTTATCCCCTCAGCCTAGCACAAGGCCGATATTCGGCCATCCGGAAGAAGTGGATTGCAAAAGGGGTGCCAGACGCGTCATAGGGGAAGATTAGCTTGCTGGGTGTGGGAATTCGTGGATCCGGCAGAGCTGCGGGGCCTGAGGCGACGCCGCGAAGGTATGACGTTCGTGTCATGGTAATGTTTTTTGGTGGAAGAGCGCGTCAGCACGCATTCTCATAGAAGTGTGGTGGCTTGCTACCTTCGTGGAGTGCGGTAGCTTGCTACTTTCTTGGAGTGCGGTAGCTTGCTACTTTCTTGGAGTGCGGTAGCTTGCTACCGCTTTGACGGCAGTTCGTATCACCCCGGCGCGCCAAAGCGCAAGCAAGCTTGCGCACTCCAGGAAAGTGCCACCACGTTTTCGCACCCAAAGCTCGCTTCGGGCGATCGCCGTGCTATCATCCCACCCCGGTTGTGGGCCGGAGAGCCGACCATGAATTTTGCGGACAAGGTGAAAGCAGCCGGGGTCGTCGGGGCGGGCGGTGCCGGGTTTCCAACGCATGTGAAGGCCACCAGCCGGGTCGACACCCTGATTGCCAACGGGGCGGAATGCGAGCCCGTGCTGGTTACGGACCAGTGGCTCGTGGCCGGCCATGCCCGCGAGATCGTGGATGCCCTGCGCGAAGAAGCCCGTTCGGTCGGGGCCAAGCGCACGGTGCTGGCGATCAAGCGCAAGTACCACGAACTCGCGGATCGGTTGAACCCTTTGCTCGGATCGGACATCGAACTCTTCCTCCTCGATGACTTCTACCCCTCGGGTGACGAACATGTCACGGTTCACGAAGTCACGGGCCGCGTGGTGCCCGAAGGCGGCATTCCCCTGGAGGCCGGGACCCTGGTACAGAACGTCGCAACCTTGCTCAACTGCTTCGATGCCATGAACGACCGCCCGGTGATCGAGAAGCATGTGACCGTGGCCGGTGAGGTGGCTCGTCCCGGGGTCTACATTGCGCCCATCGGCACGCCCGCATCCGAGGTGATTGCCGCGGCCGGGGGCACCGCATTGCCCGAATTCGGGGTGGTCGAGGGCGGGCCCATGATGGGTTTTCTGCTTGGTTCGCTCGATCGTCCGGTGACCAAGACCACCAGCGGCTACCTCGTTCTGCCTCTGGATCATCCGGTGATCGCGCGGCGGCGCATGAGTCTGTCCGACGAACTGCGCCGGGGCACGGCTGCCTGCTGTCAGTGCCGCATGTGCACGGATCTCTGCCCGCGCTATCTGCTGGGACATCGCATCCAACCGCACCTGGCGATGCGCGCGATCAACACGGGCCTGGCTCCCACCACGGACATGCTGACGAGCGCCTTTCTGTGCTCGCAATGCGGGGTCTGTGAGGCCTACGCCTGTCCCATGGGCCTGTCCCCCCGCCGCGTCTACGGCGAATACAAAGAACGCCTTCAGGCCGCGGGGTTGCGCAACCCGTTGCGGGATCGCCCGGATGCCGCCCGGGACACGCAGACCTGGGTCCGGGTGCCCAAGGCGCGCCTCATCGAGCGCCTGGAACTGTCGCGCTATCTCCTGCCACGGGTCGGTCGGCCCGAGCGGATGCCCGCGCCCTGGGAAACACGCATCCTGTTGCAGCAGCATATTGGCGCCCCCGCAGTGCCGGTCGTTCACGCAGGCGACCGGGTCGCGGTCGGGGATTGCATTGCGGACATCCCCGAAGGCAAGCTCGGAGCACGCATCCATGCCAGCATCGACGGGGTCGTATCGCGGATCGAAAAGGATGCCATCCGCATCGTGAGGGAGGCGTGATGAACGACAAGCCCGCCATCGGACTGCTTGAACTGACCAGCATCGCACGCGGCATCGTGGCCTGCGACGCCATGGCCAAACGGGCCCCGGTCGAAATCCTGCGATCGAGCGCGATCTGTCCGGGCAAGTTCATCGTCCTGGTCGGGGGTCTCGAGGACCCGGTTCGGGATGCCATGGAAACCGGGGTTCATTACGCGGGACACGCCCTGGTCGACCGCATCGTCATCCCCAACCTCCACGAGCAGGTCGTGCCTGCCCTGCTGGCCGTGCAACCGCTTCCGGGCCTCGCAGCCGTGGGCATCATCGAAACCTTCTCGGTGGCCTCCACGGTCCTGGCCGCGGACGCCGCGTGCAAGGCCGCGGACATCCGCCTGATCGAGATCCGCCTGGGCACCGGCTTGGGCGGCAAGGCCTACGTCACCCTGACCGGTGAGCAGGCCGCGGTCGAGGTCGCGGTCGGTGCCGGGGTTGCGGTGATCGAATCCGGGCTCCTGCTGCGCAGCGAGGTCATCCCCGCGCCCCACCCGGACATGGCACGAACGCTCGTGTAGACACCCGCAATTACCGGGACCTTGTGGTTTTTTTGCGCGCAGCGGCAAGAACCCCACACACACCTGCGAGCAGCATGATGCCAACCCACGGCGACGTCGCGCTGTCCGCTGCCCGCGATGAGGCGCACATCAGAGCCGATCCCGTGGATGCCCCTGTGAACGGCTGGAGTGGAGGAGGTGACTGTTCCTCCTCTTCCTCTTCCGGCGGCACACAGGGCAAAGCTCCGATGAACGGCACCCAGTGCATTTCGCCATATCCGGTCATCGACGACGCCACCACAATCCCGTCCCATTCACCCCGGTTGAAGTCGACCGCAGCGCCTGGCGCCAGCAGAGTCCCTTTCATGCCCATGGACTGCACGTGAACCGCGATGGCCTCGTAAGCGTTGAACAGCACCCGTGCCGGATCCACAGTCCCCAGGAAACCGAACTGCTCGATGGTCAGTTCTGCCCCGCTCACGTTCACCAGCGCCGTCACCCCGGCAGGTACGTCGATGGCCAAGCTCACGGCCCCGTCCAACTGGGCCGACGTCAAATTGAACACGTAGACGGGAATCAGCGGGTCCACGCCAGTCAGCACAACCTCACCAGCCGTCACCCCGGTCGTCCCATTTGCGGAAATCCCGGCCAGATACGTCGACAGCGCCGCCATCTGCCCATAGACCTGTGCGAAGTTGACCGGGCTCGGAATCGGCGGACGCATCACCACGCCTTCCAGGGTCACGTCGCTCGGGGTCCACAAGCCCCCGACCCACACGTCCCCATGAATGGTTCCCGATGTCGCGGTCACATCCCCGCCGGCCACAATGCCCCAACCGCCCGCGTGGTCCCGGCCCACGTCGAATCCCGCCAGCGGCAGCACGCTCCCGCCCGCTGCGATGTCCCCTAGCACGTCGATGAATCCGGCAAAGTCCCCGAACACGAACACGTTGAATTCACCGGCCAGTCCCAGGGCCGTGCCCGGCAGGCAGCACCCTGCACCGTCATCCATCTCGATCCCGTCGCAGAAATCCCCGTCATCGCAGAGCGTTTCCGGGCATTCATCGTCGTCGTTGTCGTCACCGTCCCCATCGATGTCCGAGTCACAGGCGTCCCCGATACCGTCTTCGTCCAGATCCTCCTGGTCCGGATTGGGGGTCGTCGGGCAATTGTCCTGGCCATCCAGAATCCCATCACAGTC
>CAYRIB010000013.1:0-10215 GCA_964424165.1 uncultured Myxococcales bacterium | reverse complement strand
ATCGTCGTCAGCGTCGTAAGGACGTCATCGTACTGGTTGTCCGGGTTGCGGTCCGGCTGTCCGTCCGTGCCCTCGACCAAAGCCTGTGCCTGGGCTGTCTGCGCCGCAGCCAGGCAACCGTCCTCGGATGGCCGCGCCGTCACGTGAATCAACCGCGATTCCCCGATGGCCAACAGCGGCAGGCTCCACGTGACCACCCTCCCATCCACCGACACCGGGGACACATCCGCGGTCACGAATTCGAACCCCACGGGCAACGTCATCGTCACCCGCACGTTCACGGACGACGAGTCACCGAGCACGTTCCCCACGTCCACCACATACAACGCGTTCGACTGCGTGGTCATGGTTGCCGGACCGGTCAGGTCCACCGACAGGTCGGGCGTGCCCACGATGTCGATCGGCGAGAACGTGCCGGCCGCGGCCAGGGTGTCCGCCAGGATGGCCGCGCCGTGGCACAACTGCTTTCCCGTTTCGTCCGGCACCCGCAGCACGATCTGCTGGACAATGGCGTCGTCGTTCGGTGCGTACACCCCCGGCATGGCGGAATACGCACTGTTGAGCCGCCATCTCAGCCCCGTCACAGCGGCCAGATCCGCCGGGGGCGTCGAGGACCACCCAGTTCCGCCCTGCACCGGCGGTTCGAGAGTGGTGTATTCGAGGTCCCCTGGCGGGCTTCCGGACAAATGCAATACCGACACCAGCATGGGACGCGAACTCGCACAGGTGGAAGGCAACGCGGCCCCGGTGCGCGAATCGCGGCCGAGCAGGTCATACACCCAGGTGTTCATTGCGGACGTTGCGCCGACGTTGTCGGCGGTCACCGTGAAAGTGACATCCTGCGTGGCGTGCGCCCTGTCGACATCCGTGACCGTGTTGATGGTCAGTGTGGGACTCCCGGTGACTTTGAGCCAGTACATGGCCGTCCCCGTCGCGACCGGCAGAGTGGCACCATTGTCGTAAGTCCGGCTCTCGTTCACAGACCCGGGGGTCGTTCCGGCCTTGATGAGCGTGTTGTAGTTGGTGCCGGACACCCCGCTCAGAAGCATCTCGGTGTACACCAGAATCACTTGGTTGGACACCCCTGAATTGAAGGCCTGCCACCAACCCTCACAGTCCCAGACCGTCGGACATCCCGTCGTAGGATCCGCCTTGTATGGCGGGATCCAACCGGGCCAGGTACACGAAAACCCGGCGTTCTGCGTCTCCGTACGATCCGTATAGGTACACACCGGATCGACCGGAACTCCATTTGCGTCCAGCAAACTACCTTCAAACGCTACCGTGCCGATCAGGTCCTTTTCGCGGGGCAACTCGGCCCACACCGTCAGGTCGGTGTATCCGCTGGACGCCGCGTTCCCGCTGCCCGGCACCCAGACCTTCACTGTGGCCGTCTGCCCCAGGCTGGTCAAGGCTGTACCGTTCGAGGTCGGGGCATTCCAGACAGCGAAGCGCGGATAGGGCCATTCCGTGTTCCAGACCGTTGCGTTCCACTCCCGCAAGAACCAGTCCCCCATGTGGTCCAATAGCACCGACGTTCCCGGCACGTGAAGATTGCGATGCGCCACCACGTTGTCAGCACGATTCCAGACCTTCCAGGGAATGAACTGATAGGCCCCGGGCACCGCCTTCAGTGCGTCACGAGGCCCCTCCTTCATCCGCATGGTAGCCCACAGATACGTGCTGGAAGCGAGAACCAGACCGGAGTAAGACTGTCGAAAACAGCGCACGGTGGCAACATCGGCCGCCGAAGGACGCCCTTCAACCCAGTCAGTCGTGGTCGAATCGCAGGTCGGATCCGCGGTCCACGCGGTGGTCCATCCAGCAGGCAGGCTGCTCGAACCGAAATTCCCCACTCCCCAGAAGGCGTTGTAGTCCTGAGTGAGTACGAGATCGTCCGGGATCTTGACCACCAGCGAGGGATTGAGCAGTCCCGGGCTGGTCCCCGAATCCTGGTACTTGTCGAACCGGTACACGAACGGGATCGCACGATCCGGGGCCGACCAGCCGGTTTCGTTATTGTTCAGTGTCAGGTAGTGCGCCGGCGGTGTCCAATCGAAGTAGCCGTACGTCACAGGACTGTAGCCACGCACACCCGTGCTCATACCGGTTCCCTCGAGTCCCACCATCGCCGAAGCCGGCTTCTGCTGTCCGTTCCACGTCAGGACCCCGCTCACGCCCGCGGTTCGGCTGCCCTGGGGATACCACAAAGCGACCTCCCAGACCGGACCGGGCTGGTTGACATTGAACTGAGCCAGGTTGTCCACCTCGAAGGTCACCGTATTTCCCAAGATCGTCGGGGTGCCCACGTCCTGATCCAGGTTCAGCGATGTGGCGCGGGGCCAAGGACGAGTCACATGCCACGGAACCGGAAGCGCGGAGCGGCCTGCGCTAACGACTTTGGCCGTGAGTCCCTCGGTCATGGTGTCCGCGACCGCAGTGAACGTGGATCGGCCAGGCGCCATGTAGCCCCCCGGGGGATAATACTGGGACATCGGGCGAACGCTGTAGGTCGCCAACCACCCGGCAACGCCCGGGTTGTCCGGATCATCGCCGACCGCCAGGTTCTGATAGACGAAGCCATACGACAGCAACGGCGCCGACGTGACCGTCAGCGTGGCCGTGGTCGACGCCAAGGGCTCCGCCTGTCCCTCGATCACGATGCGAATCGGCACAGTCCAAATCGTACCGTTCGGGATCAACATGGCAGTGTACGACGAGAACTCGAACGTCGCAGTCACCCCGGTGTCCCCATCCCCCCCGACAATGGGCGCGCTGCGAAGGGTCCTTCCACTATCGGGCTTCCATGCGCCGCCAAGACATGCGGGATTGGACACCAAGGTGGCCCCGGTTGGAATTACATCCATGTGGCCACCGTAGTCCGGGGGAAAACCGGTCCATGGATCACAGAGATCCGCCTCCACCCAAGCCTGGGTACCTCCAAGATGACTGACCGTGTAGTTGACGACAAAGATTGCACGCTGCGATGCCGGCACCGTGGTCGTCACCACGCGACCGGTGTTCAAGGTCGTCACCGAGACGGTGCCCTGCGGGGCGGCCGAGGCCGCAACCGGGAGCATCAGAAGGCAGGCCCACAGCCAGCACAGGATGTCGCGTTTCATAAACACACCTCCTTCACTCCAGCCGGCCGAGCGGTGCCCGCTCATCGCTGTCCCGATCAGGCTCAAAACGACGTCGCAAAGAACAGGGATATCGGTTCTAGCGTTGCAACAATTGCCGAGGGTGTCAAGCGGCAAGTCAAGCGAAGGGACCAGGATAAAACGACCGAAACCGGGGGCCTTCCCCGATTACGGCAGCACCGGTTCCACCCGGGCCGTGCCGTCATACCCGAGCGTGCGGAAGAACTGCTGGTAGTAGCGCACCGTGGTCAGGTCCCGGGTGGTCGCAAAGTGGCCCTGGTCCGGGATCTGATATCCGAAGGCGGTGGCCCTTCTGCCACCCGCAGCTTCGATGTTCGATTCCAGGGGCAGCATGGCCTCGGACAGCCCCCGCACCGTCATGGCCAGCGGCCAGTGCAGCACCGGCGCCAGAATCGGGATTGCCGCCTCGGCCATGAGCGTCTCGGTCGTGAACGGGGGTGTGAACTGGTCGAGCAGGCCCTCGGTCACCATCACGCTGCGCGGCCCGGCTTCCGGGTCCGTTGCGTCATACGCGAAGTAGCCTCCGGCATACGAGGCCGGGTCCGTCACGTCGGTAATCATCTGGATCAGGGTCACGATCGGATGGTACTCGTCGAGTTCGGTCGGGTCCTCGATGCCCATCAGAGCCGTCAGCAGCATCTGCATGTCCGCGGGGTCCTTGCGCAACATCAGCGTGTTCGACATCCCGGCCCCGGCCGCGGACAGCAGCCCCCCGCGCAAACGGTCCTCGAGCGCCAGCAACATGCCCCCGGTGATGCCGCCCTGCGAATGCCCGAAGAACATGATGCGGGTCGCGTCGAACCGCTCTTCCCGCGCATCGGCCGATACCGCGGCCGGAATCGTCAGCGCACCCGCCTCGACCAGGCGCATCAGGTAGATTTCGTCGGCCACGGACTGCCGCTGCACCGACCGGCCCGCCTCGGGATTGAGCATGTTGAACGAATACAACGACAACTGCGTGTCACCAAGCGGGGGGTCGACCCGGGCCCCGTGCAGGGGTTGATCGATGCCCACGTTCGCCAGACCCATGCCCGACAGCATGAACGCGATGCGGTGAACGCCCCCCTCGATGAAGCTCTTGTAATCCCCCCCGGTTCCGTGACTCTGCAACACGATGGGCCAGCCGCCTTCGGGCATCTCCTGATCACGCGGCACCGTCAGGGCAAACCGCATGGTCTCGGTGGTCTGGACCACGGGCTTGTCGTTGGCCGCGTAGAATTCGAAGCCCCCGCCCTCGCTGGCATACGGCGGCGTGCCGCGGCAGAAATTCGGGGCCTGATAGTGCCCCTCGTATAAACGGTATGTCGACGTCGACCCCATGTACCCGAAGTCCAGGATCTTCAGATCCGCGGTCGACACGTCATGGCGCAGGTAGTCCCGGATGCGCCGCAACTCCTCGGTCGGACGGGCGACGGTGAACACCGTGGCCGCCGCGATGCGGGCCATCAACTCGGGTTCGTCCTGCAGGTAGTCGCGCAGGGGTTGCATGGCATCGTTGAAGGCCTCCTCGCCGTAAGTGCCAGCCAGCATGGCTGAAAACGCCGACGGCCGCCCCAACCCGATACCGTCGATCCCCTGAAGTGCGGACGTCAGGATCGCGGCGTAGGTGTGGCCCTCCTGCAAGGTAAAGCCCCACAAGGGACGCATCATCAGGATGTTCTCGGGCAGGAACTTGCCGGCGTGCGAACGGTATTGCCACGACAGGGGGATGCGCATGCCCAGTGCGGACGATCCTGGGGTCACGTCCACGATCTGGATCGGCTGCGATGCGTCTGCAGGGACATAGGTCGCAGGCAGGGATGCCGGATCGATGTCCCCCCATAGGGGGAAGTACACGACCTGCACCATCGAGAATCCATCCAGGTTCGCGGCTGCGTAATCCACGTATTTTTGCAACACCAGGGAGGCCTCTGGGTTGGGGAAGAACGCGAAGTCCAGATGACCTTCAAACGTCCTGTAGGCATCTGACGGCCAGGGGCGCAGCAGCAGATTGTCGTATATCGGGTCAAATCGCGGCACGGTTGCGGACCCCTCGATCTCCTCTGGGCCCGCCTCCCAGATTTCGGCATCCGCGGCAGCATCCAGGCTGGTGTCATCATTGAGCACATCATCGACCGCCAGGTCCGAGGCAACGTCAGAGTCCAGATCCGACCCTCCGGGGGCCTCCCCATCGACCCCGTCGGTGCCCGTTGCCACATCTTCGTCGACGGGCAGGACATCGACGTCCACCCGTTGCGTGGCCACCTCACCCCCGCCGCAAGACATGAACACGAACAGCATCGTCCCGAGCCAGCCCCGGCTCAGTGCCTTCATCGCGCACCTCCATCGAGGATCTTCCGGGCCCGCTTGCCGTGTACGGTCGCAGGGAACTGCTCGGCCAGACGGTGCAAGATCATCCCGGCCTCACTGGCCTCACCGGCGTCACGCCACAATTCATAGGCACGAAACAGGGCTTCGCCTCGCCGGCTGCTGCGGGGATATTCCTGCACGTACAGTTCGAGCTCCCGGACCGCTTTGCGTACGTTCCCCGTGGCCATCAGCACCGCGTCCGAGGCCAGGAACCGGGCCCTGGCATACAACGGGGAATCGTAGGACCCCATCAGGTACGAGGTCTCGCGCTGCATCATGAGCAGGCGCAGATGGCGCAGGGCATCGAGGCCCCGGCCCAAATCAAGGCAGAGTCGCGCACTCTCGAACATGGCATCGTTCGCGAGGTGGCTTCGCGGGTACTCGTCAAGGATCCGCCGATACAATGCCAGTCTTGCCCATCGCGAGGCCTCCTCGCCATCCCGCACGGCCAGCAACTCCGCGCCCGCAAACAGCAGGTACGCCCCGATGTCCCAGGTTTTCACGCCCGAAAAGAGGCGCGTCATCTCCTCGTAGGCTTCGGAAGCACCCCCGCCCTGTTGCGCAATCTCGCGCAGCCACGCGACACTGCGACGTGCCGATGGCTCGGTCGGGTATCGACTGACCACCCGACGGAATATCGGAGTGGCCGGGCACGCCTTCAGACCACGGGCACAATCATCCCGGGCGCGATCCGCAATCATCCGCCCCATCTCGAACAGCGCCCGCGATGCCAGCATGGGGTCGCGACACCGATCGCGGGCCCTTTCGAAGGAAGTGATCGCGTCCTGATAGGCCCCGACGCCTCCCTGCGCCGAGGCCCGCGTGGACCAGTAACGGCACTGATCCTGTTGCGAAGCCTCCTGCCACGGAATGGTCGAGGCTTCGTGCTCGGCCTCGACGTATCGCCCCTGAGCTTCGAGAACCTCAATGGCCACGAGTCGACGGTCGAGTTCCGTCATCGGGGCCGGGGCACAGGCACACAGAAAGGACAGCAGGATGCCAAGAGCACCGAACCGAAGGATGCGGAAAGATCCGCGATGGAAAATGTGGGCCGCGGGGGTCATGAAGGCGTCCCGGGGTGCTTCGCCTGCCGGAAAATATCGCTCGAACAGGGCAGCGTGTCAATGTGGGCGAACGGCGGGCCCAGGCGCAAGCTGGTGGATGCTGCATTCTGCGATTGCGATCCGGGCGATAACAGCCTACTATTTTTGCCATGCTCGATCAGACCCCACAGGTCAGGGCCTTGCTGTCCCGCGTTGCGGACATGACAGCCCCGCCCCTGGTGATGGGGATCCTCAACGTAACCCCGGATTCGTTTCACGATGGCGGTCGCTTCGCATCGCCCGAGGCGGCCGTGGCACACGGTCTGTCGCTCGCGTCCGAGGGTGCCGATTTGATCGATGTGGGCGGCGAATCCACCCGACCTGGGGCCGCTTCCCTGACCGCGGCCGAGGAAGCCTCGCGCGTGGTCCCCGTGATCCGGGCCCTGGTTCGGGCCACGACCGTTCCGCTGTCCGTGGACACCCGCCATGCCTTGGTGGCCGAGGCCGCGATCGAGGCCGGCGCCGTGATGGTCAACGATGTTTCGGCCTTCACGGCCGATTCCGACATGATTCCCCTGCTCGTTCGCGCACGCCCTCTGGCCGTGGCCATGCACATGCGCGGCGATCCATCGACGATGCAGACCCGCACCGATTACCGCGCCTTCCTGGCGGACTGCATCGCGGAATTGTGGGCTAGCGTCACTGCGGCCTGCAACGCCGGGTTCCCGCTCGAACACGTGTTCGTGGACCCGGGCATCGGGTTCGCCAAGACCCCGGCTCAGTGCCTCGAAATTCTGCGCCACCTGGACCTGTTCGTACGCCTTGGGCGTCCGGTGCTGATCGGTCCATCGCGCAAGTCGTTCGTGGGCGCGGTGCTCGATCGACCCACGACCAGTGACCGCCTCTTTGGCACCGCGGCTGCCGTGGCCCTTGCCACAGCCTCCGGGGCACGCGTCATCCGGGTGCACGACGTCTCGGCCATGTGCGACGTGGTTCGCGTGGCTCACGCCGTGACCAGAGCTTCATCGCGGGAGAACGCTGCATGAACCCGATCCGCGAGTTTCTGTCCGAGATCCCGGCCATCGACGTGATCACCACGATCGTGGATGTCGCCCTGGTCTACTACCTGATCTACCGCATGATGCTGCTCATCCGGGGCACCCGTGCCCTGCAGATGCTGTTCGGAATCTTCCTGGTCCTGGTGCTGTTCGTGATCTCCCAGGAGGACTACCTCAACCTCAGCACCGTGAACTGGATTCTGGAAAAATTCGTGGCCTCGTTCCTGGTGGTTCTGATCGTGTTGTTTCAGCCCGACATTCGGCGTGCCCTGTCCGAATTCGGCAAGTCCCGCTTCTTCCAAGGCAGTTCGCGCCGCGGCGTGACCAGCGTGATCGGCGAGGTGGTCCGGGCGGCCACGCGACTGTCGGCCAAGCGCATCGGGGCCCTGATCGTGCTCGAACGCAGCGCCGATTTGTCGACCTATTCTGAACAGGCCCTTCCCCTGGACGCCAAGGTCACGGCCGACATGATCTTCTCGATCTTCATTCCGTCGTACGAAAACCCCCTGCACGACGGCGCCGTGATGATTCGCAACGGCCGCATCAGTCACGCGGGTTGCTTTCTGCCCTTGACCGACAGTCCCAAGGTGGACAAGACGCTTGGCACACGCCACCGTGCGGCCATCGGACTCACCGAGGGCACGGATGCGGCCGTCGTGGTCGTGTCCGAGGAATCCGGTGCCATTTCGCTGGCCGTGGCCGGATCGCTGAAGCGCGGCCTCGATGCCAATGCCCTGCGCGAGGAACTGACGCGACTGCTCGAACCGGGCAGCGACACCCGCGTCGGCGAGACCTGAGGAGGACCGACCGATGGACGACCTGCGCGACCCCGGACAGCGCCCCATCCGGACGACTCGCAACATGGCGAAGTTGCAGCCGTGGTGGCGGCGCGTCTTCATCGAGAATTTCTGGATCAAGCTGACATCAATCATCATCGCGCTGGCACTCGTCGTGGTGGTCCGCGAAGACCAGGGCAAGGAAGTGGACATCGAACTCCCCGTGGTCCTGTCGAATCTGAACCCCGACGAGGTGTTCGTCGGCGAGCTGCCCAAGACCCTCCGGGTGCGCGTGCGGGATCGCTGGTCCAAACTGGCCAAGGCGCTCGAGCGCAAGACCGGTCCCTACCTCGTGGATCTGCGCGGCTTCTCGGACGGTTCGATGTTCGTGTTCGATCGCGAGAAGGTGCGACAGCTTCTGGGGATCTCGTCGCTGTCGATCCAGTCCATCTACCCTTCCGAGTTTGCGGTCGAAACCGAGATGCGGGTAGAACGCACGGTCCCGGTCCGGCCCACACTCGTCGGCATCGTGCCCGAGGGGTATGACATTGCCAAGGACCAGGTCAAGGTCACGCCGTCCGAGATCAAGGTCCGCGGGGCCCGTTCGAGCGTGAAGGAACTGACCGAATTGGCGACCTACCCCCTGGACATGGGCGCCATGGACAAGGACACGCACATCGACATTCCGTTGCAGAAACCCACCCTGCCCTTCTTGTTCCTCGACGTGGAACGGGTCCGCGTAGACGTGCAGGTCCGGGCGCGCACGGGCAAGGTCTCGGTCGACCGGGTCGCGGTGGCGATCCGGAGTTGTCCCGAAGACCTGTCGTGCCATGTGGATCCCCCGATCGTGTCCGTGCGCCTGACCGGTCCTTTGCCCACCCTCGTGAGCATGCAGAAGTCCGCCATGGCGTCTCAGGTCTATGTGGACGTCGCGGACCTGGACCAGGCCATCGCACGACACGAGAATGTGCGGCCCGCGTGCGACCACCCCGCAGGGGTCGACTGCCTGCTCAACCCGCGGGCCGTCAACGTGTACCTTCTTACCGACGATCAGGAGAAATCCCCCGAATGGCGCAACAAGCTCAACAAACAAAAACCGTGAGGCAGATCTTCGGAACCGACGGGGTGCGCGGCGTGGCGAACGTGCCGCCCATGACCCCGGAAACCACCATGGCGCTGGGTCGCGCCATCGCCAAGGTCTTTCCGGCCGGACAGGGACGCACACGCATCCTGATCGGCAAGGACACCCGGCTGTCGGGGTACATGTTCGAAACCGCCCTCGCCGCGGGCGTCTGTTCGATGGGGGCCGACGCGGTGCTGGTGGGGCCGCTGCCCACGCCGGGCATCGCCTATATGACGGTCAGCATGCGGGCCGACGCGGGCGCGGTGATCTCGGCATCGCACAATCCTTACATGGACAACGGGATCAAGTTCTTTGGGGGCGATGGCTTCAAGCTGCCAGACGAACTCGAGGCCCGCATCGAATCCCTGATTGCCAACCCGTCGCTGGTGGGCGGATCGGCCCAGGGACCGGACATCGGCCGCGCCACGCGCGTGGATGATGCCGTGGGGCGTTACTGCGTGGCCCTGAAGTCCCTGTTTCCCCGCGATCTGTCGCTCGACGGGATACGCATCGCCGTCGACTGCGCGCATGGCGCCGCCTACCGGGTGGCTCCCCTGGTGTTCGAAGAACTCGGGGCCGAGGTCATCCCGCTGAACGCCGAACCGGACGGAACCAACATCAATGAGCACTGCGGGGCCCTGCATCCGGGAGCCATGGCCCGCAAGGTCCTCGAGATGCGCTGCGACCTCGGGCTGGCCCTCGACG
>CAYRIB010000012.1:32898-47132 GCA_964424165.1 uncultured Myxococcales bacterium | reverse complement strand
CTACCTGAAGACCTACTCGAAGGAACCAAAGGCGACATGAATCATCGATCCGCTCATTTGCGCGTGCACGAGGACGACGCCCCCGTTCAAGGGCCGTCCCATGCGATCAGCGAATCAGCAACTCGGTGACCGCCCCGCGCCGCGCGGCGACCGAGTTGATCGACCGCGTGGCTACCACCTCTTCGATCTCGAATCCGTCGGCATAGAGCTCACGCACCCGGGGTGCCCCGGAATTCGACAGCAGGACGTGCACTCCGCTGGCCTTTAGGCGCAGGGCCACGTCTCGCAGTCGCACCTGATCGGCATCCCCGAAGCCTTCCTGGGTGTACGACGTGAAGTCCGAGGTGGCATTCAGCGGCACGTAGGGTGGGTCGAAGTACACGAAGTCGCCGGTTCGGGCGTCCGCCACCGCGGCCTCGAAATCCCCGTGCAGAATGCGGGCATGCCGCAAGGCCCGTGAGCACGCCCGCAGGTTGTCGGCATCACAGATCGTGGGGTTCTTGTAGCGGCCGAAGGGGACGTTGAATCCACCCCGGGAGTTCACGCGATATAACCCGTTGAACGCGGTGCGGTTCAGGTAGATGAGCCATGCCGCCACCTCTGCGTCCGGGCATGCGTCGATGTCCATGGCCCGCAGACGCATGAAGAAGTCCTTGTCGTGCGGATAGTTGCGCAGACGGGCGATGACGTCCTCGACCGCGTTCTGGATGGCCCGGTAGGTGCGGACCAGACGGGCATTACCGTCGTTGAGCACCGCCTCGTCGGGGGCTACGGCGAAGAACAGCGCTGCGCCTCCCATGAATGGCTCGAAGTAACGACCGATGCGTTGCGGCATACGGGCCTGCAGGCGGGCCAGCAACTGGCGCTTGCCGCCCGCCCACTTGAGAAAGGGGTGGGCCTTGGGGGCTTTTTCAGACAGCACTGACCACCTCCCTCCGCTTTGCAAGAAATCGTGCAGGGCTGAGTGTGGTGCTCCAGTCACGATCCATGTCCCGACCAAGCAGCAGTGCGGCCGCGAGTTCGCCCACGGCCGCGCTGGTGGTCATGCCGTGGCCCCCGAGTGCGGCCACCCAGTGCAGACCCGTCAGACGCGGATCCGGCCCGATCACGAACCGGTGGTCGCTGGCGATGGTACGCAGTCCCGCCCACCAATGCGAAACGGCCACATCGGCCAGGGCCGGGACGTGCCGTGCCAGGCGCTCGGCCAGCGCCTCCAGGGCCGCGGGGTCGCGGACCGCCGCACCCGGGGGCACGGCTTCCTGATCGCCCGGGCACAGCAGCAGGCCCCCCATCTCGGGGCGGAAATAGTGGCCGTGGGCAAGATCCCATACGAACGGCCAGCGTGGATCGACCCACGGCAGGGGCGGGGTCACCATGAGGTGCCTCCGGAAGGGCTTCATCGGAAGATCGGGCAGGCCGCTGACCCTGTTCGCCCAAGCCCCGGCCGCGTTGACCACCACGGGGCATGACACGTCGCCCATGTCGGTGCGTACGCCCGTGACCCGGTCCCCTTGGCGCAGGATCTCCCGTACGGGGCACCCGGGCAGCAATCGTGCACCGCCTTCACGGGCCGAGTTCAGGTATCGCCACAGCAAGGCATGGATGTCCACGACGCCGTCGCCCGGGGTCTCGATGGCGCCGGCGAAGTCGGCATCCTGAAGAACGGAAACCCGTGCGACCGCGGCGGCTCGATCCAGGCCGCGAAACCGGATCGGGCCGGTCGTTGCCAGGGCATCGGCCGCAGCGAGCAGGGCTTCCTGGCCGGCACCGGAAAACAGCAGCAGCGACCCCGAGTTTCTAAAGTCCACCGGGTGGTCCGGCCAGGCCTCGTCATCGCGAATCGATGCGATCCCGGCCGCAGCCATCCGGGTGATCGTCGGGTCCTGATCCAGGTGTCGTGCCATGGCGGCATTGAGCCCGGTGGCGTGCATCCCGAACTGCGGCTCAGCCTCGAGCAACAGCACATTTTTGCAGTTTGCGCGCACCAGGGCCGCGGCGGTCGATGCGCCCGCAAATCCCCCCCCGATGATCGTGATGTCCGCGGTCGGCGGCAGGTCGGAGCGCATGGGCTATGCCTTTGCGGGCTGGGACAGAAGGGCTTCGATGGTGTACCAGCCGGGCTGGCGGCCCCGGATGCGCCGGGCGAGCTCTAACGCCCCTCGTGCGAAGACCATGCGGGAAGTGGCCCGGTGGGTGATCTCGATGCGGTCGTGTTCGCCGAGGAAGAAGACCGTGTGATCCCCGGCCACTTCGCCGCCGCGCACGGAACTGACCCCGATGACCCCCGAGGCACGCTCGCCGCCCGCACCGTGCCGCCCGACCACGAGGTCCGGCAAGGATGCGCCAAGATGCCGCGCCAACGAGATGGCCGTTCCGGACGGGGCGTCCTTCTTGTGTCGATGATGGGTTTCCACGATCTCGCAGTCGTAGGTGGGACCGAGCATGGTGGCGGCCAGGGATGCCAGTTCGTGGAGGCAGTAGACGCCCAAACTCGTGTTCGGAGTCCACAAGATCGCGGCCTTGGCCGCGGCCTCGCGCATAACTGCGACGTCCGCTTCGGAAACACCCGTGGTCCCGCTGATCACCGGGATGCTACGATTCGCCAGCACAGTGACAAACGCGACCGCCCCCTTGGGCGAGCTGAAGTCTATGCCCGCATCGATCGGTTCGGGGGGCAGGTCCGCCGGCGTGGCGAACACCATGCGTTCGCCGAACGGCGTGCGCGTGACGCGGTTGCCTTCGGGGTCGATGAGAATGACGTCCCGAACGCTGCCCGATGCCAGCGCCGCATCCAGGACCATGCGTCCCATCCGGCCCAGGGCCCCATTGATTGCCAGTCTCATGGTCTCACCTCAGTAGGCGATTCCGAAGATGACTTCCTGCGCGGCCGGTTCGCCGGTCACGATGTCCTTGCCGGGTCCGGCCGTTTGATCCCGAAGGATGCAGCGCACCGTGGCCTTGGTTTCGGCCTTGATCTGCGCTTCGACCTCGACCGACGGGTTGAAATGGCAGCGCAAGAACCCGGAGTCGGTCTCGAAGAAGCGCTTGAGCTCGTCGTAGGACTCGACCCGCCGGATGTTGCGCTCGCGGTACTGCAAGGCGCGCTGGTACAACGCCGTCTGGAACTCGGCAAACCGGGCATCGAACCAGGCACGCGTGAAGGCGCTCTCGGGCAGGGTCTCGCGACTGCCGTCCAGGCGGGACTTGACCACCACTGAACCCGCGGCCGCATCGCGCGGGCCCACTTCGATGCGCAGCGGAACGCCCCGCTGTTCCCAGTAGTAGTGCTTTTCGCCCGGGCGCATGGTCTCGCGGCGGTCCACCACGAACTGCTGGGACGTGTTCTTTTGGTAGAACAAGGGCTGCAGCCCCGCGTTGCCCAGGCGGCGCTGCGATGCCGCAACCTCGTCCGCGCCCAGCAGGCCGGCCATCAGACGATCGATGAAGGCCAGGACCGTGGCCTTTTCCTCGTCGTTGCGGAAGATCGGGATCACGGCGGCCAGGGTCGGGGCTACACGCGGCGGCAGGATCAGGCCCTCGTCGTCCGAGTGTGCCATGATCAGTGCGCCGATCAGCCGCGTGGACACGCCCCACGAGGTGGTCCAGGCATGTTCGATGGCCTGCGACCGGCCCTCGAACTTGATGTCGAAGGCGCGCGCGAAATTCTGCCCGAGTTCGTGCGACGTGCCCATCTGCAGGGCCTTGCCGTCCTGCATCATGCCCTCGATGCAATACGTGTGCTTGGCGCCTGCGAAACGCTCGCTCGCGGTCTTTTCGCCGACCAGTACGGGCACGGCCAGGAAATCCTCGGCGAACGCGCGGTACACCTCGAGCATGCGCAGGGTCTCTTCGTGGGCCTCGGCCTCGGTCTCGTGCGCGGTGTGGCCTTCCTGCCACAAGAATTCCGTGGTGCGCAAGAACAGGCGCGTGCGCTTCTCCCATCGGACCACGTTGGCCCACTGATTGATCAGGATCGGCAAATCGCGCCACGAGTGCACCCACTGCGCGTACATGTGCCCGATCACGGTCTCGCTGGTCGGACGCACCACGAGGGGTTCTTCGAGCTTCTCGCCCCCGCCGTGCGTGACCACGGCGCATTCGGGCGCGAAGCCTTCGACGTGCTCGGCTTCCTTGCGCAGAAAGGATTCGGGGATGAACAGCGGGAAGTATGCGTTCTGATGCCCCAGTTCCTTGAACCGGGCGTCCAGATCACGCTGCAGCGCCTCCCAGATGGCATAGCCGGTGGGGCGGATCACCATGCAGCCGCGGACGGGCGAATAGTCCGCCATTTCCGCCGCAGCGATCACGTCGAGATACCACTGGGAATAGTCCTTGTCCCGCGCAACGATGTTCTTGGCCATGATGCCTCTCTCTTTTTCAGGTGCCGCACGCGAAGTCGTCGCGATAGCGAATCTGGTCCTCGGTCAACGTGTCGATCGCGCAGCCCATGGTAGCCAGCTTCAGGCCGGCGATCTCCTGGTCCTGGGCCGCAGGGATGTCGTAGACCGCCGGGGTCAGGGACCGCCCCTCGCGGGCCAGGCGTACCATGCTCAGGAACTGGTTCGCGAACGACATGTCCATCACTTCGGACGGGTGGCCTTCGGCGCCTGCAAGGTTGACGAGACGCCCCTGGGCCAGCAGGAAGATCCGCCGGTGATCGGGCATGTGGTACTCCTCGTTGTTCGGGCGCACCTCGCGGTGGGAGGTCGCAAGCCCCTCCAGATCGCGGATGTTGATTTCGCAGTCGTAGTGACCGGTGTTGCACACCACGGCCCCGTCCTTCATGACCTCGAAGTGCCGCTTGACCAGCACGTCCTTCATGCCGGTGGCCGTGATGAAGATGTCGCCCAGGTGCGCGGCCTCGTCCATGCGCATCACCTGGAACCCATCGAGCGTCGCACGCAAGGCGGGGATCGGATCCACCTCGGTCACGAGCACGCGGGCCCCCATGCCCGCGGCCCGCATGGCCGCGCCGCGGCCGCAGTGCCCATAACCCGCGACCACGAACACCTTGCCCGCAAGCAGGATGTTCGTGGACCGCAGAATCCCGTCGATCGAGGACTGACCCGTGCCGTAGACGTTATCGAAGTCCCACTTGGTCTGCGCGTCGTTGACCGCGATCACCGGGTACTTCAATGCCCCGGCCGCGGCCATGGCCCGCAGGCGGTGCACGCCCGTGGTGGTTTCTTCGGTGCCACCGTGCAGGCTTGCACACAAATCCGCATGCTTGTTGTGGAAGGTGAAGATCAGATCCGCGCCGTCGTCGAGCGTCAGGGTCGGGCGAGCTGCGATCGTCTGTTCGATGCACCAGTAGAACTCGTCCACGCTGAGCCCGCGCCACGCAAAGATCGACACGCCTTCGTCGGCGAGGGCCGCGGCCACGTCGTCCTGCGTGGACAGGGGGTTGCAGCCCGACCAGGCCACCTCGGCGCCGGCCGCGACCAAGGTGCGCACCAGGATGGCGGTTTCCTTGGTCACGTGCAGACAGCCCGCGATCCGCATGCCCTTGAGCGGCTTGGTTTGCGAGTATTGCTTGCGCAGTGCCATCATGACGGGCATGCGCGACTCGGCCCATTCGAGCTTCAGTCGGCCCGCGGGTGCCAGAGCCATGTCACGGACCTTGTGAACGGACGATGCAGCATTCATGAAGACCTCGGCTTGGTTTGACAGGGAGTGCCCAAATCGGTACCCTGTTCCCGTTTCTTCGGGCGCAACGATGGTAGACGATGGTGCATGACGTGTCAAATGGCCCGGCCCACGAGGCCTTCCTTGCCCTGGGGTCGAATCTTGGGGATCGCATCGCGAACCTGAAGGGTGGTATGGCGCGCCTGGAAAGCGCGGGCGTGCTCCGCGTCGAGGCGGCCTCGTCGTTGTTTGCCAGCGACCCGGAACACTGCGAGGGCGGCGAGTTCCTCAACGCCGTGGTCCGGGTGCGTACGACGCTCGAGCCCCTGGCCCTGCTCGATGCGGCCAAGGCCGCGGAGCGGGAGGCCGGTCGATTGGGCATCGGTCGAGATGCCCGCCCCTTGGACATCGATATCCTGTACTTCGACGATCTGGTGGCTGCGACCCCGCAATTGACGATTCCGCACGTGCAGCGCCTGGAACGCTGCTTCGTGGTGACCCCGCTGGCCGAAGTGTGCGGGGACCGGATCGACCCCGTGACCCGCCGGCCCATCTATGTGGAGGTGGGCAGCCGCCTGCTGCCATCCCTGGCCCGTGTGCGCTGCGTGGCCGGCAGCGAATGGCTGATCCCGCCTACTCGGGCGACCTGAGGAATCCGCATGCACATCTCGTGGTCGAAGCTCCTGATTGGGCTCGTGCTGGGCGTGGTGTGCGTGCTTGGCCTCGGGCTCTGGGCGGATTTTGCGAAGCTTCGCGATGCGATGGTCGGTTTTTCGGCGGGTATCCTCTGGCCGGTCTTCGGTCTGTCCCTGCTCAACTACGCGCTTCGGACCGTGCGGTGGCACATGTATCTGCGGTACGTGGACGTGTCCGTGCCTGCGCCCCTGTCGGTGGGCGTGTTCCTGTCGGGTCTGGCCATGTCGATCACGCCCGGCAAGCTGGGCGAAGTGATCAAGGTGGGCCTGCTGCACGAGTCTCAAGGGGTGCCGGTCAGCCGAACCTTCCCGGTGGTCGTGTCCGAGCGCTTGTCGGATCTGTTCTCGATCCTGATCCTGGCTGGGATCGGGGTGCTGCGCATGGGTTTCGGCGGTGGGGTGTTCGTGGGTGGGGTGGTGCTGACCGCGGCATTCGTGGCGGTCCTGGCCACGCCTTTCGGGACGCGCATGCTGTTTGCCGGCGCGGCCCGTCTGCTCAAGAAGAAGGTTGATCCAGCCCTGGCCGAACAGAGCCAGGCCTGCCAGAAGTGCTTGCTGTCGCCGGTCCCGCTGCTGTCGGGCATCCTGCTCGGATGCGCAGCCTGGTTTGCCGAGGCCCTGGGACTGTACCTGATCGTGGGGGCCTTCGAAGGCGGCACGATCGGGGTCGAGAGGGCCACCTTGGTGTACGCGGTGGGCACCCTGGCCGGGGCCCTCTCCATGCTTCCGGGGGGGCTGATCGCGACCGAGGCCACGCTCGTGGGTATGCTGTCGCCCGATACCTTCGGGGCCCTGCCCACCGAGGCCGCAGCGGTGGCAGCCACGCTGCTGGTGCGCATCGCGACCTTGTGGTTCGCGGTGGTGCTGGGGTTACTCGGACTGTTGTGGATGCGGCGGCGTCTGTTGCCGACGGTCAGTCGCCCGGGCTGAACCCCAGTGCGATGCCTGCCACGATCTGTTCAGGCGAACCCACGGCTGAACGCAGTTGTGGGTCCAGCAGGATGCTGAACTCCCCGTGGATGCGGATCGAGATGGGCGCAATGGGCCGGAACGTGGCAAACAGACCCGTTGACATCACGTTCAAGGCCCATCGATCCGGGCCTATGTTGACCGCATTGAAGGTGCCGTTGGCCCAACCGACCGACACAAAGGCCCCTCCACCTGTGCCGTCATCGACATCTTGCTCGAAGGCGAGCGCCATTTCTCCGAAGTAGCTTCCCGGACTCTGCCACACGTCGAACGCATGACGGGTTGTAAGACAGGCCGCTCCCCATGCGTAGGCGATCCCAAGCGAGACCTCGGCCGACGAGGACGCGATCCCGTAAGGATAGAGATAGGCGATGGCCTCCGGGTTGAGGGTGAAGTCGCCGATCACCCACTCGGAGCCCAGGATCGGGTCCACCTCGGTGAATCGCCCGCGCTGCCCCGGGTCGCTCACGACGAGGTTGCTCCAGAGTTGTGCATACAAGAACGACCATGCTGCCCCGACCGAAGGTTGTACGGCAGGGCCGTCGGTGAGGCCCAGGCCGCGCCACGCGAAACGAGACACGGTGTCGACTTCGGCCTCGAATGTGACCTGGGGTGGCGCCTGTTCCTCTTCGGCCAAGACCGTGGCGGCCGACAGCGACAGCAGCCACACCGCGACGCCCCACAAAGGCAGAAGGCGGGTCATGAACCTCCTTTCGAAATCGTGAGGTCGAAGATCCCGATCACGCGCGTTCGATCCCCCTCGGACATTTCCCAGACTCCGCTGCTCAAACCCCATCCATCCCCTTCGCGGGCCGCGAGGAAGGTCATGCTGTGCTCGCGCATCGCGTCCGAGATCAGGATGTGTCCGCCCGGTGCCAGGGCCTCGGTAAATACCCGGATCAGGTGAGGGTGCATTTCTGGCGCGTACAGGATCTCGGACCCCAGGATGTAGTCGAAGCGCTGTTCGAAATGGCAGTCGCGCCAGTCGAGCACCTGGTGCCGAATCGTGGTGATGTTGTTTTCGCGCGCATTGAGTCGCGCAAAATCCAGGGCCGTTTCGCTGATTTCGGACTGCACGACCCGGGCCCCAAGACGGGCAGCCACCATGCCGGGCAGTCCCACCCCGGCCCCGAGTTCCAGCACGGCCCGGTCCTTCAATGCCAAGCCGAGACTCGCGACTTCGTGGCCGAGTGCCACGGCCGCAGGCCATAAAGTGGCGCAATAGGGCATGTCGCGCGGCAAATCCCCGACCCCGTAGTGCATGAGATCGGTGCGGGCCGAGATGACCGTGTATTCGTGCTGTGCGATCGGAATCACGATGCTCTCGAGTTCCGCGATGTTGTCAGGCGTTGTGGGCATGGTCGTCAAACCTCCTCGTTGAACGGGGGCCCGAACACTGCGGATACCGAGTATTCGGGCACCATCTGGAAGGACTCGGTGAGCGTGATGCCGATGCGCTGCGCATCCAGCAGTTCCAGCAGGTCCCGTTGGGCCTCGAGCGTGGGGCATCCGGGAAATCCGAAACTGCGTCGCTGCATGGGAATGCCCCCGAGCAGCGCACTGCAGCGTGATTGCATCACCTCTGCGGCCGCCTCCGCGCACTCGACTGCCAGACCGTGCAGCAGCAGGTAGTCGCGGTAGCTCCCTTCGGCAAACAGGTCCGCGATCCGACCCGGGAGTCCTGGTCCAATCGTGACCACGAAGGCCGCGAACCATCCGGCTTCCCGGGTGGGCAGGGCGAAACGCACCACCCGGTCCGTGTGGGCGACCGCGAGCCCGTCCTCACGGGGGGTGGCGGGAAGCAGGGCCAGGACCGCTCGGGGCAGGAGCAGGCCGTCCTTTAGCACCCGATCCTTCCAGGCCGCAAGCGCGGGCCTTGCCTCTGAATCGATCAGGGCCTGCCAATCGGCGTCCGAACCGCTGCCCCGGCGATACTGCCAGCGTCGCACGAAGAGCGCGTCCTCGTCGAGCGCCGCCAAGACCTCGACCGCGGGAAGCTCCATGAGCCGGGTGCCTTGAAACGGCGGCTTGATGCTTTTGGACAATACGGCCGTAAAAGGTCGCGGGGGCCGCACAGGCACGTCGTTTCGCGGCGTGGACCCTGCTTGGGGCGCATTTTGGCCACCCTGGGCTGTGCCAATGCCGGATGCATCCGCCGTAGCCTCGATGTCGCGCATGATCCTCAGGGCGTCGAAGGCATCCTTGCCATGAAAGACCGGACCGTCGTATTGGGGCACGAGTTGCTCGCGGCAGAATCGCTCGGACAGGGCCGCGCCTCCGACGAGCACGGGAATCGACAGGCCATGGGCTTTCATGGCCGCGAGGTTGTCGCGCATCACAAGCGCTGATTGCACCAGGAGTCCGCTCATACCGATGGCGTCCACCGATTGCTCCTCGCAGGCGCGGATGATCGCATCCACACCCACCCTCACCCCGAGATTCACGACCTCGAACCCGTTGTTGCGAAGGATGATGTCTACGAGGTTCTTTCCGATGTCATGAACGTCGCCGGTCACGGTGGCCAGAACGATCCGGCCGCGACGGCGGCTTTCCGAACCCTGGAGCAACGGCCCGAGGTGTTGCGTGGCGGTTTGCATGACCTGTGCGGCCTGAAGCACGAAGGGCAGGGGCATCCGGCCCACCTCGAACATCTGCCCGACTTGCTGCATCGCGGGCAGCAGGATGGCGTCGAGCACATGTCGGGCGCCATGCACGGCAACGGCCGCATCGACCAGGATCGTAATCTGTCCCAGGTCGCCCTCGAACACCTGACGTTCGAGGCGTTCCGCCACGGTCGCCGGGGCCCTGACGGGTGCGGGGGGCGTCCGGTGCGGCGCATGGAAGCGCTGCAACAGTGTCGCGAGGGGGTCCCCCGAATCGGAACCGACGCGATCCAGCACAAAGTCTTCGATCAGACGAACCGTCGGTTCATCCACGCCCGCGACCCCCGGTTGCGAGGGGTCCGTGATCGCCGCGTCGAGGCCGGCATCGACGGCCTCGCGCAAGAATACCTGATTCACGATCGGACGCAGTGCCTCGGGGAGCCCGTACGACACGTTGCTGATGCCGAGGATGGTCAGGCATTCGGGATGTCGCCGCTTGAACTGCCGAATGGCGTCGAGGGTCTCGCGTGCCGCCGCTCGTGCGGGGCCTTTGGTCGAGGCGAGGGCCAGTGTCAGGAAGTCGAACAGGATGTCGTGCGCCTGCAGACCGAACTCGCGCACGGCCAGAGCGAGGACCCGTTCGCACACCGCGATCTTGCGCTCAGCGGTGAGGGCCATGCCCTCTTCGTCGATGGCCAGGGCCACGACCGCGGCCCCGTAATCGCGGGCCAATGCCAGGATTCGACGGGCCCGGTCCGGGTCTTCGAGGGTCAGCGAGTTGAGTACCGCCCGTCCCGTGACGTGTTGCAAGGCGACTTCCATCACCTCGTGCCGCGTCGTGTCGATGCACAGCGGTAATCGGGACACCCGGTTCAAACGGTCTGCGATCGCCACCATGTCCCGGGCCTCATCCCGGCCGGTTGCGGCCACACAGAGATCGATGGCATGGGCGCCGTCGGCTTCCTGGGTGCGGGCGAGCGCGGCGGCCCCGTCGAGGTCGTCGGCGAGCAACCGTCGCCGAAAGGCGCGACTGCCCGAGGCACTGGCCCTCTCGCCCACCCGCAGGGGGCGGACGGGGCGGCGAAGGGGCACGGTTTCGTAAAGGCTCGTGAGCATCGCGGTCACGGCGCGGGCAGAGGGCTTGCGAACCGCGGGGGGGCGTTTGGCCAGCCCGGATACGAGAGCCGCGATATGCTGCGGGGTGGTACCGCAGCATCCACCCACGATACGGACCCCGTGTTCGACCACCAGGGGCACGAGTCCTTCGGCAAAGTCCTGTGGAGTCATGGGGAAGGTCGCCCGGTCGCCGATCAGTTCGGGCAGGCCTGCATTCGGCATCACGCTCACCGGAATCGGGCTGAGGCGCGCCAGGGCGCGAATGTGAGGGGCCAGTTCATGGGGCCCCGCCGAGCAGTTGAGGCCGAAGGCCGCGGGATGCAGGGGCAAGAGCGTGGCCAGTGCCGTGGCCACCTCCGTGCCGAGCAGGGTGCGTCCCCCCGGTTGGAGCGTCAGAGAGACCAATACGGGATGGTCCGGGGCCACGCGTCGGATGGCCAGCATGGCGGCCTTGATTTGCAGGATGTCCTGGCTCGTCTCGACCAGGAAGCCGTCCACGCCCCCATCCAGAAGCCCCAGCGCCTGTTCCCCGTACACGTCGAGCAACTGAGCGAAGGTCACCTGCCCGAGCGTGGGGAGACGGTGGGTGGACCCGATGCTGCCGACCACGAAGCGGGGCTGGTGCGGCGTTGCGAGCTTGCGTACGGCCTCTTGTGCCAGCAGGGCTGCGCGCCGGTTCAGATCGCGGGCCTCGGGTCCCAGGCCACGATGATCCAGCGAGATCCGGTTGGCACCGAAGGTGTTCGTTTCGATGACGTCGCACCCCGCGTCCAGGAAGGCCTCATGAAGCCCCCGCACCGAATCGGGCCGTGTTCGGTTCAGGATTTCGTAACATCCCAAATGACCGTCGAAGTCATCGGGGCGCAGACCGAGGCCATCGAGGCCGGTGCCCATGGCACCGTCAAACACGATCACCCGGTCCTCGCGAAGCAGCAAGTCGACCAGTGGGTTCATTGAATCCGCAAGCCTCCCGATTGGTCCCAAACAATACCACGATCCGGAGTCTGTTGGACCCCTTGCCATCGCGGCGTCGACAGGCTATTTTCTTGGTCGGCATTGCCTTACCGGGAGAACGGATTGCTGAAACCAGGATGCCAGTCATGAACACCGGGCAGTTCGCGGTCTACCTGAACGCCAATGCCCGGCGCGTGTCGCCCAAGGTGGTTGCGTCGATCGAGGAACTGGTCCACCCGCGGGACATCTTCTACAGCGAGACGCGCGAGGATGCGAATCGCCACGCGATGATCATCCTGCAACGCCGCTATCCGACCGTGTTCATGGGCGGGGGCGACGGCACGTTGGTGCGGTTCATCAACGCCCTGCATGGGTTGACCCATGGCGATCCGACCCGGATGCCCGTGCTCGGAGTCCTTTCGCTCGGGACCGGCAATGCCATATCGAGCCTCGTGTCGTCCGGAAACCCGATCCTCGACCTGAAGGCCTACGTGACGAACCCGTCGCAGGATGTATCGCCTTTGTCGCTGATCGAGTGCGAGGACCACCTTTTCCCGTTTGGCAGCTTGGGACTCGATGCCGAGATCCTGGCAGATTTCGAAAACACCAAGGACAAAATGAGCAAGGGGCTGTTCAAGCCCATGGTTGAAGGTATCGGCGGCTATTTCATGTCGTTCTTCGGGGCCACGGCGCCGCGACGCATCAAGGCATTGGTGCACAACGAGAACCTGACTGCCCAGATCGTCAATCTGGGGGAAAGGGCCTTTCAGGTCGGGCCCTCGGGCGAGATGACGCGGTCGTTCGAAAGCGGCGAGACCCTGTTCGAGGGGCCGGTGGTTGCGGTGATGGCGGGCACGGTTCCGGTGTACGGGTTCGGATTGCGGATCCTGCCCTGGGCCGACCGCTACCAGAACTACATGCATCTGCGAATCGCCCGCTTCAACCTGTTCTCGGTGGTGGCGAACTTCCCCCGGATCTGGAAGGGCAGTTACCAGGGCGAAGGCTTTGTGGACTACTACGTCGACCGGGCCAGCATCACCTGCTCGCAGACCGTGCCTTTCCAGATGGGCGGGGACTCCTATGGCCTGCGGGATCGCGTGGTATTTTCCTTGCGCCAGGATGCCTTGCGGCTGTTGCGTTTCCTCTGAAGCCAGTCAGAAATGCTAGAATCTGTTGGGATGTGATTTCACGGTGAAAGGCCCATCATGTCCGTGCCACGGTTGCGGCTTGCCCATCTTCTGATGCCCCTCTGCCTGGCGCTGGCGTGTGCCCCAAGAATGGCCGAGATCCGGATGGACCCCATGGAGATCGTGGCGGCTAAGACCGATGACGGTTTGGTCGTGGAGGTCATGGACCCCGAGGCCCTGTTTGACGAGGGTGTCCGGGCCTTCGAGCAGAAACAGTTCCCCGAGGCGGCACGGAAGTTTTCGCTCATTCTGACCCGATTCGCGTCGTCACGCTTTGCGCCGCCCGCCCTGTTCAACCGGGGACTGGTGTTCCTGGCCGATGGGCGTCCGCGCGAGGCGGCTCGGGATTTCGAGCGGTATCTGGCCGAGCACCCGGATGACCCTGAACCTGCGGATGTGTGGCAGAGACTCGGGGAGGCCTGTTCCGAGAGCGGCGACTGGGTGAGGGCCGAAACGGCGCTTCGGCGGCGGATGGCCAACTGGCCCATGACCCTTCTGCAGGAGGCCGAGGTGCGTGCGCGCCTGGTGCGCAGTCTGCGCATGCAGGGACGCATCGACGAGGCCATGGCCGAGGCGGTCCGGATCATGGCCTTGCACGAAAAGAACCGTGAGGCCCCCGAGATGGACGGGAACTGGTTCGTGGCCATGGCGGCCATGGAAGTGGCCCAGATCCACCACGACCTGTTCGGGCGCATCAAGTTCGTGCTTCCGATCGAACGCATGGAGAAGGACCTGGTCGAAAAGGCGAGTCTCTTCTTGAAGGCGCAGTCCGAGTACCTGCGAACCGTCCGGTTGCGGAATCCCTACTGGGGCCTGACGGCCGGGGTCAAGATCGGCCGGCTGTACGAAGACTTCTACGACGATGTGATGCATGCGGAGATTCCGGCCGACCTGTCGACCGAGGACCTCGTGCTATACGAGGCCGAGTTGAAGAAGCAGGTTCGCCCGCTGATTGCCAAGGCCGTGAACGCCTACGAGCGAAACATGGCACTGGCCCGGGCCTACGGGGCGACCGAGGAATGGACAATCGAGACCGAAGCGAGGCTGGGCCGGCTCAAGCGCATCCTCGACGAGATCCCGCCCCA
>CAYRIB010000012.1:27640-32798 GCA_964424165.1 uncultured Myxococcales bacterium | reverse complement strand
TCGGCGGGACCTGGTGGTCCCGCCCTACAGGGCGATCGACCGTTTCTGCTTGGTGTTGCGCTAGAACTTTCAGGTGGTGGGCGCTTCGGGCTCGTTGGCACACGTCAACCCGGCCAACTGCTCGTACAGCCGCCACTGGGTCACGGTGTCCCTGGTCCCCAGATCGATCAGCCGACGGGCCGCCTCCGGATCCTTCTTCATCAGGGAACTGAAGCGCGTCTCGGTCTTGGCCCAGTCCTCGTAGGTCTGAGTCGGCAGCTTCGAGTCGAGTTGCAGCGGATTCTTGCCCTCAGTCGCGCGACGCGGGTCGTAACGGCACAGGATCCAGTGGCCGCTTTCCACCGCCCGCTTCTGGGCTTCGGCACCACGCCCGCTGCCCGGTCCCATCGAGATGCCGTGCGCGATGCAGTGGGAGTATGCCAGGATGATGCTCGGCCCATCGTAGCTTTCGGCCTCGACAATGGCCTTGACGGTCTGCGCGTCGTTGGCGCCCATGGCCACGCGGGCCACGTAGACATTGCCGTAGATCATGGCCATGAGGGCCAGGTCCTTCTTGGCCTGCTGTTTGCCGGCCTCGGCGAAACGCGCCACGGCCCCGCGCGGCGTGGACTTGCTGGCCTGTCCACCCGTGTTCGAGTAGACCTCGGTGTCGAGCACGAGGATGTTCACGTTCCGGCCACTGGCCAGAACGTGGTCCAGGCCGCCGTAACCGATGTCGTAGGCCCAGCCATCACCGCCCACGATCCATACGGACTTCTTGACCAGGTAGTCTGCAAGCCCAAGCAGGCGGCGACAAGGCTCGTCCTGGCAGCGCGACAAGGCTTCCTTGAGCCGGGCCACGCGCACCCGCTGCTCCTCGATCTGGGCCTGATCCGTCTGCACCGCCGTCAGGATCGCCTGCACGAGTTCGGTCTGGTCAGACAGACAGGGAATGCCCGCGGTGAGCATCTCGATGGCCATCTGGTTGAACTTCTGCACCGCCAGGGCCATGCCCAGCCCGAACTCGGCGTTGTCTTCGAACAGGGAGTTGTTCCACGTAGGACCGCGGCCCTGCGCATTCTGGGCGTAAGGCGTGGTCGGCAGGTTTCCGCCGTAGATCGACGAACAACCCGTAGCGTTGCCCACCAGCATCCGGTCCCCGAAGAGTTGGGTCACCAGCTTGATGTAGGGCGTCTCGCCGCAGTTTGCGCAGGCCCCCGAGAACTCGAACAGTGGGCGGCGCAACTGGCTGCCCTTGATGGTCTCGATCCGGAACAGACCGAGCGGCGTTTCGGGAATGTTCAGGAAGAACTTCGCGTTGTCGCGCTCGACCATGCGCAGCGGGGGTTGCGGCGCCATATTGATGGCCTTGCGCTCGGGGTTGACCTTGTCCTTGGCGGGGCAGGCGAACACGCAGGCGCCGCAGCCGGTGCAGTCCTCGGGGAATACCTGCACCGTGGCCATCAGGTGCTCGACGATCTTGCCCTTTCCCTTGGCACTCTTGAACCCAACGGGTGCCCCTTCCAGGTCCTTGGGCTCGTAAAGCTTCATGCGAATGGCGGCATGCGGGCAGACCAGCGAGCACTTGCCGCACTGGGTGCAGGGGTCCGGTTCCCACACCGGGATCTCCAGGGCGATGTTGCGCTTTTCCCACTTCGTCGTGGCGGTCGGATACGTCCCATCGATCGGCAAGCGACTGACCGGGATGTCGTCACCGCGGCCAGCCATGATTTCGGCAGTCACGTACTGAACGAATTCCGGGGCTTCGGCCGGCACGATCGGCGGGATTTCGATGGCGCTGGTCGCCGTGGCCGGGACCTTCACTTCGTGCAGATTCGCCAGGGCGTTGTCTACGGCCCCGTAGTTCTGCTCGAGCACCTTGTCGCCCTTGGCCGCGTACGTCTTCTTGATCGCGCCCTTGATGTAGCCGATGGCCTCGTCCTTGGGCAGGACCCCCGACAGGGCAAAGAAGCACGTCTGCATGATCGTATTGATGCGCGGCCCCAGGCCCAACTTGTCACCGACCTTGTACGCATCGATCACGAAGAACTTCATCTTCTTGTCGATGATCTGCTGCTGCACCGGGCGCGGGATCTGGTCCCACACCGTGTCCGCGTCGTAGATGCTGTTGAGCAGGAACGTCGAGCCCGTCGCGGCATGCGACAGCATGTCGTAGCGTTCAAGGAACGACCACTGATGACAGGCCACGAAGTTTGCCTTCTCGATCAGGTAGGGGCTCTGGATCGGGCGCGGACCGAAACGCAGGTGGGACACGGTGATGGCCCCGGCCTTCTTCGAGTCGTACACGAAGTAGCCTTGTGCGTAGTTCGGCGTGTGATCCGCGATGATCTTGATGCTGTTCTTGTTCGCGCTCACGGTGCCGTCGGCGCCGAGGCCGTAGAACATGCAGCGGACCACGTCGTCCGGTTCGATCGAAAAGTCGCGGTCATAGTCCAGGCTGGTGTGCCCCACGTCGTCGTGGATGCCGACCGTGAAGTGGTTCTTCGGGGCGTCGGTTGCCAGGTTGTCGAACACGGCCTTGACCATGGTCGGCGTGAACTCCTTGGACGACAGGCCGTAGCGTCCGCCGACCACCACGGGCCAGCGGCCTCCGAACAGGGTCTTGTCCGCCTGCATGGCCTCGCCGAATGCGGTGCGGACGTCTTCGTACAGGGGTTCGCCCACGGCGCCTGGTTCCTTGGTGCGATCGAGCACCGCGATGCGGTGCACGGACTTCGGAATCGCGGCCACGAAGTGCTGGACCGAGAAGGGACGGAACAGACGGATTTTCAAGGCCCCGACCTTTTCGCCCCGGGCCACCATCCAGTTCACGGTTTCTTCGGCGGTTTCCGCCCCGGAACCCATCAGGATGACCATGCGATCGGCTTCGGGATGGCCGACGTACTCGAACAGACGGTACTTCCGGCCGACGCGATCCGCGAACCGGTCCATCGCCTTTTGCACGATGTCCGGGCAGGCCGCGTACAGCGGGTTGATGGTTTCACGGGACTGGAAAAACACGTCCGGATTCTGGGCGGTGCCACGCAGAATCGGATGGTCCGGCGACATGCCGCGAAGGCGATGCGCCGTGACCAGGGAATCGTCGATCAGGGCACGCATGTCATCAAAGTCGAGCGCCTCGATCTTCTGGACCTCGTGCGACGTGCGGAACCCGTCGAAGAAGTGCAGGAAGGGGATCCGCGACTGCAGCGAGGACGCATAACCGATCAGGGCCAGGTCCATGTTTTCCTGGACGCTGTTCGATGCGAGCATGGCAAAACCGGTCTGACGAACGGCCATCACATCCGAGTGATCACCGAAGATCGACAAGGCGTGGGCAGCAATGGTCCGCGCGGACACGTGGAAACACGTCGGTGTCAGTTCGCCCGCGATCTTGAACATGTTCGGGATCATAAGCAGCAGCCCCTGGGACGCGGTGAACGTCGTGGACAGGGCGCCCCCCTGCAACGCACCGTGAACCGCGCCGGCAGCCCCGGCCTCGGACTGCATTTCGACCACCACCGGAACGGTACCCCAGAGGTTGGTGTCGCCCTTCGCGCTCTTGGCATCGGCATATTCGCCCATGTTCGAGGACGGGGTGATCGGATAGATCGCCAAAACCTCGTTGAGCGCATGCGCGACGTGAGTGGTTGCCTCGTTGCCGTCGATCGGGACCATCTTGCGTGCCATCGGTGACTCCTTGCCAAAAAGCGTGGCTACTTTACTGGCTAGGGGGGCGTTTCGTCAAGGGCGCATGCCTTCCGGATCTATGCCCGCGCATGGATTTGTGGTAGAAGATCAGGCCATGCGAGACCACGTCCTGGAATACGACGGAGGCGTGCACCTGCAAGGCAGCGTCCTTTGGTTCGATGCGGCACGCCACGATGTCTTGTCGTTCGTGTCCTCGGCCCGCATGGACGGGGCGTGGCGCTACGCGCGGGCATTGTGTACCGACCGGACAAGAAACCTGCTGAGGGTGTATCGGCCTTCGTTCCAGGCCCTGGTTTCACCCTTCGGACGCGGGATCTCGCTGGGGCCTTTGCAGATCACGATGCATCCCGCGGGGTTCATGCCGGGCTCCGCGCAGATCCTGGTCGAGTCCGGGGGAACGCGCACTCTGTACGCGTGCAACGTCAGCCTTGATGCCCATGAGATGGCCGAGGCCCCGCAGTTCGTCGAAACCGATACTCTGGTAATCAAGGCGGCCTACGGCCTTCCGACGTTTGCATTCCCGCCGCGCAAAAGTCTCCGCGACCTTCTGGTCCGCCGGGCTCGGGAGGTCCTGTCCCGCGGCAGCACGCCGGTGTTCTTGTGCTCGCCGGCCGGCAAGGCCCAGGAAGTCGTGCAGATGCTGATGGAGGCTGGCCTCGACGTCTGCGTCCATCGCCACATTGCGCGGGTCAATCAGGCCTATCGGGCGCTGGGCTTTGACCCTGGACCTGCACGGGTGTGCCAGGCCGAGGTTCGCCAGGGCGAGTGCGCGGTCTTCCCGGAACGTCTGCAGCATTCGGTGATTCTTCGCCGCATCCCCAAGCCGTGGTTCATCTGGCTGTCGGGCCGCTCGATGCTCCCTGAAGTGCGGTCGCGATTGCGCATGGACGAAGGCATTCCCCTGGCCGGTCACCTCGATTATGCGGGCCTGATCGCCTACGTCGCGCGGACCCGGGCGCGTCGAGTGTGCGTCACCGGGGTATGGGCCGAACCCTTTGCCGCGGACCTGCGGGCGCGGGGGTATGACGCGTCGTCGTTGCACCAGGAGGCTCAACTCTCGCTGTTCTGACGGGCGGGGGCGCGGCTATTCGGCCAGTTCGGCGAGCAGGCTCTTCAGGAAGGCATAGAAGCGGGCCGTAGAACTGGCGGAAAGCTGTTCGTCCGGCGAATGGACGCCCCGCATGGTGGGCCCGAACGACACCATGTCCATGCCCGGGGCTTTTTCCCCGATCACGCCGCACTCGAGCCCCGCGTGAATGGCCGTGACCTCGGGGTCCTTGCCGTACAGATCCATCCACACTTTCCGGGCGACGGCCAGCACGCGCGACGACATGTTCGGACGCCAGCCTGGGTATTGGCCCGAGAACGTCACCCGGGCGCCCGCAAGGCGTCCTGCGGCCCCGATGGTCTGTCGCACCGACCCGATGCACGAGGCGATCGACGAACGGCTGTTGCACAGAATGTCGAC
>CAYRIB010000012.1:20347-27540 GCA_964424165.1 uncultured Myxococcales bacterium | reverse complement strand
CAGTTCGTCGTAACGGTTGGCCGGAACGGCCACAACGGCCACCGCCTCACGCGGAATGGCATTGTGCTTGTTTCCGGACTGGATCTCCACGAGCAGCAGGTCCGCGATGGCGGCCTCGTCGAGGGCCCGCACCAGGACCCTGGCCGCATTCCCGCGATTGCGCACGATGTCCAGGCCCGAGTGTCCCCCTTTCAGCCCGCTGACCGACACGCGAACTCCCCGATACCCGGCCGGCATTGCGGCACGCTTCACCGGAACCACGAGTTCCGTGTTGGCCCCGCCCGCACACCCCACGAACAAGACGCCTTCGTCCTCGGAATCGAGGTTGAGCAGGATGCGTCCCTTGAGACGGTCGGCCTCGAGGTTGTTGGCGCCCGTCAGCCCGGTTTCTTCGTCCACGGTGAACAGCAGTTCGAGGGGGCCGTGACGACCGTCCGGGTCATGTGCCGCGGCCATGGCGGCCGCCACCCCGATCCCGTTGTCCGCCCCAAGCGTGGTGCCGCGGGCACGAATCAGGTCCCCGTCCACGTAGGCCGGGATGGGGTCCTTTTCGAAATCCATGACGGTGCTCGCGTTCTTTTCGCACACCATGTCCAAGTGACCCTGCAAGATCACGGTGGGCGCTGCTTCCAGCCCCGGACTGGCCGGCACTGATACGATCACGTTGCCAACCCCGTCCACGCGGGCGTCGAAATCATGGTTGCGGGCGAACTCGAGCACGTACTCGCGCGCTGCCGCCTCGTTACCGGAGCCTCGCGGCCGGCGAAGGAGTTCGGCAAAATGAGTGAATACGATGGTCGGTTCAAGCTGTTCGATGGCCGATGACATGAAACTTCTCCTGTCGAAGTCGGGACGGGTTAGCGCTTGCCCAGTTCGTGATCGAGCATGAACAGGCCGTGCTTGCCATCGCCAATCCGCCGGATCTTCTGGACGATCTGGTCGGCGTTGGCCTCCTCTTCGACCTGCTCTTTCACGAACCAGTTCAAGAATTCCTGGGCCGGCAGGTCGTCGAGTTCGCGCGCCAGTTTGTACAGCTTATGGATACATGCCGTGATGTGCTCTTCGTGGGCAAGCACCTCGTCGAAAACCTGGGTCACCGAGTCCCACGACGTCTTCGCTGCCGGGATGGCCGACAAATCCACCTTGGCCCGACGCTCGTTCACGAAACCGTAAATCTTCATGGCGTGGTTCATTTCTTCCTGGGCCTGCTTCTTCACCCAGTGGGCCATGCCGTTCCAATTTTCGTCTTCGAGCCAGGTCGCCATCGACAGATAGATATACCAGGAGGCCAGTTCCTCGTTGATCTGGCGGTTCAGGGCTTCGGTCATGCGCGGATCCATCATGATGTCATCTCCTTGTGATTGCAAGAATGGCGGATTCCTGTTGTGGAAAGAACGCCAACCAACAGAATCGTAATCACGAAATCAGGTGCGTCAACCGTCCAGGTCGTCGTCGCCCGGATCGTTGGGAGGCAGTTGCGGCTTGTAGGGCCAGCCGGCAGCAAGGCCCATCAGCCCTCCGAGCGTGGTTGGCAGGTAAGGATTGGACGACAGCGGGCATGTTCCCGTGTTGCACGCCGTCAATTTCCAGTACAGGTAACCCAGGCCCACGCCAATGGCGATGGACACGAGCATCTTGATCCACCGATCCCCCGAAGCAGGCTGTTGTTCCATCATACTCCTCGCGGGTAGGCCTCGCAGCGACCTCACGGATGCAAGGATACTCCAGATTCGAGTCGAAGCCAAATCCAGGCACGAGATGCCGGAATCGTGGCGGCCCTTGGATGGCTCGGAACTTGCATCATCGCTGTAATCAGGGAGCGCCAACCTGACGGTTCGCGATGCCAAATCGCTGGCCGTGCAGGCCGAAACGTGGGAAAATCGCTCCCAGGGTCGGCCGTTTACCACGGATTCGACCTGATCAGATGGGGTCTGTTGTCCCCATGGGAATACCAGACCCCCTGTTTCTTGGAGGTGTCAGATGGCCAATGCCGCCGAACTCGAGACCAAGGAAACCAAGCCCGCGCCGGTGAAGCCGACCACGGGCCAGACCACCACCACCGCCCCCGTCAAGGCGACCAAGTCGGCGGGCGGGGATGGGGGCGGTGGGGGTGCGGCGGGTCCGGGCGCGGCCATGGACAAGCCGGACCCGAAGGGGCCCAAGACCTTGCTCGGCAAGGTGGCTGACATCATCATCCGATATGCCGATGGCAATGCGGACATGTCCAAGTTGGGTCAACAGATCGTGTCGTTCATCGACAACCCCGGGGCCACCTTCGAGAAGATCGCCATCAAGCAGCGCGAAAAGAAGGAGGCCCGCAAGGCCGACAAGGAAGAAAAGAAGGCCGCGTCCGCGAGTGCGGCCGAGAAGGTGCTTGTTTTGCAGAGCCAGATTGACGATTGTCAGGCGGACATCGTCGAGCTCTGGGGCAAGATCGTAGAGATCCCGTGGCGCCAGCAGTTTCCGTTCGACATGCTCAGTCCCGTGCCATTGCAGCAGACCGAGGGCTTCGAGGAAGTCGTGGCGCTGTACGCTCAGATCGAGGCCAAGACCAAGGAACTCGAGACCCTCAAGACCCAGTTGCAGACCGCCAAGAAAACGGAAGGCGAAGCCGTGTTCACCCAGGAACTCGGCAAAGTCGGCAAGAGCATCTACGATGGCATTTACGACGCATTGACTCCGGACAAGATCGACAGCTACGCCAAGAGTGGCGTGGACTCGGCCTTCAAGGGGTTCAGTTCCGGTCTGACCGAACTGGCCGCAAAGGAAGCCAACCCGGAACAGGTCAAGAAGCAGGCCGAGGAACTGAGCAAGGCCCTCAAGGTCGAGGTCGACGCCCTGGTCACCAAGATCCTGGCGTCGGATACCGGCAAGGCCATCAAGGAATGGGCCCAGAAGCAGGCCACGGACATTCGCCCTGACGACATTTACGCGATCGTTTACTGCATTTTGTGGACCGCGTGCCTTCTGCTGGTGGCCACGAAGATCGACGTGGACCTGGAAGGCACGTTGGCGACCAAGCTCGGCAAGAACTGGTCGATCAAGGCCAAGTTCGATCTGGGCACCGTGCGGGACATTACGTTCGAAGCCCTCAAGCTCGATGTGGGCTATGAGAACAAGGCCAAGACCTTCGGTTTTACCGTGTCGGGCGGCGGCTCCAAGGAAGGGGCCGCCTCGGCCGGGGCATCGGTGACCGCCCAGGTCAACCTGGATCTGAAGGTGGGCGCAGAAGGGAGTTACGAAAAGAAGGCCGAAGGGGACGAATCCATCGCGGGCAAGTTCTCGATGACCTATCAGGACGTCAGCAACATCCAGACCGCTTACACGCGGGCCAACACGGACTTCGGCGGCAAGTTCGATGGCGGGGCGACCGTGAAGGCCTTGGTGGGTGGCATGAGCGGGTCTCTGGATGCCGTGGTGGCGGCATTCGGCGAGGCCAAGGCCGCCATGGGCCTGCCGAGCCCCGATATGACCAAAATCGAGTCGGCCAAGGCCGCGGCCAAGACCATGGCCAGCGAGTTCTCGACGGCCTTGGACGGCAAGGTCTGCACGAAGATCGGCGAGGTCCTGGCCACCGATGAAGGCAAGTCCTTCGACAAGTTTGTGGGCAAGAACGTGGGCGGGACCACGGCCGAAGATCTGCTCTACCTGATCTACTGGTCCAAGGCCGTCTCCGCAGCAAAGTCCGCGGATTTCCGTCAGGACGCGATCCGCGAGATCGTGGTAACTGAACTGGCGGGGGATTCGCGCTTCACCTCCGTGGCCGCCAAGGCGGGGTACGACGTCAGCGGCCTGAAGCTTGTGGCCGCAGCCCCGGGCGACAAGTGGGAGGTCGCGGCCAACGTCAGCAGCACGACGACTGCAGCCGGCGAAACCACGACCACCGGGGGCGCGTCGGTCACGTACACGGGACAGAACGGGGACAAGGGTTCCCTGGGCGTGACCGCATCCGACACCCCGACGGCTACCGAAGGTACCGTGACCGGGGCCTACAGTGACAAGGACAAGACCAAGACCGCAGCACTCACGGGCTCGGTCAAGGACGACAAGGTCACCGGCGAGACGAGCGTCAAGGCTCTGGCCACCACGGCGCTCACCTTGGGCGAGATCATGTACAAGGGCCAGATGTCCGTGCTCGACGAGGACGTGCTGTTCACCTTGCAGGCCGGGGATGCCAAGGCCATGAAGCTGGGCCCGTCGCTGAGCCAGGTGCTCGAGAAGGACAAGGGCGTGGTGACGACCATCACGATCAACGAAGACGGCAAAGACCATCCGGTCGGGGCCACGGTCACCTATGCCGAGAACGGGGATTTCAAGGTCACCATCAAGAAGAAAGAGTTGTTCGCGTTCGGCGGGCCGGGCAACCAGCTCACGGTCGGGGGCAACATGACCGCGGGGCAGACCGGGGACAAGCAGGAAATGTCCGGCGGGCTCGATGCCAAGTATACGATGGGGGGCCTGACCACTCAGGCTGCCGGGGCCTGGGGCATGGGCCAGCTTCCGAGCTACAAGTTCGGGCTCGACTACAAGGACGATGAGGGGCCGAATAAGACCGACTGGAATCTGGGCGCGGGGTTTACGGGCGGGACCCTGACCTCGGCGCAGGGGGGCCTGACCAATACCTCGGATAACGACTACTTCCGGTTCGGGGCCGGCTACAAGAAGGACCTGAAGGCCGGCAACGAGTCGGTCAAGGGGTCGGTGCTGTACCAGCAGGGCAACTGGGGTGGGGGCATGACCGGCAGCGCGACGTGGGGCAAGGACCCGACCGCGTTGGACCTGACCGGGTTCGGGACCCGGAAGCTCAACAGCAAGCTGGATCTGGTCGGGAGCCTGGGCTATCAGCACACCGCGGGAACGGGCCAGAACTTCAGCGTGGGCGGTGGCGTGATGCTCAACAAGAACATCATGGGTACGTTCAATCTCAACGTGTTCGACGGTTTCACGCCCGGCGACAACACCAAGGTCGGGGCAGGTCTCAAGCTGATCGTGCTGTTCCCCTAAAGCGAACTACCGCCCGTTGAGCACTTCCGACACACGTTGTGCAATATCCGCGATACGGAACGGCTTCTGGATGAACGCGCGCACCCCGAGTTCGAGGATCTCCTGGGCCTCACCCTCGGCGCTGAAGCCCGAAGACAAAAGAACCCGTACCCCGGGGTGGATCTGACGCAGTGCGATGAACGTTTCCTTGCCGCTCATGCGGGGCATGACCATGTCGAGGATCACCATGTCAATGTCGTCGTAGTGGTCCTTGTAATACCGGACCGCCTCGACCCCATTTCTGGCGGCCACGACCTGATGTCCCAGGTGTTCTAGAATCCGTTGCGCCACGTCCCGTACGGCATCTTCGTCATCGACCAGCAGGATTCGGGCAGCCTGACGGGGTTGCTTCGACAGGTCGGGCAAGGGGCGTGGGGGGCCTGCTGCCCCGGGAACCACGGGCAAGCGGATGTCCACCGTGGTCCCCCTGCCCAGGGCGCTGTCGATCCGGATGGTGCCCGAGTGGCTTTTGATCGTTCCGTATACGCTGGCCAGCCCGAGCCCGGTGCCTTTCCCGGGTGCCTTGGTGGTGAAGAAAGGTTCGAACAGATGGCGGCGGGTCTCTGCGTTCATGCCTTCGCCGTTGTCGGCCACCCGGATTTGGATCGCTTCGCCATCCATGCCGGACGATGTGTCCGAACCTGCCACGTTGCTGGTCTCGAAACGGATCTCGCCCCCGTTGGGGAGCGCGTCGCGCGCATTGAGCCCCAGATTGAGCAGTGCATTCTCCAGACGGGTCGTGTCGCCTGACACCAGACAATGGGTCGCATGAAGGTCGAGCCGAATTGCAATGCGCCGATCCAGGGTGCTCTTGAGGATGTTGGCCACGTCCGAGATGACGTCGTGCAGGTTCACGTCCGTCTTGATCGTCTGGCCCTTGCGTGCGAACGACAGCAACTGCTGCACGAGGGTTGCCGAATGGTCGCAGGATAAGGCGATTCGGGTGGCCAGTTCCTGCAGGTCCGGTCGATCCACCAACTGGCTCGACAGCATCTCGGCGTTGCCCAGGATTCCCGTCAGCATGTTGTTGAAATCGTGGGCAACCCCGCCGGCGAGTTGGCCGATGGCTTCCATCTTCTGTGCCTGGAAGAGTTCCCGTTCGATCCGCGATCGCTCGGTGATGTCTTCGAGGAAGCAAACGACATGTTCGACCGCGCCGTCGGCTCCGCGTTCGCACCCGACCGAGATGCGGGTCTCGACGATCGACCCATCCGGGCGAAGGAACCGCTTTTCGAGCGCATAGCGCTCGATCTCCCCGGACAGGAGACGGTTGAACTGGGCCTCGTCGCTCTGCAGATCGTCGGGATGCGTGAGTGCGGCCCACGTGGTTTGCCGCAATTCCTCGAGGGACCGTCCGAGCATTCGGCACAGCGCCTCGTTGGCATCGATCCACTGCTGATTCGGGGAAGTGATGGCCATGCCCGTGACCGACAGGTCGAAATATCGTCGCAGTCGCGTTTCGCTGCGCCGGAGTTGATCCTCGATGCGGGTGCGTTGCGTCAGGTTGCGCACAATGGTGATCACCCGATCCTGCCCCAGCGGCGCCAGTCGGGAATTGAAGTACTGTGCCCCATCCGGGGTCTGCAGCACGTAGTCATAGTGCTCAACCCGCTGCAGGGTCAGCACCCGCTCGATGTGAAAGAGCGCTTCGCTCAGACCCGTAGGTGACAACCCGATGTCGCGGATGTTGCGGCCGATCACTTGGCTGGCCGGGACCCCGGACGGGTCCTCTGCGTCCGGCTTGTAGTCCAAGCACGTGCCGTCCCGGGTCAGCACGAACATCTGGTCGGGCATGGCCTCAAGCATCGCCTTGTTACGCAGATCCGCGTCGCGCAAGGCGGCCAGCATCTGTTCCAGTTGAGCGATGCGGTCCTGGAGGATCGCGATGTCACCCGTGTCCACGTCGCCGGGCATCCGGGGCTCTCCACGATTTCGTCAAGAGTACTAACATCTTCGACGCCGCTTCGCAAACTGCAGCAGGAGGGCCGCAAGCAGCCACAGGGGCAAGCTGCGGCCTGGGCCACCGCTGTGACACCCCCCCGCAGCCAGTCCTTCGGTCGCCACAAACGTGTCTTTGCCGGGCTGCGACGGGTCTGTTTCGGACAGTTCCCACTCGTCCGTGGCGAGTTCGGTCGGTCGCGTCACGTCCC
>CAYRIB010000012.1:0-20247 GCA_964424165.1 uncultured Myxococcales bacterium | reverse complement strand
AGAACGATCGATCGTCCGGCGGACCGTAACAGGCGGGGGGAAGGCTCTCGGCAGCACAGGCGACATCGTCCCAGTAATCGCAGTCCGTGGTCACGACCACGGCCCGCAGCGCAAACGAAGGTGCCTCGGACTCCCTGGACAAGGACACGTCCAGCACCGTGGCCGGGCCGACATCGATCGTGATGGACTCGATGGTCTGGGCACGGTAGCCTGGAGCCCAGTAGGTGCAAGCCCACGTTCCTGCACCCAGGATGCGGTGGTAGCGGCCGTCGTGCAAAGTCGTGAAGACCGGCCAGGCCTCCTGGCAACGCACCATGGCTTGCAATGGCGAGCCATCGGACGCGTCGGTCACGCGTCCTCGCAAACCCCGTTGCGCCTGTTCCAGGAAGTCCATCAGAGCCGGTCGATTGTGATCCCACTCGTGCTCGATGCCTTCGTTTCCGACCTCCACGGTGAAGTCCAAGCCACCCGCCACCCCATAGGCGAAGTCGTTGGTATCGCCGTAGCTCTGATACATGTCCGATCCCTGCATGGCGTCGTAGCAATCCCCATCGGCGCACGCGAGACCGGCATAGCGCTGCGCAAGTTCCACCGCGATCGCTTGGTCCGGGCATGGATACGGCGAGTAGTTCCACCACCAGGTGATGTCCTGACCCACCGTGTGAAAACTGAGCGACGCTGCAAACCGATGCTGCAACTGTTGGTCAGCCACGGCCCGTACCTCTGGTTGGGAATAGGGACCGGCCTTGGGGGAGTTGTCCGTATCGCCGCTCCAGATGCCGCGGTGGTACTGATAGCCGTAGACTCGGTTGAGGTCCACCTCGTTCGCATTCTCGCGCGAGAGGACGGCCCGACCATCCGGGTTGACCAGGGGTACGATGTAGACGCGGGTGGCGTTCAGGATGTCCGTGGTCTTTGGGTCCACTCCATAGCCTTCGACCAGGTGACGGGCCAACAGGAGTGGAATCTCGATGCCCATCAGTTCGTCGCCATGGTGTCCGCCAAGGATCCGCACCTCGCTGGCATCGTCGGACATGGTGCCGATCACGATGCCGTGCAGGGGTGCGTCATTCACCGACCGTCCGAGTTCGAAGCGCGATGCAATGTCAGGATGGGCATCGGCCAGCCCGTCAAGCCATTCCCCAACGCCCGAATGGTCGTGCCATATCTCGTCACGCCAGCGCGCGGCAGACGGCAGGGCCGGATCGCGATCGAGGGAAATGATCGGGATGCCTGCTTCACTCAGCAGACCGGCACGTTCGGGATCGAGCCGCACCACGATCCCGTCGTTGGTGCGTCCACGCGGGGAAATCCTCAGAAGTCGCAGCCATTGAAGGTCCGTCTGGGACCCAGGCCGAACCAGATACAGCGACCTCTGTGCCTGGGCTGTCGACGCGGACATTCCCGCCAGGATCATGATTCCGACGAGTCCTGTGCGCACTGCCCGCCACATCCGCAGCAAACCCCCAAAGCAAGCGTGCAGATTCTAGCCTTTTCGGGCACACACGGCGAGTGCCTGCGACGCGGCCGAAGGCATTGACTCATAAGGGTGAATCGCCTATGATAATACCGCTTTTCGGGGCGGAGGATTCGATGAGACTGGTGTCTTTGGCGAGCATCCTGACGGGAATGTGGATCAGTGCCTGTGGCATGGTTGCGGAACCTGATGCGATGGATGCCCCCCTGACTCCGGGCGTGTCGTCCCTGGAACTGGCCGACGCCCTTGCTGCCAACGGGACCCTCACCCCCGACGAGGCGCGGTTGCTGTTGTCTCTTGGGTCCGAACAAGGCTTCGACGTGTTCGTGACTCCGGCGGTTCCGGGGCCCTCGGACCTGATCTCGATGGTGCTCGTGTTTCCGCAGGGTGAACCCGTGCCGTCCGGCGGCATGGCGCGCGTGAGCGTGGACCGTTGGGACTCGGAAGCGGACGTCGCGGGCCGGTTCGTCACGGTCATCGGGCGCAATGCCATGTTGGTGGAGTTGGGCCGGCACCCGGTTGGTGCGGAAGTTCGCTTCGCCATCCGCCTGGGCCTTGGCGCCGAAGAACGCTGGCTCAACAACGGTTATCAAGACTATCGCGTGGCCGTGACGGAACCACAAGCCGTGGCTTGGGTCGGGGACATCCAGGTGATTCAGGACGGATTGGTGCGTTCTCTGCCGGCGGATCCGCTGTTTGCGGGGCATGCCACCCGCGTTATGATCGACACCTATCCGCAGACCACGGAGGTGCGCGCTACGCTGCGCTACTACGTGGATCAGTCGGTCTCGGAACAGGCGATTCCCATGAGCATCCAGGCAATTGATCAGGGCCCCCATCACGCGAACTCCCGATGGGTGGCGTCGATTCCCGCGGCGGCCATCGGAAAGCAGGGACGTGTCAGGCTTGCGATCGATGTCGAAGGGCCGATGGGCTCGCTCGTGGTCTTGGGTGGAACCTCGGCCTTGGAAGCAGTTGTGCAGGCTGCACCACTCCCGTCCTGGGGGGAAGTCGGGGTCTACCGATTCTCCAAGGCGACGAGCTATGCATGGACCTATCAGTCGGGGTTGGTCAACCCGCTGGATGCCCGGCCGGATCAGTATGGGGCCTATGCGTGGGCGCCCATGCCTGCCGTGGAACTCTACGTGCCCGGCGTCACCGACACGCGCGATGCCGCGGTAGCGGACTTCGTGAAGGTCGAGGTCTGGTCGCCCTTCTTTTCGGGACGCGTGAACGGCGCATGGAAGGGATATGCGATCCCCTTGCGCGAGGTGGTGGGAAACAACTTCCGCTATCAATGGCGGGTGCGTATCACCGCGGCCCCCTACATGCCTCCGATGGGGGTGGACTTCGCCGAGGCAGGCACCTATCCGTTCAAGTTCCGGGTGTCCACCGATGGGGGCGAGCACTGGTCGTGGCTGGGGACCGGCCCCTTGCCCGACGGTGGCGACAACCGCTTCTTCCTGTGGGACAACGTATCCTACGTGGCCGGCTTGACCGTGTCGGGCGACACCATCTTCCCCAAGACCCGGGTGAACAACACCGTGACCCGCTCGATCGAGTTCGTCAATACCAACAACCATACGGCGGTCCTGACCGGCATCACGCTCGATGACCCGACCGGGTCCTGGGTCCTTGCGTGCGACGCGTGTCCGGATCTGTCCACGTGCGCACTTCGCCTGGCCCCGGGGGATCGTTTCGCGCTCCTCGTCACGTTTGCGCCGAAGGTCTCGGGCGCGGTGCTCGATGCCACGCTCAACATCGCTCAGTTCGCTCAGGAAGAACCCAACTATCTCAAGGGGATCCAGCAGGTTTCTCTGATCGGCTCAGCCCGCAAGTAGAACCCTCGCGCAAATCTGGACTTGTATCCTCCGCGGTGCCGCACTACACTACTTCCAGGCAATTGCCAATCGCTTGGACGGGGGGCCGGGATGGCGCGCAGCCACAGATGGTTGTTGGCCGTATTTGCGATGCTGGGGAGCGGTCTTGCGGGATGCGAGACCACTTACCCGGACAAGGTAGCCACCGGGGGAGCCTCGGAATCCCTCAGCGGGTCGGGAGGCAGTCCTGCGCAAACCACGCCCAGCGCAGAAGCGACCGCCCTGGTGAGCGGCCAGTTTTCGCTCTACGCCACGACCGATGCCCGCTGGGCTGGCGGGGCCTGCGTGGAGATGCGGATGAAGAACAACGGTTCGACGGTGGTGGGTTGGTCGCTGCGCCTGACCATGAGCCAGCCGATCGCCACGTGCAGCTACCAGAGCGGTGGCTATATGAACTGGTGGGCGGACCAATTGGTGATCGACCCCCTCAACGACAACCTCACCTTCGAAGGGGGCACCAGCAAGCTGTTTCGTTATTGTGCCGAGCCCGGCACCCATCCGATCATGATGCAGATGTCCGCAGCGGGCCAAATGCCGCCAGCGGTCGATGTCGACGCCTCGGCTCAACAGGGCGATTCCTGAACCCTTCGGTTCTCCCCAATGACAAGACGGTGCTGGACGAAATCCTAGTAGTACAGAGGAGGGATGACCGGGATGTGCGGGGCGCCGTTCGGGCGGAAACCCCAACCGATGAACAGTCCGGCCACGTATTCTTCGTAGTCTTCCGCGTAGTGCATGGCCAGGTCCAACCCCCCGATCAACTCGGGCGTGAAGCGGTAACCCACCTGGGCCCTCAGATTGACCGCAAGACCCAGGCTGTTCTGGCCGGGATACATGGACTGCACTGGCCAGCCATCTCCGTCGAGGGTCGATGAACGCGCGATCTGCAGCGCGGCATCGGTCGGGTAGTACAGGGCTTCGTCCTCGCGGAACCAGTTCACCCCCAGATCCCCCTGAACGTTGAGTTCCACATCTCCGATGCGCCCCTCGGCGATCAACGGGATGCCGCTGCTGATGAACATCTGGGGACTGAAGTACCCGCCATGACCCCAGGTGAAGTGGCGAAGATTGTGGCGGTACGACATCATCCCGAAACCGATGCCGGTCCGGACCGACATCTGCTCGACCTGATACACCTTCCACTGAAGCCCGGCGCCCGCGCTGATCTTCTGGTTCGAAGCCACGTGATGCCCCAGGACTGCGTCGAAGCCACCGTACAGGTACAGCAGCATCGGATCCCCGTTATAGGACAGGTCCAGGCGTCCGCCGTTGAGCGTGACGAGGCCCCAGGGATCGCCGGCCACCGGGTCCACGGCGCCCGCTGCGGAAAGGATGCTGTCGGTCACCGGGCGGCGTGCCCCCCCAATCGAGAACCCGAAACGTCCGAAGGTGTTCCGGTAGGCAATGCCCCCGAGCAGGGTTTCGAGCGGGAAACCGAGCGGCGTGCTGCCCACCCAGGCCAGAAATCCCGCGACGTCGTAGGACAAAAAGAGGCTGGCCCCGCGCGCGGTCTGGGAGATCGGACGATTCCCTTCGGCCAGTGCCACGGCACCAATCCGGCCGAATCGGTCCCCTTCGCCAGGGGCCATGACATCCAACGACCCGGCCCACATCAGGTCGGGCTGCACCGTGAGGCGCAGTCGCCCAACGAACCCGGTCGGGATGCTCACCGACACGGGCACGGTGACCTCGGTGAGTTGACCGAGCCCGGGCACGCCGCGGCGATAGCGGAAGGTCGGTGCGAACGAGAGGTCCTCGGAATGACGCCCGTACAAGGCATATTCCTCGGCCTGGATCTGGTCGGTCAAACCCACGGCCGGCTTATCGGGCTCCGGGGGCTGGACCCCCTCGAACCGATGAAAGGCCACGCGCAAGATGTCGTTGTATTCGGTGTCCGCGTGAATGCCCTTGGGAGCCGGTTGACCCGTGTCATCGAGCACTTCGGTGTCGCCCTGGGTCAGACCCCGGGCCCGTCGAAGGTATTCCGCGGCCTTCTTGTCATTGCCGACCTTGGACCAGTAACGGGCAGCCACGAGGCACATCTGCGGGGACATGGGCGATAGTTCCAGGCCATCCTCGACCAGACGGCCGGCCTCACCGCTGCGGCCGAGGGCCAGGGCCGACACCACGGCGCCCTCGCGGGCCTCCATGTTGTTCTGATCGATGTTGAGCAGACGCACGAATACCCCGTATGCATCTTGATGGTTGTCGGACTGCATGAAGAGCCGTCCGAGTGCCGACAGCAGGCGCGGGTCCTCGGGGTACTTCTCCATGAGGGGCTTGAGGATCTTGTAGGACCGGTCGATGTTTCCGGACTCCTTGGCCTTGTCCGCTCGCCGAATACCGAGCGCGATGTGCAGATTGTCCAGGTCCTTGCGCTCACGATTGCTCAGTCCCTTCACCGGCCCAAAATCGGCCAGCAGGTTGGCAAGCTGAGTCAGACGGTCCGCGCGCAGCAGAATCGCGCCTCGCATCAGCTTGAACGAGGCCTCCTGCTGGGGCCGAAGGGCCACGGCTTTGTCGATCAACGCCAGAGCCTTGTCGCTCTCCCCGATTTCGCTGTAGGCCAGCGCAATGTAGCCGAGCAGGGTCGGGTCGTTCTGGGATTCTTCGTGAAGCTGTTCGAGCGTGCGACGCGCCTCGATGGTTTGTCCCGAGCGTGCCAGTTCGACCTGGCGTGCGGCCAGAATGCGGATCCTCGCGCCTTTACGCAGGTTGTTCAGTTCGGCGGTCATCTCGCCGGGCTTGACCGTGTCTGCAACCGCCATGGCGTCCTGGAAACGTTCTTCTTCGGAGAGTACGCGGACCAGGGCGACCTTGGTTTCGGTTCGGTTCGGGTGCACGGTGTTCATGCGGTCCACCACCTGCCGAGCGCTGGTGAGGTCGCTGCGAGCCAGGTGAAGATTGACCAAATCCCCAAGCAGCATGACGTGATCCGGGGACTTCTTGAGACCGGCCTCGAGAATGGCCCGGGCCTTGTCGACGTTGCCTGCGGCTTTCTCGATCGCAGCCTCGCGACGAACGCCATCGACCAGCGTGTCCGGAGTCTGCTGGACTTCCAGCCGGGCAATCCGTTCGTTGAGCGCGCGCGCCTCGTCGACGTTGCCTTCTTCGGCACTGAGTTGGGCCAGGGCGCGGAGGGCGCCGAGTTCATTCGGGTCCTTGCGCAGCACGGCCTCATACTTGGCCCGCGCCTGTTCGCGCTTGCCCTGCGACTGATAGAGGCCCCCGAGCATGAGGTCCGCAGAATCCGCATCGGCCGGGGAATCCTTGGCTGCCTGAATGATCAGGGCCTCGGCCTCGACCAGTTTGCCTTGGTCCCGCAACTTGCCGGCTTCCTCCATGCGGCTCCAGAACGTGGCGCTGGCCAGGAACTTCCGCCACAGGTTCGGTTGCCCCGGGGCCTGGGCCTTGATGTCTTCGAGCAGGGTCACGGCCTCCTTGAAGCGACCGTTTTTCATGGCTATCTGGGCCAGGCCGAACTTGGCGTCCAAACTGCGGGGATTGCGCGCGAGTTCCTCCCGCCAAAGCCGTTCGGCGCCTTCGAAATCCCCTTTGTTGAAGGCCCGTTCGCCGGGGTTGACGTAGGTGACCGCAATCTGCTGCTTGAGGCTGTCCATCTTGGCCTTGACCGCCTCGTCGGGACCCACCGTCGACAGATAAGTTGCGTACAGAGGTGCATCATCGGGACGGGCTTGCAGCCACAGCAAGGCTTGTTTCCATGCCGCCTGGGCCTCCTTTTTTGCGGCAGGACGCTGCTGCAACGCCTGCAACTTCGCGATGCCCTCGCGCCTGCTGCCTTCGTTGTAAGTCAGATGCTTGGCCAGCGCCATGGCATACGAGACGTCGTTGGGACTGGCCTTGGCCACTCGCTCGAGTCCGTCCTTCGCCTCCTGCCAGCCGCCCTTGGTGCCGCCGAGCGTGGTGTAGAACTCGATGCCGAGTCGACCCGACGGCGGGATCGAACCGAAGGCCTCGCGGTACTTTGCAACGCCCTCGTCCACACGCTTTTCGCGAACCAAAGCACGCGCCTCGGCCAGAATGGTATGGTAGCGGTCACCCACCTCGACGTAGCGTCGAATCAACTGGATGTCCGGATGGTTCGGGTTGATCCGCTGCAGACGGCCGAGATAGCGTTCGGCTTCGGCCTTTCGGCCTGCCTTGGCCTCGATCATCGCCAGTTCCGCCAGGCCTTGAACGTTCGACGGGTCGCTAATCAGGATCTTGCGCCACGTCTCGGCGACCTTGTCTTCGCGATGCCGGGCCTTCCAGTAGTCGACGTTGTCGAGCAGTTGCCGAATGCTGGCGCTGTCGGAGGTCGACTGGGTCTGTGACCATGCGGGCCCCGACAGGGCCACAACAAGCGAGCACAAAAGGATTCTCATGGCAGTCTGCATGGTCTGTCCCACCTCGGTTCGAGCGTTCCATCAGCCGCGAAGCGATAACGTCGATCGACGAATCCCTCCGCAAACATGATCAGGTTCTGATCATAGTACGTTCCTGGTGCCCCGTAGAGTTCTCCCAGTCGATGGGCCTGCACCATCCGGCGCAGTCTTGCAAACGTGTCCTGGTCCCCCATCTCCCGTGCCATTGGCAGAAGCGCCGCGTAGAACCCCGCTGGCCCTGCCCGGGTCTCGCGAGGCGGGGCGATTCCCTGGTTCTTTTCGGGAAGGATGCCGTGATCCCTCCACATGCGGTACATGCCCTGCATCCGATGCAGAAGTGCGGATTTGTCCGGGTCTGCATCCGACAGGATCGCCACCCACAGATAGGCGCGGATCGCGTCGTAGCTTCCAAGATTGCCATGTACCGAATCCGCCACGAAGCCCTGTTCCCGATGATACCCGACCCAGTCCGCGACAAAGCCCGATGGGCTCGTTGAGCGCTGCAACATACGCACTGTATTGACCGCCAATTCCCCCCAGGGACCGGGGATTTTGGACGATGCCATCCGACGCAACAGTGGCAGGGCCAGATAGCTCGGATTCAGACGCCACAGGTCATCGCTGACCTGAAAACCGACCGGTCCGGGCAGCATCATGGGGCCCAACCCCGGCAGGTCCACGATCTCTGTGTCCACGATCCGTGCGGCAATCCGTCGACCGAGTTCCTCGTATTGTGGATTGCACCACAGGCGTCCTGCCTCGAGGAGGTTGAAGGCCAAGAACAAATCCGCGTCGGATGCGGAGTTGGCATCCAGAACGCCCCAATTCCCCGATTCGTTGCGTCCCCAGCTCCACGCCGGAAGATGGGATGACAGATCGCCTTGAGCCAGATTTTTTTCCGTCCAGGCTAGAATCTGCCGAAAGCGTTCGCGATCATCGGTGACCAGGGCATGGAACATCGCATAGGTCTGGGCTTCGGAGGTGGTTCGGTCCGATGCCGTGCGATCGACCACGCGGCCGTCCTTCTCGATGAAGGTGCTGGAGTAAGACAGCCACAGGGGCCACTCCTCCAGATTCTCGGTACACCCGCACCCGGCGAGATGAAAGCCCACCACCAAGGGGACCAACAGCGCAGCCGAACGCGAAAACACGTTCACTCCAGTCTGTCCAGAAGCTCAAGACGCACCTGCTCGCGATGCCTCAGCCAACTTCGGAGCACCAGAGCCAGAATGAGCGCCGCAATCAGCACGATCGGGAAGAGGATCAACCAGTGTTCACCGAAGATCCACAGCAGGAACTTCCAGCGGCTGGCCTCCTTGTCGGCATAACTGCGACCAATTCGGAAAATGGCCCGCTTCTCGCCTTCGAGAAGAAGCAAGTCGCCGCCATCCGACATGCGGGCCTCGGTGTATCCCTGCAGATCGATCACCGCGGGCAGGTTCTCGGCGGCGTCGGCCGTGATCACGATGGCACTGCGCCCGCGATGCAGCGGGGACTCCATTTCCATCACCACGCCCGGGTTTTCGGCGCCGGCCAGGAACTCTGCCACCAAACGGGCCTGCTGGTTCGGTTGGCGCGCCCGCAGGGCCTCGAGGAACGACTCACTCGAGGTGGGCAGGCGGACCCGAAGGCGTTCGCCGGTCGTGGACAAGGGCAGACGGTCCGACCACTGCGCCAGTAGCGGCGAGTGGCCCACGACGCTGACGAACAGGATGTTACGGTCCAGGTCCATAGGCCCTTGCAGGGCATAGTCGGGAACGAATTCAATGCGATCGCCCAGTCGCCCGGTGGCGCCGGCGAGATTCGAGATCGCGGACAGGGCCGTTCCGATCTCACGGGGCGCAGGGTCTGCGGGCAGCACCACCAAGGTTGAGCTGAGGTCGCCCTTCAGGCTGAACGGCAGGCCGTTGTACAGGAAGGACTCCACGTCGGGCAGGTGGACGAGTTCCGTGTCGCCCATCAGGCGCAGCGAGGATTCCCCGCTGATCGAGTTGTCGATGAACTTTCCGCTGTTCGTGGTGCAAAGCGGCTGATGCTGCACCGCGCTGATGTGGAACTGCAGGCGGTTGACCCCGCGCAACTGGCTTCGGGGCAGGAACAGTTGCTCCTTGTGATATTCCATCTGCAGTCCGCCGCCCCATGGATACAGGGTCTTGAGGAAGATCCCGTTGAATTCCACGTCGAGCTTCGGAGGGGTATACGGGGCGGGAATCTGCTGGGCATACTGCACATCCATGATCAGATATTCGGACGGCTTGCTCAGCAGTTCCGGCGAGATGCGGAATTCGAGCTGAAGGGTGTTGCCCGCATGGCCGCGATGTTCGAGGGTGCCCTTGGAGCCCAGGATCTCGGCGAACGTCGTGGTCTCGCGGGTCAGGAACCAGTGGGGCAGACTTTGTGGCGCAGCCTGTTCGACCCCTTGCACGGTGCTGAAACGCATCAACTCGCCCTTGTAGGCCTCGGTGCCCCAGACGATCGACGCGAAGTGCCGTGCCGCGACTTCGAGCTCCGACGGGTCTCGGCCCTGAATCACCAGGAGCTTGTAGTTCTTCTGTCCGGCGCCGGGGTGGTCGATCATGCGGACCACCGGGCCTTCGGGCGAGGGCAGGCGCAGGGACCTCTGAAGGTCGCTGTTACCCGACATCAATACCACCGCGTGACCCGCTGGCAGTTGACCCATGAACATCGGGAACCGAACACCGCCGGAGCCGGCATGCAGACCGAAATAGGACGCCACCATGGATGCGGCCCGAAGCATCGGCATGCTGGGGGCGTCGAGCATCAGGATGGTCACCGCGGGTTCCCGGTCCGTGCGCTGATCAAAGAACGGGATCGGAAGCAAACCGAGGTCGTTGGGCAAGGGCAGTTGCTCGGAACGGGTGTCAAGCGAACCCTTCTTGATGATGTTCCAGGTGCCGGCCTCGACGATCGGCTGGCAGGGACTGTTCCAATAAGGCTTGAAGGTCAGCACGAACATGTTCTCTTCGCCCAGCAGGTGCGAATCAAACACGATCTCGCGATGCCTTACGCCGGTGAGGAGTTCCTGTCGGCTGATGCTGGCCACCTTCTCGCCATTGAGGCTGATGTCGAGCGACAGGATGTCCTGAGGCAGGGTCGCTGCGGACGAGTCCTCGAGATCCAGAACCAACCGGGCCCCAGTGAGCACCTGATCACGCCGCGCATAGAATTCGCGGCCATAGATCGACTCGATGTTGTATTTGCGCATGGCATCGTTGAACCCCCAGACCTTGAGGGGGGTGATCATCCATCCGTCGCGCTTGATGACCTGTTGTCCGGGGGCCTGCTGCTCGGGGCTCTCCTCGACCACCGGAGGTGCGGCCTCTTCCACGGCCACCACTTCGCCATCGATGGCATCGGGGGAATCCCCGGTCGGGGCGGGTTCAATGACGTCCGCAGATGCCGGTGCGGCCGGGGCCTCTTGTGGGGGAGGGGGCGGCGGCACGGCCGTTGCCACTGCTTGGGGCTCTGGCTCGGGCGGCGGGGCCGGTTCAGGCGGCGGCTCCGGAGTCGGCGCCGGTGCTGGGGCCGCCTTGCGAGAGACCGGCCTGGCGGTGGGTTCGGGTGCCGGCACGGGCTCATCGGGCGTGGTCGGCGTTGCCGCGGCGACCTTGCGTGGCGAGGTGCGTCGGGGCCTGGGCCTCGGGCTCTCGGGGTAGATGGGCGACGAGAGCGCCGTCGAGGAACCCAGCAGAGAAGGACGCTCCTCTGGCTTGGGCAAAGGTGCCACGTCCTCGGCCCGACTGTCCGAAGTCAACATCGCATCCATCATCACGGCAGTCAGTATGCCCAGACCCAACACCCCGATGGTCAAGGTGATTCGAGAGACTGATTTCATGCGGCGCTCCTAGCGGATCGACCGAACAGGCGGGCGAATCCCCGCAGACTATGCCCCAGGATTCGAGCCCAGGACAGCAGGACACGATCGTACAGACGTGAATCGTTCCAACGCACCCAGGCGTCCGAACGCGAGTAGATCGCCTGCACCAGACCGGACTCTTGTGTCAGGCTCATTTCGGGGAAGGTCAGCCGGACCTTGTTTCCTTCCTGCGCCACGATGTCGGCGGGCAGCAGGACTTCCTGCTCGTCAAGAATCAACGAGAGGGTCAGCCTTTCCTGCGGCAGATTCGGAGCACCCTCCATCAGTTCGACGAGGGCCCCCTTCAAGGCCAGATCACGGGTACGACAGGTCATGGTGTAGCCCGAGTCGAGCCGCAGCATCGCGGGCAGACGCACTTCCACCCGGTTGAACCGTCGAAGTTGCTTGGATTCGTAAGCCACGGCGATCGCGGCGCCCAGAATGACCACATTATAGATGGCCCAGCCGATGTTGATCATCACGGCGTCACGGTGGGGTTGGTGGTCCCAGATCCGCCAAACGCCGATCACGATGCCTGCCAGGTTGGCCAGGAACAAGAGGATATAGGGCCAGGAAATCTTGCGGTCCATATACGACTGCTTCACGATGCCGCCCTTGGCGGTCACGTTGAACTTGCCGAGCCGCGGGTTGATCAGTGCCAGCATCGTAGGAATCATGATGTAGGTGGCCAGCACCGTCTCGTAGACTTCGGCCCAGAAGGAATGCCGGTATTTGCCCTGGGCACGCGAGTTCGTCAGGATCGAATGTGCCAGGTGCGGCAGTGCGTAAGCCAGCACTGCGACCGCGGATGCCCGGAACAGGTTGAACTGGAAGAACAGGTACGCCATGGGCGCCATCAAGAAGATCAGGCGCGGCAGGCCGTTCAAGAAGTGGATCATGGCGCTGCTGTAACAAAGCCTCTGCATGAGCGTGAGGCCGCGCCCAAACAGCGGGTTGTCCGACCGGAAGATCTGGACCATGCCCCGGGCCCAGCGGATGCGCTGTCCCACATGGGCCGAAAGACTCTCGGTAGCCAGTCCAGATGCCTGCGGGATGTTGATATAGGCCGTGCTGAACCCTTTGCGATGCAGGCGCAGACCCGTATGGCAGTCTTCGGTCACCGTTTCGACCGCCACGCCACCGATCTGGTCGAGGGCCGTGCGGCGAAGCACGCCGCAAGAGCCGCAGAAGAACACCGCGTTCCACAGGTCATCACCCGGAAGCAGGAGTCCGTAGAACAGTTCCCCTTCGTTCGGGATCTTGCGGAACGTCTTGAGATTCCGCTCGAACGGGTCCGGGGAATTGAAGTGGTGTGGCGTCTGGACCATGGCGATGGTCGGATCGCGCACCAGCCAGCCCATGGTCAGTTGCAGAAACGACCTCGTGGGCACGTGATCGCAGTCGAACACCGCCACGAACTCGCCCCGCGAACGCTGCATGGCGTTGTTGATGTTGCCGGCCTTGGCGTGCTTGTTGTCGGGGCGCGTCATGTAGTGGATGCCGGCCTGCAAGGCAAACTTGCGGAACTCCTCGCGACGGCCGTCATCGAGCAGGTAGATGTTGATCTTGTCTTCCGGCCAGTCCATGGCCTTGGCGGCCAGCACGGTGGTGCGTACGACCGCCAGGGGCTCGCTGTAGGTCGGGATGAACACGTCCACCGTGGGCCACGTGGAAGGATCCCCGGGAATCGGAACCGGCGGCCGCTTCATCGGCCACATCGACTGCAGGAAACCCAGTATCATCACGACGAAGCAGTAGCACTCGGCAGCAAGCAGGATGATGGCCAGGACCACCTCGATCGGGCGGTCGAGCAGCACGGTATTCGTGAACCGCCAATACAGGTAGCGGCTTGATACGATCACCGCGATGGCCATCATGAACAGCAGCACCAACGAGGTCCGGATACGACTGATCAGCAGCACGACCACGAACAGGATCGCGCCGAACAGTGCCTGTTCGTTCAGGCCCAGGGGCACCGTCACGATCAGCACGCCGGCAACGATCGCGGCCATGGCCAGCAGAAAGAGGACCAGCCGCTTGATGAACGGCTCCGTGTGGTTTTTTGGGGTGGTGTTGGACACGTCAAGCTCCTCGTCAGTGAGTCGGCAGCGTGCTCATGACCCACTTGGCGAGTTCATGAAAGGCGCGGGCCGACTGTGATTCAGGATGGTGCTCCACCGTGCTGCGCTGCTGACCGAACGAGTCACGCATGGCCTCGTCGAGGGGAACCGTGACCTTGAGCAGCCGCTCCCCGAGCGTGTTCGACATGGCCTGTCGTACGTCGTTGCACAACGTCTTGCTGGCGTCCATCTCGTTGATGAGATAGCGCACCCACTTGACCTGCGGGTAGCGGGCCAGCAGGGCCTCCGTATCCGGGATGGTGGCGTAGGAGGCTGCATCCGGCCGCAACACGATCAGGACGAGATCGCTTTCCTCGAAGCGCTGATAGGCATGCCCGAGCAGCCCAGACGGGGTGTCCAACAGCAGGAATTCGGTGTCCGAATTCACCAGTGCGGCCTTGCGCTGCGTCCACCAGACCTGATCGAAGAGGTAGGCGCCTTCCATGTCCAGATATTCCTGCAGATCGCAATGGCCGAACGGGACGTACGGCATCGGGCTGCCCGCGGTCTTGCGGAACTCGTCGAGCTCCTTTTCGGTCAGCGTCTCGCGCGCAATGCCGAAGCGTTCACCGACCTGCATCCCGAGGTGCAGCCCCAGCGCATTCTGGGGGTCGGTGTCGATAGCCATGCAACGACGGCCCTGCCGATACAGGGCCGCGGCCAGGTTGCACACGACCGAAGTTCGGCCCGTGCCGCCTTTCAAGGAGAAGACGGTGATGGTTTTCAATTCTGTTCTGCTCCTGTGTCGCGGAGGGTCGGGGCAAGGTCATGCTCGGTCGCATATCGCTGAGTGGCGCCCAGCAGCTTCAGCGCCGGCTTGGGGAGGGGAACCGCCGGCTCGGCCTCTGTTATCGCAGGTTTGACGACCTCCACCGGCGTCGTTGCCCGGGGCAGTGCGCCGCCCACGGCCTCGATGAGGCCATGTTGCGCAGGCCGCGAATCCACCAGACGCGCGGTATCGTCCTCGGAGCGCGGACGGGTGGCATCGAGGTAACGCTGGACCGCACGAAGCATGGCCCACCGCGACGAGGCCGCCACCCGGCTCTGCTCGGCATGGAGATCGTAGTACACGAAGCCCTTCAAACCGATTTTTTCAAGCAGATTTTTGATGTCGTTCCTCACTTTTCAATCCTTCCCCAGCCGGATTACCCAGTGGTCATGTCGCCGGCGCATTTGGCCCCGGGGACATCCCAAAATGCGCCCTTGGCCCAATTGTAGATCCGGGACTTTGCAAAAGGCAAGGAGGGTGTCTAAAACGACTTGTAATTTCCCGGACATTTATCGGTTTTGACCCGTCAGGCTTGATCGCGCTGCGCGAAACGCCGATACTGCACAGCGACCTTCCGGGAGGCCCCCTTTGCGCCGCAGCACCCGTTACATTGCACCGCTGGGATTACTGATGTGGCTTGCGGCCTGTGGCGGTAACAACGCGGCATCGCCGGGCGTGGTGCTCGATGCGTTCGACGTGACGAATGACGTGACCCTCTGGGGTTCGGACGCGATGCCTAGCCTCGATGCCCCGGACGTTGCGGATACTGCCTTGGAGGGGGTGCTCGCGGATCCGGTCGAAACCACGTTGAGCCCGGATGCCCTCTGGGAGGCCGAAATCCACGTCGAGCCCGACACTGCCGAGGACATGGGCTCGATCGATATCTTGCAGGACATCGCTTCGGACGACACGGCAGAAGCATTGGATGGGGAAGTGCAGGTGGCCGACGACCTGGTCCCATCGGACCCGGATTCGGGGCCGGCTGACATGATCGAGACGATCGAGGTGGCCGAACCCCTTCCCCCCGCGGACCTGTCGATTCTGACCGTGGCGCCTTACCTCATGTGGGTGACTTCCGAACAGGTGAGCGTTCGCTGGGAGACCAGTCGTGCCGTGCTTGGACGGGTGGATTATGGGGACAGTAACGAGCTCGGGGCGACCGTGGTCGAGGATTCGGCGCGGACCGTGCACGAACTGCGTCTTGCAGGGTTGCTCGCCGGGTCCGACCACGCATACCGTGTGGTGTACGACGGGGGTGCGATGCCCACCCGGTATTTTCGCACTGCGCCTTGGCCCGAAAGCCATGAACCCGTCCGGTTCGTGGTCTGGGGCGACAATCAGGACGGTCCGGACGTTTTGTCCGACCTGATGGTGTGGATGGCGGCATTCGACCCGGACTTCGCCATCGCAGTTGGCGACACGGTATCGCGCGGCACCAGGGACAACTATCGCGAGCAGTTGTTCGAGCCCCTGCAAGGTTTCGTGGATCAGGTTCCCTTCCTCACCGCGGCCGGCAACCACGAACGCTACGACGATCCGGACGCGGCCTTGCTGTCCGAGTACTTCTCGATGCCCGGCGACGAACACTGCTTTGGCTGGCGTTACGACGATTTGTATTTCCTGTTCCTGGACACGGACCTCGGGCTTGACGGGCCCGAGGATCAGCGCCAGTGCGTGATCGACGCCCTGTCGTCGGACGAGGCCATCGACGCCCTCATCCAGGCTGCGGTCTTTCACAAGCCCCCGCGCATCGAATACTGGTTCGGGGGACTCGTGGCATTCACCGACGAGATGGAGGCCGCATGGGTGCGCGAGGAACTCGAACCCCTGCTCGAGGACCTCGGGGTCGACATCGTGTTCAACGGCCACAACCACCTGTATGCCCACAGCCCGGAAACCGCGGGTGGCATCACCTGGGTCACGACCGGGGGGGGCGGCGGCAAGTTGGACGAGCCCGGGTGGCTGAACATGTGGCGCGTGGGCGACTGGTCCGAGATCGAAACCAGCATTTCTGAACATCACTTCCTGAGGGTGGGCCTGGACGACGGGACCTTGACGGTCGAGGCCGTGGACCGCGACGGGTACGTGCTGCATGCCTTCGAGATCTTCCGGTAACGGTCTACACGTCGTTCGAGCAGGCCGCGATCTCATCGGCGCACTGGTCGTAATAGCACGATGAGCAGTCCTCGCCCGGGGGCGTGGTGGTGCAACTCGGACAGCGGGTGACCCGGCAGAAGTAGCGGGCGTCGAACATCTCCTGGGCATCGGTTGTGGCATCCCAGACACAGAACTGGTATTCGGGGGTTCCAGAGGCGGTCGCGGCCCGACATTCCAGGATGTCGTTGCACGAGTCGGTGCCGGACAGCCCGCACGTGGTGTACGCGGCCTCGCACGGCCCGAACATGGCGCCCTCGACGCACTGCAGACAACCGACACTTGACGTGTTCGCGCATTCGCCGCCCGCACTGTACGAGCACTCGGTTCGGATGCAGCCCACCAAGGTGTCATAGGCCGCCTTGCCCTCCGGGGCGGCCAGGTCGTAGCACGCCTGCGTACACGTCGCCGTCGTGCACCCGAGGCCGCACGCGTAGATACCCCGGCAGTCGTAGTTGCACTCGGCCGCCGCGTCGGGACAGTCGCACTGGCCATCGATCCCGCACTGCATGACTCCAGGACACGTCCCGCAAGACCCGCCGCAACCGTCGTCCCCGCACGAGCGTCCTGCGCAATCGGGCACACAAACGCACTGTCCGTCCTGGCAGGTACCCGACGCACAGGTCCCGCAGGACCCGCCGCACCGGTCATCCCCGCACACCCGGTCGGCGCAGTCGGGCGTGCACGAACATGTGCCTTGGCTGCAATCGCCCCACTCGCAGGTCCCGCAGGAGTCCCCGCACACCGGGTCCGGACCGCACTCGAGCCCCGCACAGTCCGGGTTGCAGCGACAGGTCCCACCGTCGCACCGCCGGGATTCACACAAAGCACCCTCGGAGCAGGCCGCTCCGATTGGGGCGCAATACAGCATGTGGCAGGTCGGCGGGTTCGCGGCCAAATTGCAGTGCAGTCCCTGTCCGGCTGGGCAGTCCGAATCGACTGCGCAAAGCACGCTGGTCGCGCACGTCTCGGTCGGTGTTCCGTCGTCCCCACCGTCGCTGCTGCTGCCGCAGCCCACGATCAGGACAAGCATGGGTAGCAAGGCCGCCCGGTTATGCCAGGAAGCGCGTGAAACGGGGCCAATCATGTGGACACCTGTCGTGCAAGGGCCGTCCGGGCCCATCCCGGCTGGCAGTCCCAGAGTGTATTACGGAGCGAGTGATGCATCCAGGGCTGGAATTCGTGTAGGATCAGGCTTGTCTTGCAACAGAAGGAAATGGGCGTGCGAAGCGCAGAGGGGAAGCCGATTGTCTTGGGGATACTGGTTCCAATGGTGCTTTGGGGAGCAGCCGGTTGTGACGCCCTCCAGTTGGACGACACGGCAGGGGATGGCGACGACCCGGAACTGATCGAGTTCAAATCCGGCTCGAACGCGTCAGGCGCGGACCTGAGCGTCTACGACGAGGTCGGCCGTTTGCGGTCTTCAGGCGGTTCGGTCGCGCTGTCCGACGGAACGTCGATCACCGCTTCGCCAGGAGGTTTGGCGCAGGAGGTTGAGATAGGCCGCGAGCGCACCGGTCGGCGATCACGCGGGGAACAGCGTTTCCCCCTGGACGGAAGCCGAGGTCAGCACGCTGGATGCTGAGGCGACGCCCGAGGCCCCGTTCGTTTTCGAGGTCCCGGTGACCCCTCCCGCCGAGGCGATCGGTCATCCGGGGCTGCAACTCATCTTGCTGTTGCCCGGGGCCCGATCCTTCCCGATTGACGGCACGTTCGATGCGGATGCCGGGGTCTTTCGGGCCGAGGTCCTGGCCTTGCCACCGCGCTTCGCGTTTGCAGTGACCTTCCTGGAAACCGTGATCCGCCTGGACAGCGCGGATGTCCCTGACGAGACGACCGGATCCCAACTGACGGCCGCTGTGGGCGAGGGTGGATGGGCCACGGTGGACTTCGCGATCGACTTCGACGGTAGCCAGGTCACGATGGAGCAGGCGCGCAAGGTCGCCCGCGTGGCCCGGAAGGCGGCAAGAACATACTCGCAGGCCGGCTTCAAGGAACCCTTCCTCTTTCGCGACCAGAGCGTGCTGGGGGATCGATGGCACCTCCACCTGACGGGCAAGGGCAGTAGCTTTGACAGCAACCACAACCCGGCTGCGGCCGTCGAGGCCGAGCGCTTCGGGCGTCTCTTCCTGTCCGTCGCCCGCATCGATGCGCCGTTGACGGACACGCTGGGATCGGTGCAGTCGTCGGTGGCGCACGAGATGTTCCACGCCATCCTGTTCAACTACAAGATCCCCTACCACTGCTTCAACTACGTCACGGACAACCAGACTTGGTGCAACCGCTCATACTCCGGGTTCAACGAGGGGGGGGCGACCGCGGTCGGGTACCTGATCGATCAGGGCGAGGCGAAGCCCCGTCCCAGCGAGGACCCCTTCTTTCTGTATGTTCCGCTCGGGTATTTCAATCCCAACGAGCAGTCGATCGCCTATCGCAACCAGGACTTCTTCGTGTTCCTGCTGCGCATCGGCGGGTTGTCGAACGTCGAGAAACTCCTGCAGTCGCTGACCACCGCCGCGCTGCCGGCACAGGGCTCGGGATCGTTCGCGGTCCTGTCCGCATACGGGGAGGCGCTCGAAGCCGGAGGGGTCGGGTTGGGCGTCGGCTTTACCGAAATGCTGGGGGGATACACGGCCAATCGCGGGTTCATGCGCGAACCGGAGGGGCACATCTGGCCGGACGAACCGAACGGTGGCGAGAAGGGCGAGCAGTACGTCCTGGACCGCAGTTTGTTCGGGACCGTGAAGGTCCAGGTGGCCGCGGCTGACTGCGAAGAGAACGTCGACAATGAGACGGTGGAATGCACCGCCTCGCTGAACCGGATGGCGCCGATGTCGGGGGGGGCTGATATCGATGGATATCGAGGCGTTGAAGGAAGACTGGACCGTGGTCCCTGACACGATCACGGTGTCTGCGACCACCACGGCGGCAAAGGTGGCATTCTGGGTATTCGGAGAGTTGGAAGGCCAAGGGGCACAGGACGGGTATGGCCAGGGGTCGGACACCCTGGAAGCGGACCTGCCGGGGGGGGCACGGTCTGGCCTGACGCGCACATCCTGGTCACGCAGGGCGCGGGGCTCGGGGATGTGACCGCGACCATCCGGATCGGGGGCAGCAGCGGCGGGATGAACTACGAGGGCACGGGAACCCTCGTGCAAACGGCGTGGGCTTCCGGTGGACCGCAGGCAACCTGCACCCAGACCGTGGCCATGACCTTGGAAGTAGACCATATCCCGGGCTGGGTGGAACTGGACTACCGGGCGCAGGACACCTTGTTCTACCTGGGCGATGACAATGCCACCTGCACCTTGGAGGAAACCGTGGCGGAGCATTCCATGTGGACCGATGCCCACGCGCCAGGGACCTTCATCTTGGGGAATTCATCGCTGTATCCGGCCTGGCTCGAGGGAACGTACGACAAGGACGGGGTCAGTGGCCACGGTCTGCTGACCGACGAAACGAGTTCCTTCGAGATCACCTTCGAGATGATGCGGAAGAAATAGCAGAAGGCTGAAAAACCCGCACTGGGTTGGGTGCCGAAGGGGGGAATCGAACCCCCACGCCCTTGCGGACACGGGATTTTGA
>CAYRIB010000011.1:0-49059 GCA_964424165.1 uncultured Myxococcales bacterium | reverse complement strand
CTTTGCGAACCGCCCGAACCGCCCCGAAGCGGACCGACAGGTCCTGAATCTGGCACGCGGGCACGCTCATGGGACTGTTGATCCTTGCGCAGAAAGGCGGCCCTGAATGCCTTCGACCAGCCAGTTCATGCACACGGTACAATCCGGTCGCCCCGGCACTCCGCGGATGCCCTCGAGATCCTCCTGGGTCAGTCGTTGTCCAACCGGAATGACGGTGTTGCCCTGGTTGTCCCGGATCGGTCCGGCGAAGAGGTCGAAGCGGGTGAAGCGGCCTGCGCGCATCTGTGCCAGCTTGTCCTGCACCCGGGGAACGACCCAGGCGGGCACGCCCGGTGCCGGGGCTTCGCCGGGCATGAAGCCGATCAGACCGATGACCCCACTGTCCATGTCGACGTAGTCGTTGCCTCCCTTGAAGGTCTTGTCGCGCACGGCCCGAATCACCTTTTCGTAGGCAGGAGCCCAGTTCCAATAGGGCGCCGTGAGGCAGCGCTCGGGCGAGGATCGACAGGCATTCGGAGAGTCGTAGCCGATACCCCATCGACCCGCTTCGGCGGCCGCGACCACAGGGCCAGGCGTGTCGGCGCCGGTGGATACGACATCGGCACCGGCCTGCAGGAGGGACTCCGCGGCCTCCTTCTCGCGCGGGGGATCGAACCAACTGTTGGTCCATCGGATCTCGGTGACGCATTCGGGACAGGTGTCGCGGACCCCCATGGCGAATGCATTGGTCAGGCGGATGACCTCGGCGATGGGAAAGGGCGCGATGTATCCGACCCGCGGGCGACCATCTTCCTTGGCCCTGGCCCCGGCAATCATGCCGGCCAGGAACTTGGCGCTTTCCATGGCGCCCATGAGGTTGCCGAAGTTCGACCCATTGGACTTGAACCCGGTGATGTGCAGGTACTGAACGTGTGGGAACAGGCGGGCCGAGGCCTCGGTCGCATCCATGAACCCGAACGAAGTAGTGATGATGAGGTTCATGCCTTTGCGCGCCAGATGGTTGATCACCTGGACCGCCTCCGCGCCTTCGGCCACGTTCTCGACGAAGGTGGTCTTGACGAAGTCCAATCGACGTTCGAGGTCCTGCCGAGCGAGGTCGTGCGCGTACGTCCATCCTGCGTCGCCCACCGGGCCCACGTAAACGAAACCGACGTTGAAGGTAGCGCTTGCATCGGGTGGCGGCGAATTCGGCGCGGACTTGCACGTCATGAGCAGGATCGCGCACCCGGTCGAGGCCATGAGCAAAGACCATCGCATCGAAAACCCCCTCTCGGTGAACTGGCAGTGGCCATGCTAGCACGCAGCAAGGCCGGATCAACCCCCTTGTTTTAGGGAGCTTGGAAGTCTAATATGACGGCACAGGCGAGCTTCATCCGCGACCGCGAGCTGTGCAAGTCCATTGACTTGCGGCAGGGGAGGTGCTAAAAGTCCCCGGCACCTCGGTTTGCGGGCATCAGGAGGAAACCATGGCCGATTTCGAGAACATGACGGTTATCGAGCTCCGGGCCCTGGCCAAGGAAACTGGCATTTCCGGAACCACCGCCATGCGCAAGGCAGACCTCGTTGCGGTTCTGGAGGCGCAGCGCGGGCCTGCCGGGAAAAAGGCGCCCAAGGCGACCCCGAAACCGGCCCCGAAGACTTCGGCAACGGCTCCGAAAACGGCTTTGAAGACGACCGCCAAGCGGACGGTATTGGCAAAGGACAACCGCAAGGCCAAGACATCAACCAGGGGGTCCAAGGCCCCCACGGTGACGACCCCGGGGCCGGCCGTGCACAAAAGCGAGGCTTCGACGACGCCCGCTGCCTCCACCCGTGAGGTCACGGCCGCGAAATACAACATCGGCGTAGAGCCTGCCATCCCGAATGAAAACCTGGGCAACCTGCCCGGGGCCTATGCAGAGGACCGCTTGGTCATGGTGCCGCGCGACCCGGACTGGATCTTCATCTACTGGGAACTGACCGACGAAACCTACCAGCGTGCCGCACAGCAGGCTGCCGGGGGCGCCATGGTCCTTCGCCTGTACACCGAGGACGGGTCGAAGTGGGTGAAGGTGGCCGACGTGCCGGTCGAGTCCACGGGCAGTCGCTACTACGCCCATGCGCCCTCTCAGGATGTGTTTCTGGTCGCGGAGCTTGGCCTTCAGGCCCAGGGTGGGCGCTATGCCTTGATGCTGCGATCCGAGCGGACCCGCATTCCGGTTTCGCGGCCCCGTCCGGGTACGCCCTATTTCATGACCGTGCCGTTCGATGTCCCGCTGCGTGTGCTCAAGCGTCGGGGACATCTGGCGGGAGGTTCCTATCTGAACATGGAGGGCCGCCTTCTGACCGAAGCCGAATACCGGCGCCTCTTCGGCGTGGCAGGACCCAGTTCCTCGATCCTCCATCGATGATTTTCTTGCAAGGGCAGGGGTGACATGAGCAAAGGTTACGTTTCACTGTTACTGCACGCGCACCTGCCGTTCGTGAAACACCCCGAGTACGACGACTTCCTCGAGGAGGACTGGTACTTCGAGGCCGTGGTCGAAACGTACCTGCCGCTGCTGGCCATGATGGAGCGCCTGGTCGCCGACGAAGTGCCGTTCTCGCTGAACATGGTGGTGACGCCAACGTTGGCGGCCATGATGGAGGACCCGCACCACGTCGCACGCCTGCGACGATACATCGACCGCAGTTTGACGCTGGCCACCCGCGAGGCGGCCCGTCGGTCGGGGGACCCCGAATTCGGGCCCGTGACTCGTTTCTACGAGGAACGCCTCGCATTCCTGAACGACCTGTACGTGAACCGCTATGGGTGCGACCTGGTGGGTGCGCTGCGCCGCATGGCCGATACCGGACATCTGGAGCTCATGACCTGCGCGGCCACACATGGTCTGCTGCCGGCCTTGCGGGCCAATCCGGAGTCCGTGCGGGCCCAGGTGCGCATCGGTGCCCAGGAATACGAACGGCACTTCGGCCGGCGGCCCAAGGGGATCTGGCTGCCCGAGTGCGGGTACTACGAAGGGGTCGAAGAATACCTCGCCGACGAAGACATCCGATACTTCATCGTGGACACGCATTGCATGCAGTTCGCGAACCCCACGCCGATCCACGGGGTCTATGCCCCGGTGTTCACGCCCGCGGGCGTGGCAGCGTTCGGGCGCGACGCGGAGTCCAGCAAGCAGGTGTGGAGCAGCAAGGAAGGGTACCCGGGCGACGCCTACTACCGGGAATTCTACCGTGACGTGGGCTACGACAATCCGTTCGAACTGGTGCGCGAGTTCGTGCAGCCGAACGGGCTGCGCAAGCAGACGGGCCTGAAGTACTACCGCATCACGGGCGACGTGGATCTGTCGCAGAAGAAGCCCTACATGCGCGGCGAGGCCATGGCACGTGTGGCCGCTCACGCAGCGAACTTCATGTTCAACCGCGAAAAGCAGGTCGAACACCTTGCCGGCGTGCTCGGTCGGCCGCCGATCATCGTGGCCCCCTACGACGCGGAACTGTTCGGGCACTGGTGGTACGAAGGCCCGGACTTCATCGAAATGCTGTTCAGAAAGACCGCGTTCGACCAGAACGTGTTCGAGTTCACCACGTTTTCGAAGTATCTCGGCAGCCATCCGACCCAACAGGTCGCGGTGCCGGCCACGGGCTCATGGGGCGACAAGGGCTACTTCGAAGTCTGGGTCAACGACAAGAACGACTACATGTACCGGCACCTGTTCCATGCCGCCGACGAGATGGTTCACCTTTGCGACTTCTACCCGGACGCGCAGGGATTGCAGAGGCGGGCACTCAATCAGTGCGCTCGCGAACTCCTGTTGGCGCAGTCGTCGGACTGGCCGTTCATCGTGACCACCGGGACCATGGTGGACTACGCGCACAAGCGGGTGCGAGAACACGTCCTGCGCTTCAACCGGCTCGCCGAGCAGATCCGCACCGACCGTATTGACGAGGCATGGCTCGGGACGCTCGAGTGGCGGGATAGCCTGTTTCCAACGATCGACTATCGGGTCTTTCGCCGAGGATGGGGGTTCGACCAATGAAGAATACCGACATGGCGGCGGACGGGACCGAAAAGACGTCGGACCCGAAGGAGTTCACGTTCGAGCAGATCCTCGGGGAACTGACCACCGTGGTCGAGCGTCTCGAGAAAGGTAACCTGCCTCTCGAGGATTCGCTGACCCTCTTTTCCCGAGGCATCGAGCTTCAGAACGCGGCGCAGACCATGCTCGACGGAGCGTCCGCAAGACTCGAACAACTGCTTGCAACCACGGACAACGGTGTCGAAAAGAAGCCCGTGGACCCGTCCGAGTTCTTCCCTGATTCCCCATCAGAAAGATGAAGAAACCCCGTTGTCCCTTTGATCTCAAAGGGTTAAGATTGTCCTTGCGTAGGGGATAATCACCAACGGGGTGAAGTGATCATGCAGCAAGGCGCGCTTCCTTTCCAGTACGAAATTGAGGGTGGTTCGAGCGGGTTGACGGCACTGGCGGGATTGCCGGTGTATCTCGAGTTGGCCGCGGTGATGGGGCTGAGAGAGAGCATCGAAGAGCACGTGAAGGTGCGGTGCGGAAGACAGGGGTGGACGGACAGCCAGATACTGATGTCGCTGGTGTTGCTGAACATCGCGGGCGGGAACTGCGTGGAGGATCTGAAGACACTGGAGGCGGACGAAGGCTTCGGGCGGATTCTGAGGCGGTCGGAGCATTGGGGACTGTCGCGGCGAGAGCGGCGGGAGATGGAGCGGCGGTGGAGGAAGGAACGGTGTCGGGTGGTGCCGTCTTCCTCGGCAACGTTCCGGTATCTGGAGAAGTTCCACGATCCGAAGCAGGAAGTCTTGCGGGAGCAGTTGGGGCAAAAGCCGGATGCACCGAAAGCATTCATACCGGCGCCGAACAAGGCATTGCGAGGCTTGTCGCGGGTGAACCGGGACCTGCTGGCATTTGCGGCGGCGCAAGGGGCGAGCGAGCTGGCCACGCTGGACACGGATGCGACGATCTCCAAGACGACGAAGGCCAGTGCGCGATACTGCTACAAGCACGTGAAGGCGTATCAGCCGCTGAACGTCTGCTGGGCGGAGCAGGGGCTGATGGTCCACACGGAGTTTCGGGATGGGAACGTGCCGGCGGGATATGAGCAACGGCGGGTCTTCGAGGAAGCGCTGAGTCAACTACCAGCCCAGGTGAAGAAGGTGCGGGCCCGATCGGACACGGCGGGATATCAGCATGAACTGCTACGGTATCTTGACCAGGGCAAGAACGAACGTTTCGGCCGCATCGAATTTGCCTTCTCCAGCGACGTGACAACGGAATTCAAGAGGGCCGTGGCCGAGGTGCCGGAAGAAGCGTGGCACAAGACTTATCGGGTGGTGCACGGCCGAACCGTGGAGGCGGACCTGGAATGGGCCGAGGTCTGCTTCGTACCCAGCGACATCGCCAAGAAGCGGACCGGTCTCGAATACCGGTATCTGGCGACCCGCGAGCCGATGCTGGAGCAGGAACTGCCGGGGATGGAGTCCCAAAAGGAATTGCCCTTCCCAACGATGCGGATGGTGGGGGCCAAGTACAAGGTCTTTGGCATCGTCACGAACATGGACTGGGAGGGAGAACGGCTGATCCGCTGGCTGCACGAGCGGTGTGGCAAGAGCGAAGAGGCGCATGCCGTCCTGAAGAACGACCTCGCGGGCGGACACTTTCCGTCGCAGCATTTCGGCGCGAACGCCGCGTGGTGGTGGATCACCGTGCTGGCCCATAACCTCAACGCCATCATGAAGCGCCACGTGCTGCGGGGCAACTGGATGAACAAGCGGATGAAGGCCATTCGCTTCGCTCTCATCAATCTGCCCGGCCGGGTCCTGGAACATGCCCGGCGTCTGGTCATCCGCCTGACCCAGTGGCAACCCATGGCCCGCTTTCTTTTGGAGGTCCGATGCAGAATTGCATCCCTGGTACCGGTCCCCACGGGATAGACACCCGGGGGAACGGTACGAAAAAAACCAGGAGGCCCCGCTGATGGACGGATGAGTGCGCCCGAAATGGGCCGGAACGACCCCAAAACAGGCGTCCCTGCCCACTTCCTCCTCATCCAGGGGTAAGCCGACCCCTCGGCCGACCCCAGAATGAACACCAAGACCCGTTGACGCACCCCTCAAATACCCAGGCGGTGGATTTGGGGTGGACGCCTGGCCAGCCTTCTGCTAAACAGATTGACAGACCCCTGCGAGGAACTTCCAATGCACCTGCATCCCATGCACCTGCATCCCATGCACCTGCATTCAATGCGCCTGCATCCGGCACGCCGCCTTCCGATGCACGTGCTGATGATCCTGTCGGCCGCGTTCGCGCCGTTGCTCTCCTGTTCACCGGATGGTCCCGTCCCTATCGGGCCCTCTTCGGGCTCCCCGGTGTTATCGGACCTTATCCCGCCGGATGCCGCCTCGCATCCGTCAGGCCCGCAGGTCCGCTTTTTGTCCCCAAGCGGTCCGCTCGATGCCCTGCCCACCCAGATCGTCGCGATCTTCGACCAGCCTATGGTGGCACTTGGCGCAGACCCGAATGCACAGGGCGTACCCATCGAACTCGATCCGCCCGTGTTGGGCCGGGGCTACTGGGTCGGCACCCGCATCGCCGTGCTGGTCCCGCAGTCCCCCTTGCGCTACGCAACCTCGTATGCGGTCCGAGTGCCTGCCCATGCCACGGCCCCGACTGGCCTCGCCCTGGGGCGCGACTTCACGGCCAACTTCGAGACGCCTCGTCCTGAGCCGCTGCGCATCCACGGCCCCTCCGAAGACCCCTGCATCCCGCTGCAGACCTTCGTGGTGGCCTTCGATCAGCCCGTGGCGCCCTCGGCACTCGAGCGCGTGGCCCGGTTCCGGGTGCACGACCGCCAAAATCGAGTGGTGCGCGTTCGGGCGTCCGTGCCCGCCACGCCCGACGAGCGGGCAGCCCTGGCCCAGGGCCTTGGTGCCCCCTCGGACGAGGCAGCCTGGCAGAGCGGCCACCTCATCGCGCTGCGGCCCGCAGAAGCCCTGCCGCTGGACACCGCATTCGACCTCGAGGTGCCTGCCGGCCTGATCGGGCGACTCGGTCCCCTACCTTCGACCAAATCGCTGCAGGGCGCCTTTCGCACCTACGGCCCCCTGCGGGTCGCTTCGCAGTCGTGCACCACGGCGTGCGACCCGGACAACACCTTCGTGCAGATCGAGTTCACAACCCCCGTCTGCGAAGTCGAGTTCCGGGCACGCGTGCTCGTCGACGACCAACCTCAAAGCCCGCTCGACCCGCAGCAACTCCAATGGGCAGGGTGTTCGCGCCTGCACCATGTGCCGATCGCAGATGCGGGCGGCGGCACCCACCGGTTGACCCTGCCCGGGGAAATGACCGATGTTCACGGGCAGACCCTGGACCATCCCGAAAACCTGACGTTTTCCTTCGGACACCGCCGTCCCTTTCTGGCACGCGGCTTTTCGGGGAACATCATCGAGACCGCCGGACCGCGCCTGCTGCCGTTTCGGGTCCTGAATGCGGCATTCTTGCGTGCCGAGGTCGCCACCGTTCCCCGGTCGCATCTGGTCCGTGCCCTCGTGGCATCCCAGACCGTTGATTCCGACCTGTCGCTGCTGCCCGTCCAGATGCAGGTCCTCGAACCCGCCCTGCGTGCGTTGATCGACCGCGAGGAAACCGTGTCTCTCGATGTATCGCAGGTGTTGCCCCCAGGGCGCATGGGACCGGTGCTGTATCGGGCCAGGTCCGCCTTCCACTTTGCGTCCAGGCCCGGCGACGCGCAACTCTCGGGACTGGTCCAGTTCACGGACCTTGCGGTCACGGCCAAGGTGGCGGACTCGGATTCCTTGCTGTGGGTCACGTCACTGTCCACCGGACAGCCCGTTCCGAATGCCCGCGTGCAGATCCGCAGCCGCAGCGACCGCGTGCTGTGGGAGAAGACGACCGGGGCGGACGGCCGCGTGCAGGCCCATGGCGCCACGGCCTTGGTTGCAAGCCTGTTGCCGATCGATCGTAGCCCCTCGCCCAGCGCGGACGAACCCAGTACCGATGATGATGACCCCTGGTACGAAGACCTCGCGACACCGCTCGATGACCTCTTTGTGGTGGTCGAATCGGGTGACGACACCCTCGTTCTGCCCCTGTCGGGGGCACTGCAGGACTGGGAAAGCCGCGAATGGAGCGAGGGCGGGGACGACCATTGGCGCGCGAGCCTCGTGCTCGACCGTGACGTGTACCGCGAGGGCGAGACCGTGCGCATCAAGGGCTGGGTGCGCCAGATGACGGCAGACGGCCCCCGTTGCGTTCCCGGCGGCACCGGAACCATCCGCATCCGGGCGCCCTCTTCCGGGGATTTCGGATCGCGGCGCGAGGCCGAGGCGATCATGCCCGTGTTCTTCGATGCCTTCGGGGCTTTCGATGCCACGTACACCGTCCCGACCGGCGCACGTCACGGCTTCTGGCAGGCGGCGTTGATCCTGCCCCATCGCGTCCGTCCGGTATCATCGGCGCCCTTTGCGGTCCAGTTCTTCGAGGTCCCGGAATTCAAGGTGACCGCATCGCTGAATCGTCCACACTACATTCGCGGGGACCAAGCCGCCTCGACCGTGCTGGGCTCGTACTACTTCGGAGCCCCCATGGCACGGGCACCCGTCAAGGCCATCTGGTCCTGGGCAGTGACCGATTACGCCCCCCCCGGCTACCCCGGCTTTCGGTTCGACGACGAATTCGGCCGCGATGCTTCGGGAACGCGCACCGGCGCCACGGACGATACGACTGCGGATGCCACGGGAACCGCGCGATTCGAGCAACTGCAAGTCCCGCCGTTTCGACGTCCGGTTCGCCTCGAGTTCGAAGGCGAGGTCCAGGACACCACGGGGCGGACCATTTCGGCCCTGGCTACCGCCATGGTCCATCCCGCGCAGTTCTATCTGGGCACCAGGATGCGGTCCTTCTTCGTGGACGTCCATCGCGACAACCGCCTCGACGTCGTGGCCGTGACCCCGGAGGGCGCGGCCCATTCCCTGGCCTCGGTCGACGTCACGGTGTCGCGCCGTGAGTGGCACACGGTGCGCAAGAAGGGCGTGGGCACCAACTACTGGTACTCGGTCAGCGAGAGCGTGGACACGCCGTTGCACCGCGAGGTCATGCCCCTGATGAACGGCACGGGCACCGTAACTTTTGTTCCGGATCGTGCCGGGCTCTTCGTCTTCAGCCTCGCTGCCGTGGACGCACAGGGCCAACGGGTGACCACCGAGGCGGCCTTCCACGCCATCGGCCCGGGCGACGGGCCTTGGGAGGCATCCGACGACAGCCGCGTGCGCCTGACGGCCGACAAGGCTCAGTACGCCCCGGGCGAGACCGCTCGCATCTTGATCCAATCGCCGTTCCCGCGCGGTCATGCCCTGGTCACGATCGAACGCCAGACCGTCACCTGGCAGAAGGTCATCGCCCTGAACGGGACCAGCACCAGCGTGGACATCCCCGTCGGCCCCGAGGCCGTACCGAACGTTTCCGTGGCCGCCGTCGTGGTGCAGGGAAGGACTTCGCCCATGCCGCCCATCGACGCGGACCTTCCCGACCTGGGCGCCCCGGCCGCCCGGCTCGGGGCCATCCGTCTGGCCGTCAGCCCCGCGTCCAACCATCTGGCGGTCACGTTGTCGACCCCGACCCCGCAGGTGCGCCCGAAGGACCCGGTCCAGGTCGACATCGAAGTGCGTGACGCAGACGGACGCCCCGTGAAGGCCCAGGTCCTGCTGATGGCCGTGGATGCCGCCATCCTGGACCTCACCGGGTATGTCCTGAGAGACCCCTTCGACATCATGTTCGCCCCCTTGAACAACGCGGTCCGCACCGCGCAGTCCCACCATCTGCTGTTTCGCAAGGATTTGTACGGGGACAAGAGCGATGACGGCGGCGACGGGGGCAGCGAGCTGCGACGGGACTTCGTGGCCGTCGCGTTCTACGACCCGTCGATCCTGACCGATGACAACGGTCGTGCGACCGTCCGGTTCGCGGCCCCCGACAACCTTACCCGCTTCCGATTGATGGCCGTGGCCGCCGCGCCCGAGGCCCGTTTCGGGGCCACCAGCAGCGCCTTCACCGTGAACCGCCCGCTCATGGTCCGGCCATCGGTGCCCCCGTTCCTGGAAGCAGGCGATCGCTTCCAACTCGCGGCGTTCGTCCACGGCAGTCCGGGGGTCGAAGGCACGGCCCGAGTAACCCTCGAGGCCGAGGGCATTCTGTCTGCAACCTCCCCGCTCGAACAGACCGTGGACGTTGGCGAGACCCGGCCCGGCGAGGCCCGGTTCGATCTGCACGCGGTCCAGGCAGGCACGGGCATCATCCGCCTCAAGGCGACGCTCGGCACCGTGTCCGATGCCATCGAGATTCCGATCGAAGCGCTCCGACGCGATCGTGTTCTGACCGTTGCGGTGACCGGCGAGGCCGAGGCCCAGGTCATCGAACCCGTGGCCTTCCCCAGCGGCGCCGCGCCCGACGTCGGGGGACTTTCGATCACCGCCTCATCGACCGCCCTGGTGGGTTTGTCCGAGGCATCCCGCTACCTGCTCGAATACCCTTACGGATGCCTCGAACAGCAGGCCTCCCGACTGCTGCCGATCATCCTGATGGGGGACTTGGCGCAGGACTTCGGATTCGGGCTCACCGACGATCTGCGCGCCGCGGTCCAAAAGACCCTCGACGCCCTGCCCACCTTCCAGGTCCACGAGGGCGGCTTTCGGTGGTGGGCGGACATGCGGCCAACCTCGGCGGACCCTTATCTGACCGCCTACGTGCTGCACGTGGCAGGCCTTGCCCAAAAGTCCGGGTTCCGGGTCGACGATCGGGTCCTGTCCGAGGCCCGGCAGTGGCTCGGTACCGCGCTGCGCCGGCGACCTGACGATAAGCGCGTGCCCCCGCTCTCTGCGGACGAGGCGGCCTTCGTCGTGTGGGTGCTCGGATCCCAGAAGGAACCGATCGCAGACATCATCCCCGTGATCGCGTCCGAGCGAAGCCGCCTGGGACGTGTTTCCAAATCCTTCCTGCTCGCGGCCGTGGCCGGCCTTCCGGGCCAGGAAGACCTGGTCGACTCCCTGGTACGGGACATCACTGCCGGTGTGGCCGTCAAGGCCTCGGAGGTTCTGTTTCCGGAGGCGGATACCCAGCAACGTTACCAGGGACTGGCGCGAGGCGACGTAGCCACCACGGCCGCGGCAATCCTCGCGCTGACCGCGGCGCGGCCCGATTCGCCTCTGCTTGCGGGGCTCGTGGCCCACCTCATGGCCGTGCGATCCGATGGACGCTGGCAAACCACTCACGAGAACGGACTGGCCCTGCTGGCCCTGACCGAATGGTACTCAGCGCGCGAACGCACCGTGCCGGACTTCCGCCTGACCCCGTGGGTCGGCGACACCCCGTTGGCGACCTGGACCTTCCACGGCAGGGACCTGAGCGCAGCGGTTGTCCAGGCGCCCACGTGGACCCTGCCGCTCGGTCAGGTGGCACCCGTGACCCTTGCGCGCGAAGGCATCGGCCACATGCATTACGCCATCCGTCTGCGCACCAGCATCCCAGGGCCAAAGCCGGCGCGCGATCAGGGCATCCAGGTCACGCGGGTAGTCACGACCCCGGACCTCGAACCCGTCACCGCGGCCAGGCGCGGCGAGGCGGTCGTCCTGGCGCTTTCCCTCGCCACCCCGACACCCCTGCGCCACTTGATCGTGGACGTACCCGTGCCCGCGGGACTGTCGCCGGTCAACCTCGAGTTCGTGACCTCGTCCGAGGCCCTGCGACGCAAGCTCGAACGCCTGGCGTTCGGGTCCCCCACCCTACCCTGCGTACACCAGGCGTTCCTGCAGGACCGCGTATTGTGCTACGTGGACAAACTCGATGCGGGCGTGCATCGCTGGCTGATCCCCGCTCGTGCCGTGATCCCCGGGACCTTCGCGTTCCCGGCAGCCTACGCCGAGGAAATGTATGCACCCGAGACCTTTGGAAGTAGCGATGCAACGGTGTTCGAGATTCGCTGATCGGCGCCCATGGCCGCGCCGGATCGCGCTGATCGCGCTGGCAACCGCGGCCGGATGGGTCTTGCTGCGTCTGTGGCCCTTGCCGCCCGAGGTCCTGGCGCCGCCTTCGTCATCGATCAACATCCTCGATCGCCACGGCACCCTGCTGCGCGACGTACCGCTGCAGGACGCCCATGGAAGGCCCGTCAGCCTCGTTAATCTTCCGCATTTCGTGCCCGCCGCGTTCGTGCGTTCCGAGGATCGTCGTTTCTTCGACCACCCCGGAATCGACCCGATCGCCATGCTGCGCGCGGCCTGGCAGAACGTCGTGGCTGGCAGGATCGTGTCCGGGGCCTCCACGATCACCGAACAGTATTGCCGAATGACCCTATCGTTACCACGGACCCTGTCAGGCCGCATCGAGGCCGCCACGTGCGCCCTGCGCCTGGAGCGACGCATGGACAAGGCCGAAATCCTCGAACGCTATCTGACCCGCGTGCCGTTCGGACACCGCATCCGGGGCATCGAGGCCGCGGCGCAAGGCTACTTCGACAAGGATGCCTCGCGCCTCAGTGCGGCCGAAGCCTCGATGCTGGCCGTGGTCATCCGGGCCCCGTCGTTCCTGGACCCCATGGTGCGCCCGGACGCGATCGGGTCGCGGGCCCGGATGGTCATCGATGCCCTGCATCAGGACGGCGCGCTGAGCGATGCTGATCATGCCCTGGCCCTGGCCATTCCCCCAACGCCGCAAGAGCCCCGATCCCCGTTTTTGGCCCCTCATGCCACCACGGCCCTTCTGCAGGTCGCAAGGCGCGAACCGCATGCCCCGGCTGAACTTGCGACCACGCTCGATGCCCATCTGCAGGCCATGGCCGAAGAGGTGCTGCGGGGCCATCTTGCGGACCTCGACCGCCCGGACATCGAGAACGGTGCCGTGGTGATCGCGAATTCGCACAGCGGCGAAATCCTCGCCATGGTCGGATCGCGGGATTTCTTCGATGCGACGGCCGATGGACAGGTCAACGCAGCCACTTCGCCGCGCATGCCAGGCTCGACGCTGAAGCCGTTTTTGTTCGCCATGGCCCTGGAACGCGGGGCATCCCCATCGGATCTGTTGGCCGACGTACCATCGACCTTCGTTCAGACGGGAGGCGCGGCCTGGCAACCCGATGACCATGACGGGCGATTCCGCGGGCCGGTGCGCCTGCGCGAAGCCCTGGCGTCCTCGCTCAACATCCCCGCGGTAAGACTTCTCGAGCGGATTGGTGTCGCGCCGTTCCTTGCACGTTTGCGCGAGTTGGGCTTTTCGGAACTCATGCTCGGTCCGGATGCCTACGGGCTCGGCCTAGTGCTTGGGGATGCGCCGGTACGCCTGACGTCCCTGGTTGGGGCATACGCCACCCTGGCCCGGGGCGGGACATATCGGCCCCTCACTTTGGTGCCGCGGGCCGAAACGGGAATCCGCGTGTTCGACGAAGCCACGACCCGACTGATCGCGGACATCCTGGCCGACCCGCAGGCCCGGGGACTCACGTTCGGACGCGGGGGCACCCTGCGCCTGCCATTTCCCGTGGCGGTCAAGACCGGGACCTCGTCGGACCACCGGGATTCCTGGTGCGTGGGCTTCACCCCCGACTGGACGGTCGGTGTCTGGGTGGGAAACATGCGGGGCGGCTCAATGGGGAATTTGTGGGGTCTGCAGGGTGCGGCCCCGGTGTTGCGGCGCGTGATGTTGCGCCTGCACGAGGAACGTGCCGGCACATGGTTCGCACCCCCAGAGCAATACGTGCAACAAGAGGTCTGCCCGTTGTCCGGGGGCCTTCCCCAAGCGGCCTGCCCCGGCCGGGTGCGCGAGTGGCATCGGAAAGACGCGGTGATCCCCGCATGTCCACTGCACGTGGCAACCCGCGTGGACGCGTACAACGGATGGCTTGCTGGGCCCGAGTGCCCCATGCCATCCACGCGGACTCGCCATACCATGGGATCCGGTGGTGAGTTCGGTGCCTATGCGCGCGGCGCCGGTCTGGACGTGGCTCCCACGCAGTGGTCGCCACGTTGTCCGTCCCCAAGCGGCGAAACCGTTCGCACGAACGTGCGCATCCTTTCGCCCCGCCACGGCGAAACCTATCTCATTGACCCCTCGGTGCCCGATCGTGCCAGGACGCTTGCCCTGCGGTCGACCGGGTCCGACGGACACCCCGTTCGATTCACGGTCGACGGCCGCCCGGGCCCGATCTGCGAGGCCGACCAGCCCTGTCGCTGGCTGCTGTCGCCGGGACGCCATTGGTTCGGGGTCGAAGGAACCGACGCACCCCAGGTGGCCATTGACGTGCTCGGTGCTACAATGCGCCCATGATGGGTGTCCCCTGGCAGCGTTACCGGGTGCTTCTGATTCTCCTGGCGTGTTGCTGTACCCCCCACCCTGCCAAGGCCTTGGGCTCGGGCTTCGACTTGTTCGTGGCCGCAATCGGTGGCGTGGTGCATCGCGATGCCGTGTTCGGAACGGATGTCTTTCTGGCCTATCAAGGCAGTTCCACTCGCGTGATCGTCGGAGCCCCGTTGCGTTTCGATCCGAACGGTCTGCGGGCCGAGGATTGGGACGAGGTCGCGGACTTCGGCCGCATCGTGGCGGAGGCTTCGTGGACCGGCCTGCAGGGACGCATTGAGGCCCGGCTCGGGACGGTCAACGGATTCACCCTGGGCGCGGGCAATCTGGTCTCGCATTTCCATTCCACCGTGGACCCGGACCACTTCCGCACCGGGGTCACGTTGCACGCCCACGGGGACCTGATCGGCGTCGATGCTTTCTTGGATTCCTTTCTGGACCCGCAGGTCCTGGGTGGACGCTGGTTCGTGCGTCCTTTCTGGCCCGTGAGCCAGCGCGGCTTCCTGGGACGGCTCGAGGTCGGTTGCACCCTGGCCGGCGACCTCGCTGCCCCCGTGGCCTGGCATCATCTGGTGAGCGGTCCGGTTCGCATGACCGATCACGGCCTGCCGCAATCGTCAACCGAGGGACTGATGGGCGCCGGCGTGGATTTGCGCTGGATGGTGGTGCACACGAGTTCGGTCGACGTCACGCCTTACGGGGCGTGGTCGCTGTTCGACCGCGGCACGGGTGTGCACGCGGGCCTCGGTGTGGACGTCCGCCCCACGCACGATCTTCGATTCGGCGTGCTCGGCGAGTGGAAGCGCCTGGGTGATCACTACGTCAGCCCCGGCTTCGATACGCTCTACATGGCCGAGCGGCATGCCTTCGGAAGCAAGCCGCGACTGGCCGCCGTACGCGAACTGCTGGATGCCCGCGATGGACTCCGTCTGGGCCTGTCGATGGCCTGGAAGGACCGATTCTCGTGGTGGACCCTGGTGGATCTGGACCGTGCAACCGCGTTTTCGCAGGTATCCGCGGGCCTGACCCTGCGGATCGGACGTGACGTGGAAGTCGCCATGCATGCGATCGAACGGGGGCTTTCCGACTGGGATGCGTTGCTGAACCCGGCGCGCTTCGTGTTCGCGTCGATTCTCACATGGTCTGCCACGCCCCGATTCGGCCTGTTTGCCAGCTACTCGCGCGATCTGGATATCGTGGATTCGGGGAAGGACCGCGGTCGTTACGCGCCCAGCGACACCGCACTGGCCGGGTTGCGAACCACGTTCTAGGAGGCATCGATGCGGATCGGTGAAGTCGAGGCCCTGCGCGAGGCGATTGCCAAAGGTGCGCAGGTTCCCGTGGTCCTGCTGGCCGGCGGTGACGATGCCGCGCGCGAGGGAATCGAAGAGGTGCTGGCCGAAGCCCTGCGCCGGCACTGTTCGCCCGTGTCCATGGTGCGCATGGATGTCGCCACCCAGAAAGATGAGGTCTGGGAACGGTTGGCGGATCTGGGCGCCAACGTGCCTCTGTTCGGCGATGGGTTCGTCGTCTCGATCGCCAATTGCGACGCGGCCAAGGCCCCGGAAGCCCTGAAGCGGTTCCTGGCCGACCCGCCGTTTCACCTGCGATTGGCACTGTTCGGGGACCGCAAGGCCGAAAAGACCGGGCTCGGCAAGGCCGTGGCCGCGGTAGGCCGCGTGATCACGGTGGCGGACGTGCGCGAACCCGTGGCCGTGCGTCTGGCCATCGATGCCGCGCGCGACGCCGGTCTGGTGCTGGACCCGCATGCGGCGCAGGTGTTGGTGGACCTCGTTGGTACCGATCGTGCCGCCATCGCATCAGCGATCGAGACCTTCACCACGTTTCGGGGGACGGGGGGCCGCATCGGCGAGGACGACCTTCGCGGTCTGGTGACCCGCACGCGCAAGGCGCCACCCTGGGAACTCGACGATGCCATCGGGGCGCGGGATCTGCAGAAGGCGCTGAAGGTGGTGCTGCACGAACTCGAAGGTTCGTCGGCCAACGCCATGCGGGTATTGTCGGGGATCACCCGGTTGGCCCGACAACTGCTGCTCGCACGCGAACTCGTGGCATCCCGGGTCACGGATCAGGATGCCATGGAGCGCCTGGGGATCCGGTTCGCATTCCAGTGGGAACGTCTGCGCACCGCATCCGGCCGCTTTCGAACCGCGGACTTACAGGCCTTCCTCAAGGACGTGCCTGGGATGGAGATACAGGCCAAGCGCGGCCCCGCCCATGCTCAGACACTGGTGATCGGGGTGTTGTGCCGCCTGCTAACCGAGAAGCCACACCGTCCGTGAACGCATGGGTGGATGCGGCACCGGCAGGGCCAGGACCTTCTACAATTCCGGCAGTCTGCGGTAGCCTTCGCATTCTTCGCCGGTCAGCACGCTGATCTGGCGTTCGAGCGCTTCGAGCTTCTGCATACCCACCAGGCGCGCGGATTCGCGTCCCTCGGCGTCGAGGAACAAGAACACTGGAATGCCGCGAACGTTGTTCTGCCGGGCGAGCAGACGTCCCTCGGGCGTGGACACGTCCACCTGCCGAATGCGAACCCCCCGCCCGCGACAGTCGTTCTTGAGTGCGTTCATCGTGGGGATCATCTGCATGCAGATGGTGCACGACGGTGAATAGAACTCGATCAGCGTGGGCATGGCCACGGGCTCGGACACCCCGCACTGGGACGCACCATCCTCACTGCACGCCCCGGCCCCGTCGACCACCGCTTCATCCACGACCGTCGGTGCCGCAACCAGGGCTGTCGCGGGCATGTCGCTGCCCGGAAGATCGAGCACCCCCAACTGATCCGTGACCAGCAGCAGGCCGATCGCGATCAGCATGGCCCCGGTCACGCGCTCGAACATGGGCATGAAGCGCTTTGCCCGGCGCAGCCAAGACAGGGCCGGACCCGCAAACGCCGCCAGAATCAGCAGAGGAACCGCGAAGCCCAGGGAATACAGGGCCAGCAGGCCCATGCCTTCAAGGGCGTTCGACGTGGCCAGCGCGGTGTAGGTAAGCACCGCCCCCAGCACGGACCCGATGCAGGGGCTCCAGGCCAAGGCGAACAGGATGCCCAGCAGGAAGGTGTTGAGAAAATGAAATCGGGTCCGCGGCTTCGCAAGACCGGCAGCCCCGCTTCCCTCGAGGCCGGGAATGCGCAGCCAGCCCAGGAAACGCAGTCCCAGAAGCACCACGACCACGCCCCCAATCTGTTGAAGCAGCAGTTTGTGACGCACCAGCAACGCCCCGATTGCGGTGCTCGAAAGGCCGAGCAGCACGAACACCAGGGAGAATCCCAGCACGAACGTGGCCGTGGCCGCCAGAACGCGCCACCGCGACGAGTTGCCGGGCGTCCCCTCCCCGGCCAGGATCGACAGGTAGATGGGCACCACGGGAAGCACGCAGGGCGACAGGAACGTCAAGAGCCCCGCCACGAATACCGCCCCTGCCGACATGTCCATGGATTCCTCCTGTCACCGACCCCGAGCCTCAGATCCATGGGGCTGTTGTGGGCGGGCGTCAAGCCCTGCAATCGAACGCGATCAGAGCCACGGCCAGGGCAAAAACCCCTTCGTCACGCCCCACAAAGCCCAGGCCCTCGGCGTGGCGCGGTTTGATGCTCAGGTTGGACCGGGAAACCCCGAGGGCCTCGGCCATGGCATCGACCATGTCCGGTACGTAGCGCGCCAGCGGGGGCGAATCGCACACGACCGAACAATCCACATTCACCACCCGGGCGCCGCGAAAGGCCAAAACCTCGGCCACCCGCGACAGTACCTGCGCGCCGCTGATGCCCGCCGTAGAAGGGTCGTCCGCGGGCAGCAGGGTCCCGAGGTCTCCGTGACCCGCTGCGGACAGCAGGGCGTCGGCGATGGCGTGAGCCACCACGTCCGCATCCGAATGTCCGTCCAGATGCAGATCGTAGGGAATCACCACGCCGCCCAGGTGCAGCGGACCCCCGGGCACCAGGCGATGCATGTCCACGCCCTGCCCGATCCGGATCCCGGAAATGCTTTCGTTGGTCGTCATGATGCCCCTACTCCTCGCTTTGAGCCTGCAACTCGGCGGCACGCAGGTCCTCGGGCCACGTGACCTTGAGACTTGAACGGCCCCCATCGACAACCCGCACCATGCCCCCGATCCGCTCGATCAGCGAGGCCTCGTCCGGGGCCTCGAAGCCGCACGACAAGGCCTGATCGAGCCCCTCGCGCAGACGTCCAAGCCGCACCGCTTGGGGGGTTTCGGCCAAGGCAACCCGCCCACGTTCGAGCGTCAGCACCACTTCGCCCCCCCCGGGCGTCAGCCATTTCGCAGTCTGCGCCGGCATGGTCACCGGGATTGCGGCGTCCACCCCATTCGACCCGATTGCCGCAAGCAACCGGCCAACCACATCGGGCGACACGAAGGGCCGCGCAGCATCGTGAACGAACGCGATCGCAAGCGGGTCTGCACCGCACGCGGCGAGGGCCTGTTCCAAGCTGCGCATCCGGGTTGCACCGCCGATCACCACCTCGGGACGGGGCTCGATGTCATCGAGGGCCTCTTGCGCTGACCTGACCTGCCCATCGGGCACGACCACGACCACGCGATCCGGGGCCGCGGCTTTCACCAGTGCCCACACCGATCGCCACAGCAAAGGCCGTCCAAGAAGGGGCACAAAGGCCTTGGGCACGTCCGCGCCCAGTCGCAACCCCGAACCCCCGGCCAGTACGATGGCGATGCGTTCGGCCTCGTTGTTCATCGATCCTCCCTGCGCCGCATCCTGACCCGTGGGCGGGTTTTCGTCAACCGTGCTATAGGTCATGCCTGGATGCAGCGCCCCGGGAAGGCATGAAACCGCGACGTCCGCGTGAAGACCCCAGCAGCGGCGACTTCTTCGCCGCCGATGGCACCTTGTCGCGTGCCATGCCCGGTTACGAGTACCGTCCCGAGCAGGAGCGCATGATGGAGGCCGTTCGTGCAGCCATCACGCACGACGACGTATGCCTGGTCGAGGCCGGCACCGGGGTGGGCAAGACCATCGCCTACCTCGTCCCTGCACTCTCGTCGGGACGCCAGACCATCGTGGTCACCGGCACCCGGACGCTGATGGACCAGGTGCATTCGCAAGACGTTCCGCTGCTCGAACAGGTGTTGCCGTTCCCGTTCACCTCCGCGCTGCTCAAGGGGCGATCGAACTACTTGTGTTTGCGTCGCCTGGCCGAGGGCATCGAACAGACCCTGCTCAAGGGACCGGCCTTGCGCGCGCGCCTGCAGGCCATCCGGGACTGGGCCGCGAGCACGCCGACGGGCGACGTGGCACAACTGCGTGACCTCGATGAAGCGAACCCCCTGTTGCGACGCCTGGTATCCCGACCCGATGCCTGTCTGGGCCATCGGTGTCCCCGCGCGGACCGGTGTTTCGTGCTCGCTGCCCGGGCCCGGGCACGCGCCGCGGACCTCATCATCACGAACCATCATCTGTTCTTTGTGGACCTGGCCTCGGCCGAGAATGGGGCCGCTGCGATCCTGCCGCGCGACGCGGTCGTGATCCTCGACGAGGCCCACCACGTCGAGAATGTGGCCACCGAGTTCTTCGGACTCACGGTGCGCAGCGGGCAACTCGAGGACCTGTGCGAGGATGCTGCCCACCTGTCCGAAGGTTGCACCGGAAGCCAGCAGCGCCTTCTCGCAGGAACGCTGCCCGGGATTCGCGAGGGGTTTGCCGCGCTGTTGGCCGGGCTTCGAAGCGGTCCCGGCGCATCCCGGTTCGAGCTCGAAGACCTCAACTCGGCCGCAATGCGTGCCTGGCATGGCCTGGACATGGACCTCGAAGTCCTGGCGCGTGAATGCGCCAGCATCGCCGCGTCCCGGGGGTTCGATTCGGAGATCCCGGTTCGTGTGGAGTCTGCCCGCTATGCCATCGCATCGATCCTGGATCACCCGGACCCCACATGGATCCGACTCGTGACCCGCGAAGGCACGACCGGATCCATCCAGAGTCTGCCCCTCGATGTGTCCGAGACCCTGCGCGAGCGCCTGTTCTTCAGCGCCCGTCCCGTGATCCTGACGAGCGCCACCCTCACGGTTGATGCCTCCACCACGTTCTTGCGCGAACGACTGGGAGTGCCCGAGGCCTCGGCCGAATTGGTGGTGGATTCCCCGTACGATTATGCCCGCCAGGCCCTGCTCTATCTGCCCGACACCGTGCCCGACCCCAACGACCCGGCCCACACGGCGGCCTTCGCCGAGGAGGCCCTGCGGATCCTGGAACTGACTCGCGGGCGTGCCTTTTTGCTGTTCACGAGTCATGCGGCCATGAACCGTGCCTTCGAGATCATGCGCGACCGAATGCAGCATCCGGTGTTGCGCCAGGGGGACATCCCCCGCGAGGCCATGCTAGGCCGTTTCCGCAGCACGCCCGGGGCCTGTCTGTTCGGCACGTCCACGTTCTGGGAAGGCGTGGACGTCATGGGCGAGGCACTGTCCGCGGTGATCATCGACCGTCTTCCATTCGACCCGCCCGATGACCCGGTGGTTTCGGGCCGTGCCGATCTGCTCAGAAGCCGGGGCAAGGACCCGTTCTCGGCCTATCAGCTGCCGCTGGCGGTCATCCGGCTGCGCCAGGGCTTCGGCCGCCTGATAAGGCGCCGTTCCGACCGTGGCGTGATCGCCATCCTCGACCCCCGCATCCGCACGCGTCCCTATGGTGCAGTGTTCCTGCGCAGCCTTCCTCCGGCCACGACCACGAGCGATTTCGAAGTTCTGCGGACGTGGTGCAAGGCCCATCTGGGGCCCGTCAAGGCACGATCGTCGCGGTGAAGTCGCGTTCTTCCGCCCTCACCACGTGCGTCCCGGCCTCGTTGCCCAGTTCCACCACAAAGGCCACGCAGGTTCCTGGGTCCAACGAAGGCAGGTCGAAGACCGCCAGGAGTTGCTGATCGCCGGCCCGGCGGACCAGTCGCCCGGTCACCCGCGTTCGATGAGCAGGCACGCAGGCACCCTGGGCCGACACCCAACCGAAGGGGCTCGATGTAGCGCGGCGACAAGACGAATGCCGTTCCAAATCCTCCCAGGAATGCCGATACCGGCACACCAACGCGTTGCGACCAACCCCGGGATCAGCACCCATGCAGTGCCAGTTCCATCGTCCGGCGGCGCTGCACCGACCGTCGTCACTCGAGCGCCAGTCCAGAACGGGCATGATGCGTCCCGATGCGAGCGAGGCCTCCAGTTCGACGGCTACGCGCCAGGTTCTGCCAGTTGGCGGCGACGGGTCGAACAACACCCGTCGACCATCTGCGGCCGCGTGTGCCCGCCAGGCCGGGTCCGGGTCCTCGGCCGGCAGAACGCGCGCCACGGGGTCAAGGACCCACATGTCCACGTCGAGCATCCAGCCCAGAGGAAAGGCCATCTGGTCGCGCACCCGGGTCAGCAATCGATAGGGCGCAAGCAGCCGCCACAAGTCGTCTTCGGGCGTCACGTGCCAGGGCGCCAGACGTCGTACCTCGCGCGACCAGGGGTTTCGGTACAGATACTCCAAATAGTAGTCGACGAGGACGGCCGCAGGCATCTCCTGCCGCATCCGCCGTTCGAGATCCATGCGCATCTTCGCCCGCCCGTACATGTCCACGGCCTGATCGTGCAGCATGAAATGGGGGCCGAAGGGAAGGCGCGTGAAGGCCAAGCCGTTGTGCCCGGACATGATGCGGCCGTGGTCGGGGACCGCGGCATTGAGGGCACGGATGGCCGAAACCTGGCTCTGATTCGAGAATCGCCCGTTATCTCGGACATCCTGTGCCGTCTGGAACTGCGCCAGCAGCGGGGCCCAGGTCAACTGGAGAACCAGCAGCGCCAGGCTCCAGCGCGGTCGCCGCACGGCAACGCACGCGATCACCCCGGCCAGACTTGCGATGTGCAGAGGAACGATCAGCACGGGTGCTACGAAACGGGTCTCGAACGTCGGCAGAAATCGCGGACGGAAGAAGATCGCGGCGATGGCAGCCACGGCCACCAGCAAGGAAACGAGCACGGGCCAGGCACGGGGCCACCATGTTTCATCAGCGTCCGCACCAAGCCAACGGCGAGCGACCAGCAAGGCCAGGAATGGGGCGATCAACGTGGCGAAATGCTGCATGGAAGCAAACTGAATCACGAACAGCGACGCCACACCGGTGAACAAGAGCACGTGAAGCGCCCGGTCGGACCAATGCGCCGCTCGCGTCCTTTCCGTGCGGATCGCCATCAGCAGCCCGCAGGCGCCGGCCACCCAGAGTTCCGGGTTCGCGAGCCACGTCTCGCGCAGATTGTTCCACACCGGGATCTCGATGCTGTATTTCAGGGTCAGGTTGAAGGTGACATAGCCCTCGACCAAGGCCGCAAGCCCGTCGCGAGACGCAAAGACCATCGCGGTCACCGCGGGTGCAACCAGGCAGGCCCCACCGAACAACGCCATTTCGATCAGGGCCTCGCGTCGCCGAATCGGGTCGATCAGGGCAAGACGCATCAGGTGGATGGCCAGCACGGCCAGACCCACGAACAGGGTCCGCGGACCCGTGACGAGCGCCAGCCCCATCAGCAGACCGGCGCCGACCATGCGAACGCGGGAATCGTGCTCGAAGGCGCGCAGCATCAGAAGAAGGCTTCCGAACAGCAGCGGCAGCAGCAGGGCCTCGGGCCGGATCTCCAGAAGGGAACTCACGGTATACGCATCGCTTGCCAGCAGCAGGCCCGCCAGTGCGGCCGCCAGATAGCGACGCCGCGATGTCCCGCTGCGGCCGCCCGCCCAGCGACCGACCAGACCAAGCGTCAGAAGCCATAACCCGAAGCTCAGCCACCGCCCGCGCGCAATCGTGTCTTCGGGGTCCCCGTCCGCATCGACTACGGCCCCGAGCAGGGCGTAGTACAGCGGCCCATGGTGTTCGAAGAGGTCGCGGTAAAGGACCTGTCCGGCCTGTTGCGCGGCCACGACGGTCAGGTGTTCGCCCTCGTCGGGGTCCAGGAAACGCCCGGTAACCGTGAACGCCTGTATGGCCAAAAATGCCAGCAGGCCGGCCAAAGCCACCCAGAGAGCGAGGCGTTCGCCCCCCGAGGTCGCATCCCCCTTGCTGGAGTCGTCGCGTGCCGGATTCGTCATTGGCGCCTCAGTTCGCCGAACGGAATGTGGGTTGCTGTGCCAACCTCGTTTGCTGACCGCACCAGGGCGATCACGTCGACGCGGGCCTGCGGGATGTAAGCCACCTGGTCTTTCTGCCAGAACAGCACGTCGTAGGAACGGAACCGTTCGGCCGCCTCGTCGCCCCACAAAAACAGCAGTTCGCGGGTGAACAGAACCAGTTCGGGCGGATGAAGCGCAAAGGCCTTGCGGAACGTGCGCCGCAACCGCTCGGGCCCCAGCATCTCGATGCTCTGGTCGTGCAGCAGGCCGTGATAGCCGATCGCGGGATGCATGAATCCCAGCCCCGAGAATCCGTCGTGCACCCGCGCCGAAGTCGGCAGCACCGCTTGGATCTGATGCATGCCGGCCATCTGACGACGATTGTCGTAGAAGCCCGGCTCGTCCAGAAGCAATGCGATGCGCGCTTGCATGGCCAGCGGCATCCACACCAGCAGCAGTAGACCCGCGATCAGGGTCGGGCCTCGCATGCGAAGGTGCCACGTCACCAGCGCGACCGTCCCCAACAACAAACTGCCCCCAACCAGAAGCCCCGTGGGCACGTGCACCACCGGGGAATCGTGCAGGTACCATGCGGTCACGAAGGCCGGCAGCACGGGAAGGCCCATCAGCAGGGCGAGCGCCATCCCATCGATCGCTCGCACTTTTCGGTTCACCCACGACGCGGCCATATCGATCAGGAACCATGCCGCACTCAGGGCCAAGAACGGGGTGATGTTGACGAAGAAGTGCTGAGGAGCCGCCTGATGGATGAACAGCAGGGACAACAGTCCGACCAGCAGGAAGATCGCCACCCCGTGCCGTGCGCCACCGGTGACCCCGAGCCACTCGGCCCGCATCTGCATGGCAAGGCCCGCCAGTCCCGCAACCCAGACTACCGGATGCAGCAGGATGGTGTCGCGAAGATTGGCCGTTACGGGCACCGCATTGGATACCTTGTATCGCAGGTTGTACCGGAACAGCGCAGCTACCAGGTCGTCGAAGGCACCGGCCAACCCGAATCCGATGACCGAAGCCACGATCGGGATCAGGCAGGCACCGATGAAGACCCCGAGGCGTTTCATGGCCCCGCGCCGCATCTCGCTCGGCCCCGTGAAGATCGCCACGAGATGAACGGCCAGCATGGCCACGGCCACGATAAAGGCTCGCGGGCCCGACAAAGCGAGCAGACCCAGAAGCAGACCCGACACAAGGGACCATCGCCACGATGCGCGCTCGATGGCAATCAAGGATGCCTCGAGGCTGCCAAGCAGCAGGGGCAGCATCAGGCTGTCCGGACGAACCTCGATGGCCATGTTGAAGCTGTAATAGTCCCCGGCCAGAAGAAGAACAGCGACCAGCCCCGTCGGCCTTCGCCAGGCCTCGGACGGCGCCACACGCTGACCGAGCCGGAACATCAATCCGAGGCTGCCGATCCACAACAGACCGCTCAGGCCGCGGGCCACGAACAGCACGTGCATCGGATCGTCCAGAAAGCCGACGAGCGGCGCAAGGAGGTAGTAGTACAAAAACCCGTGGTGCTCGAAGAAGTCGCGATACACCACCAGGCCCTCTGCGATGCGCCGGGCCGCGTACAGATGCTGTGCCTCGTCGGGACAGATGAAGCGCCACGGCACGTTCGGCGCCTGTGCGATCAGATGCAGGACCAGCAAGCCCAGGCCCGCGAACGTGATCCATCGCAGCGCCGCAGGGGCCGTGAATGACGATGGCGGCATGGGGTTCATGGCCGGTCAGCCCTCGCCTTCGCGATCAGCGAGCAATCGATACAGCACGTGGCCCACCACGAAGTGCACGTCCTCGGCCACCAGCATGTCATCCACCGGCACGTGCACCGCCAGATGGACCAGGGGCTTCAGTCGTCCTCCGTCGAAACCGCACAGTCCCACCGTGGTCGCCCCGTTCCGGTTGGCGTATTCCACGGCGCGCAGCACGTTTTCCGAATTGCCGCTGCCCGAGATGGCAATGACCACGTCGCCCGGTCGCAGAAAATTCTGCAAAGGCCCGACGAACACCTCGCCATAGCCTTCGTCGTTGGCGTAGGCGAGCATCAGCGGGATATTGTCGTTGAGGCACATGGCCCGATACGCCGGATTTCTGCCGCGACTCACACCCTTGTTCAAGTCGCTCGCCAGATGCGAGGCCGTGCTTCCCGAGCCGCCGTTGCCGAACAGAAACACCGTGTGCCCCGCGAGCCGCGCGCGTTCAAGCAACTCTCCCAATCGCGCAATCATGTCCCGGTCCAAACCAGCAAGCGCGTCTTGAACCGCCGCCAGATGCCTCTGAATCCGATCCCCGTCCACGTTCATTCCCCGTCAGTAGACGAATCCTTCGCGGGTGTGCCGTTCCCCGACGTAGATGATGCGCGCCCCGTTCCATTCGAAGCGGAACGGGAGTTCGAAGCACCCCGGCAGGGCCTGACGAACCGCCTCGCGTCTGGCGGGCTCGCAGTAAAGCAACAAGAACCCGCCACCCCCTGCACCGAGCAACTTACCCCCGATGGCCCCGGCTTGCAGGGCCTTCGCGTACAAGTCATCGATCCGTTCGGTGGTCACCACTCTGCAAAGCCCGCGCTTGGCGATCCAGGCTTCATGAAGCTTGTTCGCAAACGCATCGAGGTCGCCCGCGACCAGATCGTCCCGCATTCCATAGGCCAAAGTGACCAGGGCATCCAGGCGGGCCGCAGCCTCGGGTTCGGTCTGCACGGCGCGGTTCTGCTGCGACAGGATCTCCCCGGCAGACCTCTGGTCGCCGGTGTACAGCAGCATCAGGTTCGCCTCGAGCCGCCCGACCGTCTCGCCCGGCAGGTTCAGGGGTGTGACCGACACCGCCTCGTTCGGATGGAATTCGATGAGGTTCATGCCACCGTACGCGGCAGCGTACTGATCCTGCTTGCCGATGGGTTCACCCAGGCGTTGCATTTCGAGTTCGCAGGCCTTGCGTGCCAGCTTCTCCCGGGACGCGAACACCCCGGTGTAGGCGAACAGGGCGTTGTACAGGGCCACACAGAAGGTGCTCGACGACCCCAGGCCGCTGCGGCTCGGGATGTCCGCGGTAGACACGATCTCGACCCCGCCATTGGGCAGCAGATCGCGCAACGCCTCGCGAAACACCCGGTGACGGATGGTATCCACGCGATCGACCAGTTCGTTTTCCGAGTACTTGAGGAGGGTCTTGCCCTGGGTGAAGTACGGATGGATCGACACGTAGACGTGCTTGTTGATCGTTGCGGACAGGACCGCACCGCGTCGCTGCCGATAGTACACCGGCACGTCGGATCCCCCGCCCGCAAAGCTGACCCGGAACGGGGCCGCCGAAATGATCATGTTCGCCCCCCATCGACCGCAGAGCCCTTTGCCCTGCCCATGGCGCGGCATCATACCCCGCTCGGGCGCGAATTTCGAACCGGAGTTCGCCAAGAACCTAGCACCGCAGAGTCTGGCACCGGGATTGGATGACGTGACGCGCGGCCGCGAGCACGTCCGGAAACATGCGATCAGGGACTTGGATGGGAGACCCGTCACGGCATCCCTCACCGGTCTCGACCCCCAGGGCCTCGATTCCCACCTCCCTGGCCAAGCCTGCATCACGCCATGAATCCCCGATGACCACGGATCGCCCGAGGTCCACGGGCAACTCGGTCAAGGCCCGGCGAATCATGCCGGCAGCCGGCTTGCGGCAATCACACACGATCTTGTAGGCAGCGTCTTCGCCGGCATGTCCCACTTCGGGATGATGGGGGCAGAAATAGATCCGATCCAGCCACGCCTTCTCGAGGCCAAGCAAGGTGTCCAGACGCGCGTGTTCCTGTTCGATGTCCGCCAGGGTCGCCTGTCCCTTGGCTACCGCCGGTTGGTTGGTCGTGAGTACGGTCAGCACCCCGGCCTCGTTCAGAAGGCGCACCGCCTCGGCCGCACCAGGCATCAGGGTCACTGGCCTCACGCCCGACTGCACCAGTACCCCGTCGCGGTCCAGGAACGCCGCTGGCCGGGCCGCCCAATGCGAGGTCGCCTCGAATCGTCCACTCTCGATGTCGCGCGCCACCATGGCGTGGCGTTCGGGGCTCCCCGTGTCCCGCAGATACTCCGGGGTGTTGTAGGCCATGATCGGCAGCGATTTGGCAAGGAGGCCGGGAAACACATCCCGCATGAAGTCCTGACGCGCATCGACGCGCACATGTCCCAGCACCTCGGGCGACAACACGAACAACGCTGCGGGCACCAGATTGCGCAGCGGGGTCGTGCGCGGCGTTTTCTTCGAAAGGATGTCCGTGACCCGGTGGTCAAAACGGGTTGCGATGAGGTCCGAGGTTTCCGGATGGTCGTTCGGATGGCAAGCGATCGTGACCAGCCCGCTGTGGCCCCGGTGGAAGTTCAGCAGGCGCGACAGGTCCACGCCCACGGCCATGTCGCCATACAGCACCAGCAGTTCGCTTCCCTTCAGATAACGTGCCGCAGCGGACAGATTGCCAGCCGTACCCATCGGCCGATCCTCGACCACGAACCGGGTGTCGAGTCCCAGGCGCAGGGCCTCGGGCATCACCCCGGCCTCGAGTTCCTGAGCCAGATGACCGGCCATGACCACCAGACGAGCGACCCCGTATCGGGCCAGATGACGCATCTGCCGATGCATGATCGGCACGCCGGCCACGGTCACCAGACCCTTGGGCATGGCCCCTGCGGTGAGTTCGTGCAGTCGGGTGCCAAGACCACCCGCAACGATCAACGCGGTGACATCGTGCACCGGAAGTCCTCCCGACACCTTCGCAGCCGGCCCCATTATGGAAGCTGGGGCGACAAGCTTGCAAGAGGTGTTGCTACGAGTATAATCCCGGTGTGGAGGTGTGTGATGAGTAAGCTGCAGAAGACCTCGTTGTTCTGGGTGGCTGTTTCCTTCTCGATGGCCATGGCCGGTGCGCTGATGCTCAGCACGCTCAGCACCAGTTGCGGTGGCGGTGACGATCAGGTCGAGTGCATCGGCGACGGGGGATGCCCGGCTGCAGATGTCTGCCAGGTTGCCCGATGCCGCGAAGGCGTGTGTGAATATGACCCGAAGACAGATGGCACCAATTGCCAGTCTGACTCGGTCGATGGATTCTGCTACGCCGGATTCTGCCGTCAGGACCTGTGCGCGATCGCGGACGCCGGCGCCACGACCTTCGTGCCGGGCGATGCAGCCAATCCCGACAACCCTTGCGAGGTCTGCAACCCCGAGCAGAATCAGACGGGTTGGAGTCCCCTGGTCTGTCCGGCCGCGGCATCCACCTGTTTGTCGACCCCGGTCTGCAACGCCACCACGGCACCGGTAGGCTGCGCGGGCACGGCGTGCTGCGTGTCCGAACCCGCGTGGGATGGCACGGGCACGGCACCGACCTGCACCTTCGGGGCCGGTACGGTCGGAACCTGCACGACCGACGGCACCTGCCGCGGCTGTACGGATGCCGCGAGCTGCAACAACGGCGCTGCTTGCACCACGTGGACCTGCAGCAATGACCAGGTGTGCATCGCCACGCCGGCCAGCGGATCCACGTGCACTTACACGGACATCACGACCTCCTCAACCAGCAACGGCAAGTGCCAGGATGGCGTGTGCCGTGCGGCCTGCGGCAATGGCGGAACCCCCTGCCCGAACGGCCATTACTGCACGACCGATTCGGTATGTGCCCTGCTGCTGCAGGCCGGCGCCGTATGCACGTCGGATGCCGAATGCTCGAGCGGAGCCTGCGAGCAAGTGGCCAACCCCTCCGGGTCGGTTGCTCAGCGTTGCGCAGTGACGCCCTGCCCCACCTGCACCAGCGTGGATGAGCTTGGGGGGTGCGTGCCCGTGGCAAACGGTCAGGCCACGGACGACTGTGCCGGGACCTGCAGCACCACCTACGGCGGCGCCGGGGATCTGGCGTGCGTGGACGGTTACTGCCGCTGCCAGATCGACTAGGCCCGATCGATGCCGGAATTCCCAACTTCGGACCCCTTGTGCTGCAAGGCTGCTCTCGAGGCCTATGCCAAGACCCCCGTCAAACACGTGATCACCCGTGACGATCTGGAATCGGGGCACGCTTGGATTCCCCCCTCCCCGTTGGATGCATGCCTCCTAGGCGCCTGCTCGCAGGATGTCGACGCGGTGGCGAGTCTGCTGCAAAGAGCGGCTGCGGCGCTGCCGGTCGGGGGCATCCTGCATCTGGCCGTCAATCAGGCTGCGCACGAAAAGCGTGCGGGCTGGACCAGGGAAGGCCTGGCACTGGCACTGTGGAAGGCGGGTTTCGAGCAGGTGTACCTGTTCGCACAGGATGGCCGAACCGCCAATCTGAATGCGTTCGCGCGGCGCGCCGCAGAACGCCCCCGGCAGCGCGTCAGTATCATCGTCCCCGTGTACAACGAGGCCGCCACGTTCCCCGCGCTGATCGAGCGTGTAATGGGCTGCGACCTCTTGGGACTGGACCGCGAGATCATCGTGGTCGAAAGCAACTCGACCGATGGTACCCGGGAGCTGGTCGAGCGTTTCGCAGGTACCCCGGGCATCACCCTGGTCTGGGAGGACCGGCCCCAGGGCAAGGGTCATGCCGTGCTCAACGGCCTTCGGCACGCCACCGGCGACATCATCATCATTCAGGACGGGGACCTCGAATATGACCCGGCCGACTACGCACGCCTGATCAAGCCGCTGGCCGATTTCCAGCGGGCCTTCGTACTGGGCGCCCGTTCGGGACGGGGCTTTGCCATGCGGACCATGCAGAATCAGCCCGTGCGGTCGTTCTATCTGAACGCGGGGCAACTGGTGTTCACGGGTCTTTTGAACCTGCTGTGCAACACGCATCTGAACGATCCCTGGACCATGTATAAGGTCTTTCGCAGGGATGCCCTGTTCAACGTGGTGCTGCACAGCCACCGTTTCGACTTCGACTGGGAGATCGTCACCAAGTTGATTCGGCGCGGCTTCGTGCCCGAGGAAATCCCGATCAGCTACGTGTCGCGGTCGTTCCGTGAGGGCAAGAAGATTTCGCCCCTGCGCGACCCGCCTCAATGGGTGTGGTACCAGTTCAAATACCGCTTCGAACCGCTGTTCGAACAACGTTTCGAACGTCTGCCCCCTGATTGATCGGATTCTTTCGCATTGACTATTGCAGGTTCTGCTACAATTTTTCGGGGTGTTGCCCGCGGAGGTTACCGATGCCGATGAGGAACTTGCTTCCGGGTTTCATGGTGGCGGCGCTGGCGTTGGCAGGGTGCGGGTCTGCGGCAGATGACGATACCGCGGCGACCGGCGAAGCGGACCCCTATGCGGGCCACGAGGAATTGAGCGACTTCACGCCCACCCCGGGGGCCGAAGACAAAGAAGACGCCTTCTATTCGCGGTTCAACAAAAATCGCGTCATGTCCGAAAACTACTTCCTGGCCACGGACCTGTTCGACGCGGACACGGTGCAGGCCTTCCTGGAAGCCACGCCCTATGGCGGCCGTTCCTGGCTGGCCGACGAAAAGATTCTGCAACGGCGCGCCGCGGACGTGATCGTCGAGGTGGCCAAGGGCAACGGTTTCAACCCCATCGTGTTGCTGGTTCGGATGCAGGGGGAACAGTCGCTGATCAGCAAGACCGCACGTCCGACCGGACATCGCCTGGACTATGCCATGGGATGCGGATGCCTCGATGGCCAGAACTGCAACCCGGCTTACAAGGGGTTGCGAAACCAGTTGGAATGCGCGGTCGAGGTGATGGTCAACATGCACACCGCGTCGATGGACGGCACGGGTTGGTGGCGAGCAGGCAAGCCGCACAACACCCTGGACGGCATCACGGTCACGCCGTTCAATCACGTGACGGCGGCCCTGTACGCCTATACGCCCTGGGTCAGCGTCAACAGCGGTGGCAACTGGCTGTTTTGGAACATCCTCAAGAAGTTTTCGCTGCACCTGGAGTCCCAGGGTCTGGTCGACCTGTCGCGGCCGGACCTGGATGATCCCTGGGTCGGGTCCGTATGCATGGATCATTCGGACTGCTACCTGCCGCTGGGCCATAACGATGCATTCTGTCTGGTGTACCGGCGCGAAGGCTCCTTGCCTTACGGGTTCTGCACCCTGCCCTGCGAAGGCTTCTGCCCGGACCTGACCGGTCGGGGAAGCACCTTCTGCGTGGACGGTGGCGGCGATGGCGGCATGTGCGTACTGAAGGCCGCCGCCTCGAACGATTGGTGCGAAACCATCCCTGGAACGACCGCACAGGATCGCGACCGCTTCATCGGGGACAGCAACGCGGCCGCGAACTCCGCCGAGGTCTGTGTCCCCCCAACCTGACCCGCTCCGATGGGCTCGGTTGACCGCACATTCTCCCTCTGTTACCGTGCGTCCATGAATACCGCATTCCCGTTCGATCCCGATCGTCCCTTGTCGGTTCCCGAGGTATCCCGCCTCGTGAAGGATGCCCTCGAAGGGCGTTTTCCGCGTCTGTCGGTGCAGGGCGAAGTGCTGCGTTTCACCCGCGCGGCATCGGGGCACGCGTATTTCTCGCTGGCCGATCAGGATGTCGGTGGCAGTCCCCACCGCCTGCAGTGCGTGGCCTACAAATCCGCCCGGGCGGCCGCCAGCAAGATACTCGTCGATGGTCAGCAAATCGTGGCCACAGGTCGGCTCACCAGTTGGGGTGGCAGCAGCAGCTACCAACTCGTAGTCGATACCATCGAAGAAGCGGGTCGTGGCGATCTGCTGCGCCGTCTCGAGGCGCTCAAGGCCAAGCTTCTGGCCGAGGGCCTGTTCGACAGCGCACGCAAGCGTCCTCTGCCTGCCCTGCCCCGCTGCGTGGGCGTGGTCACCTCACTGCGCGGCGCCGCGGTCAAGGACATCGTGCGTACGATCCTGAGCCGCTATCCCATGCACATCCTGCTCGTCGACGCCGTGGTGCAAGGTGACACGGCGGCGGCGCAGGTGGCCGCCGGGATTGCGCTGCTGAACCGGGTGCACAACGTCGACGTGATCATCATCGGGCGTGGCGGCGGTTCGATGGAGGACCTGTGGGCCTTCAACGAAGAGGCCCTGGTGCGTGCCGTGGCGGCCTCGCGGGTACCGGTGGTTTCCGCGGTCGGTCACGAAATCGACCACGTGCTCACCGACGACGTGGCAGATGCGCGCGCCCCGACCCCGACGGCCGCGGGTCAGATGGTGGTGCCCGCGATCGAGGACCTGCGCGCACATTTGCACGGCGTGACACAGCGGCGCGACCTCGCGATCGATGCCAGGCTCGACCGCGCGGGGCAGCAACTCGACCAACTGGTGATGCGTCATCAACGCCTGGCCGCACGCATCAACACGGAGCCCCGGCATCGTTTGCAGGTGCTGGCCGCTCGCCTGGCAGGCCGTCATCCCAGGGTGGTGCTGCAGCAACACCGGCAAAGCATCGTCGAATGCTCGACCCGGTTGCGCACGGCAGCGAGTCACCTTTCGGATCGACCCGTGCGGGCGCTCGAGGCCCTGCGTCTTCGCCTGGCACCGCTCGACCCCTATGCCCCGCTGGATCGCGGATACGCCCTCGCTCGAACGGTCGATGGTCTTGTTGTCAACCGCTTCGATCAGGTGTCCCCGGGCGATGAGCTTGACCTCTGGATTCGCGAAGGCAGTGTGACTGCGCGCGTCGAGACGACCCGCGCTGAGCGGCAACGCTAGACCCTACAAGGACTGAAGGACCCGACGTTCCCGCCCCACCGTGGTCTCCGGGCCGTGTCCCGGGATGACCCTGGTACGGTCGGACAGGGGCCAGATTCGCTCACGGATCGATCGCATCAGCACGGACTCGTCGCCGCCCCACAGGTCGGTGCGTCCCACGCCATCGCGAAAAAGCGTGTCCCCGGCCACGAGTACGTCCGGGTCCCCGCACAGTAGCAAGCCGATCCCGCCCGGCGAATGCCCCGGCAGTCCAAGCACTTGCGCCGTGAGGTCACCAAACACAATCGTGTCGCCGTGGGCCAGCCAACGGGTGGGCGTGATTGGACTGCCTTGCAGGGCTGCTTCGGCCGCGGCCGCCCCAAACATCCCCGCCACCTGTCGGTGCGTGTTCTCGTAGAGCGGCAGGTCCTCGGCCCCCATCGCAATCGGCACGTCGAACGAACGGGCCAGTTCCGAAGCCGCCAGGGTATGGTCGAAGTGTCCGTGCGTCAGAACCACCATCACCGGCGCCGCTTCCAGAGTCCGCAAACGCCGTGCCAGCGCGTCGCCATCCCCGCCGGGGTCCACCACCAGGGTCGCGCGCGTCGCATCGTCGATCACGAACAAGCAGTTCGTGGACAGGGGTCCCACTTCGATTCGATGGATCGTCACGATATTCCTCCGATCGATGGCGTTTCTCGCCCAACCGCGGCGCGCAAATCAGATTCCGGGATGGCCCCGGCGCGCAGCACCTCGATATTCTGTCCCGTCAGGCGCACCAGCGTGGACGGCTCTCCGCCCAGCGGTGCAGCGTCATGGACCTGCAGGTCGCAATGACGCCGGACTTCGGAGCCGAGGTCCTCGACCCGGCCCGGTGCTGGCATGCCATGCGCATTGGCGCTCGTCGACAACAGCGGCACCCCGGCTTCGCGCACCACGGCCGCGGTCCACGGATGCGCATCCAGCCTCACCGCGATGGTCCCGTCCGGGCCCGTCAGATGCCGCGGCACCCGATCCCCGGCCGGCAGCACGAGCGTCAGTGGTCCCGGCCAGAATCGGGCCGCAAGGCGATATGCCAGTTCCCCCGGGTCCCGCACCAGACCCATTGCGCGCTCCACGTCATCCACCAGAACGATGAACCCCCCGCCGCGCCCCTGCTTGACGTGATGAACGCGATGCACCACGTCCTCATCCAGGGCATTGCCACCGATCCCATACAACGTCGCGGTCGGATACAGCAGCAGTCCCGATGCCCGGACCACCTGCACCGCGGCTGCCATGTCGGCCGTCCCAACCACCGGGGCCTCCCGGTTCGAAGACAGCACATCCAACGCCGCGGGCCAGTCTGCGAAGGACTCGAAGAACAGATCCGGTTGCAGACTCTGCAGTTCCTCGACTGGTGTCCATCCCGTACCCACCAGGGCCACACGAACCCCATTGGCCCGGGCCGCTCGATGCTCGTGGGGCGAATCCCCAATCACCCAGGTCTCGACCTCGCCGGTCAAGCCAACACGCCCCCGCTCGATGGCCAACCGCGTCAGTTCAACCCGATCCGCATGGTCCGACCCGAATCCCCCGAACCCGAAGAATCCCTGCAACCCGGCCTTCGCCAGCTTGATCGCAGCGCCGGCTTCAAGGTTTCCGGTGCACAATCCAACGCGACAGTCCGGTCGCGCCGTCATGGCCCGCAGCAGGCTCTCGATGCCCGGCATCACCCGAAAGGTAGCGGTCGTTTGGACGTTGGCCGACAGCATCGCCAGATAGTCGCGAAAGAAGCAGGCCTCCTCGTCGGCAAGGGCCTCGCGCCCCAGCGTCCGAATTGCGGCACCGCGAAAGATCGCCAGGTCCGTGCGTCCCGTGAAGGACTCGTCGCGAAACGGCGCCTCGACCCGATAGCGGGCAACGAAGGCGTCATGAAACGCCTGCCGGCCGGCCCCTCCCGCGTCGAGCAGGGTGCCGTCCACATCCCATAGATAAAGCCGCGTCTTGTTCGTGGATGTCATCGAATGCCTAGCGCTTTGTTGGCTTGCCCGACTTGGCGGGCTTGCCGGGCTTGATGGCGCGGGCCGGCGATCCCGACCCCTTCAGTATGGCCGTTGCCGCGGCCAGGCGCACCAGTTCCTCGCCGCTGTCGAGCGCGGCCATGATTCGTTCCGGGGCCTTGCCACCAGTGGCGTTGAATACCCCGATTGCGGTCACCCGGACGTCCACGTCCGAATCCTCGAGCAGGGCGCCCGCGACTTCCATCGCGTCCTTCGGTGAGGTGCGCACGAGCCTCAGCAAGGCCGCCTGCCGCGTATCCGGGAAGCGGTTGATCACCGCCGTCTCTTTCAGGAAGGCCACGGCCTCTTCGGGCAGTTGCGCGATCGAACGCAGAGCCGCGGTGCGAGCCCATTCGCGGTCCGATTCCAGGGCCTTCTTCAGAAACGGCAGGAACTCGGTTTTGAACTCGCCGGTCAGACGGGCCATCTCGTCGGCGGTCATGGCCCCCAGGGACCTCTCGAAGTGGGTGAGGGCGGTTTCCTTGTCCAGCAGGATCAGAGCCTTGAGCACCCCCATCCGGACTTCGGGGTCGGGGTCCTCCATGGCCACGCGTAACGTGGTCAGGGCGGAATCATGGTTGAGGCCACAAATCCCAAGGATGGCTGCCTTGCGGACATCCTGATCCATGTCCGACACCAGATACGACAGCACCCCCACGGCAGCCTTGTCGCGAATGGCCGCCAGGGCCCGCGTCACAGCCACCCGCACGTCCCGTTCCGAATCCCGCAGCGCACGTTCCAGGAACTCGATCGACTCGCTCTGTGCCAGTTCACCGATCGATTCCGCGGCCATTTGTCGCACGAGCGGATTGCCGTCGAACAACAGCGTGTGCAGGTTGAACAGCGCCCGCGTCCCCTGCAGGCGACCGATGGCGCGGGTGGCCGCGATGCGTCGCTCCAGAAGCGTGGCCCCAAGGTCGTCTTCGATCCGCTTCTTGGCCGCCGCGTCCCCGATCACCGCAAGCGCCTCGTAGGCCGGGATCCATTCCTCGACCGGATGGGCGCCTTCGAGCATCTTCTGCAGCACCGGCAGGGCGTCCGGAGTGGGCGCCAGGGCCACGGCCGTAAGATAGCGGACCCGACCGGCCGCATCCGTATCCATGAGTGGCGCCAGCACCACGGCGGCACCGGATTCTTTCTGGCGGGCCAGCAGTTCTGCGGCCCCGTATCGAATTTCGGGCACCGTAGACTTGAGCAGGGGCTTCAGCGACGCGGCCGGCAAATTCACCTTGGATTCCAGGGCGCTCTGCAGGGCCGGGGCCACGACCTTCGGATCCTTGTCGCGAATTAGGGCACCGAGCAGCGTGCCGAGTTCCTCGCGCGGCACCTCCTTCAGACGCTGCGCGAACAGAGGGTCGGCCTTGGCCAAGCCCGCGGCCATGATCACAGGCAGATCCTCACGGCCCGACGACATGGTGGCACCCAAGAGGGCGTCGCGCGTCGGGCAGGCCGGGTCGAGCAGCGTCGCCAGAAGCATTGCCCGGGATTGTTCGACCGAAAACACGGACAGGACATCGAGCACCGCCTTGTCCGACGAGGCCTGCTCGCACAGCGTGGCAGCCACGCCCTTGCGTGCCTCGGCATCCCCCCGCGCGGCCAGCACCTTGAGCGCGGCCTTACGCACCGGCCACTGGTGATCCTTCATGGCCTCGGACAGATAGGGCGCAATGTCTTGTCCCTTCACCAGAGGAAGGGCCTCGACGGCCCGGGCACGTGCCGTCCAGTCGCCGCTGCGGGTCCCCCGCTCAACCACCGCAAATGCCTTCTGCATCGGGTCCGTCGACCCGGTCCCGGCTGCCGTCGATTCCGCGGCCACCAAGGCCATTGACCACATCCAAACCAGAGATCCAGCAACCACCGCAGTGCTTCGTCGCATCATGAGGCAAACATCCTCGTTCGGGCCGACAGGTACTCTAGGCTGGCCCCTGGTCCTCTGTCAACGATGCCAGCAAGTTGCAGGGATATGGCAGGATGGTTGCGGCACTGGCGACCGCTTTTTCGTTGACATATCCGTTTCCGATGGCTTATCCTCCATTCCTGTAATGGTATTAGCGCTTGGGCGTGCGAGTCTTTGAACTGGGGTATCGTCAAGGAGGTTGATATGGTTCTCAGGAAACTGTCCACGTGGTCCGGCGCCATGATCCTCGCGGCCAGCGTTTCGCTGGTGTCGTGGGTGGGCGCGTCTGCGGCAAGCGCCGCAGAGAACCCCAAGGTGAACATGAACTACTTCCGCCCGTCGGTGCACCCGGGGGACATCATGGGTGTGCTCACCGCCAATCAGCCCGAGCATCTCGGCTGGGGCGTGGGTCTGTGGGCGGTCTACAACAACAAGCCGCTGCAGTTGGTGGACACGGCCGGCAACAAGCTGTATCAGGCGATCGAGCACCAGATCATGGCCAGCCTTTACGGCAGCCTGAATCTGGGCGGTTTCCTCGACATCGGCGTCGAGGTCCCGGCCGCAGTCTACACGAGCGGCGAAACGCCCATCACGGGCCTCAATCTGGAAAAGGCCAAGGACGCGTCGCTCGGTGACGTGCGCCTGAGCCTGAAGGGCACCATCCTGCAGCACCGCAAGTTCGGCGGCTTCGGGATGGCCCTGGCCGAAGACGTGACCTTCCCGACGGCCACGACCCGCAACTTCAGCGGCGACGACAGCCTGACCTCCACGACCTACCTGGTCGCGGACTTCTTCAAGCGCGGCTGGGGCGTGGCCCTGAACGCCGGGTATCGCGCCCGCAAGGACGTGAAGGTTTCGTCGGCCACGATCGGCGACGAACTGCTGCTCGGACTCGGCCTCAACATTCCGTTGATCTGCGGCAAGCTGGAACTGCAGGGCACCGGTGAACTGCGGACCTCGGCCACGGATCCCTTCGAAAGCAAGTACCAGGACGCCCTTGACGTGATGGGCGGCATCCGCGGCAAGATCGGGCAGTTCGCCCTTCTGGCCGGTGGTGGCGCCGGCATGCTCGAGGGTTACGGCAGCCCGGCCTATCGGATCGTGTTCAACGCGGCCTGGGAGCCGGACGTGGACAAGGACTGCTGCGACGACGATGACAACGATCAGGTCTGCGACAACGTGGACAACTGCCCCGGTGCCACGGGAACGCTGGCGACCGGCGGTTGCCCGGACCAGGACGGTGACATGGTTATCGATTCCGAAGACCGCTGCCCCGACAAGCCCGGTATCAAGGAACTCAAGGGCTGCCCGGACACGGACCAGGACGGCATCCCGGACATCGACGACGCCTGCCCGAACGACCCCGGCCCCGCCAAGTACCAGGGCTGCCCGGACACGGACGGCGACACGATCATCGACATCAAGGACAAGTGCCCGAAGGATCCGGGCCTGCCCGCCCTGGAAGGCTGCCCTGACAAGGACGGCGACGGCATCGCAGACGTCGAGGACAAGTGCCCGGACGTCCCTGGCGTGAAGGAATACGCCGGCTGCCCGGAACCGCGCGTCGAGGTCAAGGGTTCGCAGGTGTTGATCCGCGAGATGGTGTTCTTCGAAACCGGCAAGGCGGTGATCAAGCCGCAGTCGTTCAACCTGCTCAAGGAGGTCGCCAAGACTCTCAACGAGCGGAAGGACATCCAGCGCATCCGCGTCGACGGCCACACGGACAACGTGGGCAGCGACAAGCTGAACCTGAACCTCAGCCAGCGGCGTGCCACTGCGGTCATGAAGTTCCTGGTCAAGGAAGGCGTGGACGCGAAGCGCCTGTCCTCGAAGGGCTGGGGCGAGGCGAATCCCATCGCCAGCAACGACACGGACCAGGGCCGTGCCCAGAACCGCCGCGTCGAGTTCATGATCGAGCGCGGCAACTAGTCGCACCTTCCTTCTTCCATCCGTCCTGAAACCGTCCTATCCTTCGACCACTTTTCGCAGTCACACGGAGACGACACCATGGTGCCCGACGGTTTGCGACATGCCACCCGGTTGCAGGACCTTCCCCGTGCGAACCCGGCGTTGGACCGGGTCGTCGCACGCATCAAAGAAGTGCCCGAGGACTTCGAGGTCGAGGAGATCCCCGCCTACCCGCCCGCCGGCACCGGCGACCATCTGTTCGTCCGGGTGCAGAAGCGGGACATGGCGGGGCGTGACCTCATCCTGCTCATGGCCGAGGCGGCCGGGGTGCCGCCCACCGAAGTGGGTGCCGCAGGAATGAAGGACCGACGGGCCGTCACGCGACAATGGCTTTCGATCCCGGCCTCGGGCGAGGCGAACCTGCTTCATGCCACGCTGCCTGACGGGGTCCGCATTCTCGAAACCGCACGCAACGACCACAAGTTGCGCCTCGGGCACCTGCGCGGCAACCGCTTTCGCATCGTTCTGCGAGGGGTGCCGGCTGACCGTCTCAAAGCGCTGCGCCAGACCGCGGCGATCGTCTCAAAGGACGGCTTTTTGAACCTCTTCGGCGAACAGCGCTTCGGCCGCGATGGTCGTAACCTGGACACCGCGTTTTGGCTGCTCGGCGAGGGGCGCCGGGCCCGGTTGGGCGGATTCCAGAAGCGCATGGCCATCTCGGCATTGCAGGCTGCGCTGTTCAACCGTTACCTCGAGGTGCGTCACGGTCGGGGACTCGGTCATCAGGTGCTTGCCGGCGACGTGATGGCCAAGGCGGAAACCGGGGGGTTGTTCGTGGCAGCCGACGTAGCTGTCGAGCAGGCCCGGCTCGATCAGGGCGAAACGCGCATCACGGGCCCCATCTATGGTCACAAGATGAAGTCCCCCGATGCCGAGGCCCTGGCCTTGGAAGCGGAAGTCCTGCAGGAGGCCGGGCTGACGCTGGGCGCTTTCAAGGCCTTCTCGCACTTGGGCGAAGGCACGCGCCGTGCCCTCTACGTGCGTCCGCCGGATTTGACGATCGACCCTCATCCGGACGGAGTTCTGCTCGCTTGCACGCTGCCCAAGGGCACTTACGCAACGGTACTGATCCGCGAGTTCGTGCAGGATATCGCCATCGAAGAATTGGTGGACGTCTGATCAGGCCGGGATCGGCAGGGTAACGGTGAACGTGGTGCCCACGTCCGGGGTGCTCATTACGGTTGCTTCACCGCCGTACAGATGCGCGAGCCGCCGCACGATCGACAGACCCAATCCGCTGCCCTCGATCTGCCGGGTCCGATCGTTGCGGATGCGGACGAACTCGCCAAACAGGCGACCACATTCCTCCTCGGTCATCCCGATGCCCGTGTCAGCGACCGTGATCACGACCTCGTGGTCTCGGACCGCGACGCTCACGTCCACCCGCCCGTGATCGCGGTTGTACTTGACCGCGTTGGACAGCAGGTTGTTGAAGATCAGTTCGATCTCGCCGCGGTCCGCCTTCATCGGTGCCCGTTCGCCCGGGGCCAGCTCCAGGGTAATGCCCCGGGCCACACCCAGTTCGCGCGCGTTTTCGACACACCCGGCCGCGATGTCTTGCACGTTCAGATCCTCGACGGTTCGCGCCTTGCGGCCGCTTTCGATGCGGGTCAAGTCGAGCAGATCGGTTACCAGCTTGCGCATGCCTTCCAGGCGTACGATCGACCGCTCGATAGGATGGTCGTAGGCAGCCAGGTCGTTGCCGAGCGCCCGATCCTGGATCATGCGGAGATAGTTTTCGATGGCCGCCGTCGGCGCCTTCATCTCGTGGGCGACCACCGATAGCAGTTCGAAGCGAACGTGGCGCCGTTCCTCGGCCAGACGTTTGGCTTCGCGCTGCACGATCAGGTGCTTGGCCGCCTTGAACAGCACGCTTTTCAATTCGTCGGGGGCAAACGGCTTGGCCAGGAAATCAAATCCCCCGCGCTTGGTGGCCGCAACAGCGGCTTCGAGCGACGCATAAGCCGTGATCACGATCGTGACGATCCCGATGCCCTCGGCATTGAGACGATCCATGAGGTCCATGCCCGACATCCCGGGCATCTTGTAGTCCAGCAGCAAGAGATCGGGCAAATTCTTGTGGATGGCAGTTTCGGCCTCTTCGCCTGACCCGGCCTGCTCGATGGCCAAACCGAATTCCTGTCCGAGGTCGGGCAGGCGCACGACGAAGCTCCGCAAGGCCCGTTCCACGGCCATGCGGATCCCTTCCTCGTCATCCACGACCAGCACGCGCAGCGTATCCATCGGGCGCCTCCCGGGCAGCGGGGCGTTCTACGAGGCCAGCAGACGGTCCACTTCGACCTTGAGTTGTTCGTACCGGATCGGCTTGGGTAGCACCGCATCAGCCGGCACCCAGCGCCGCTCCTCGGTGGTGGCCGCGTCGAATTCGAGCCCCGTTTCACCCGTCACCCCGGTGACCAGCAGGATCGGCGTGCCCGGCCGTCCCCGCCGCAGTCGGTGTCCCAGAACGAAGCCCGAATCCGGATGCTCCATCATCAGGTCCAGGATCGCCAGGTCGAACACGGCCCCGGACTCTACAACCTGCTCGCCGCCCGCCTGACTGTCCGCGGTCAGCACCTGGAAACCATCGGCCCGCAGGCGAAGCGACATCTGTTCCACGAAATCCGGGTCATCATCCACCAGCAGGATCGTTGCAGCCGCCATGATCGCATCCTCCTTCAATCGACGCGTCCGCGCCGAGGTATCCGAATCGAAAACGTCGTTCCGGTCGGACCCGCGTCGGGGTCCGCGTTCGACGTCGCCGTGATCTCGCCCGAGTGCATCTTCACGATGCCGTAAGACACTGCCAGGCCGAGGCCCGTACCGCGTCCCATCGGCTTGGTCGTGAAGAACGGCGTGAAGATCTTTCCCATGTGTTCGGGCCGAATCCCGGTGCCCGAGTCCGCCACCTCGAACACCACGTGCCCGTGATCACCGCCCGTTCGCACCGTGAGGGTACCTCCTTGAGGCATGGCCTCGATGGCGTTGACCATGACGTTCGTCAGCACCTGCAGCACCTGATCGCAGTCCAGCTCGGCCATGGTTTCGCCGTCCCCACCTTCGATGCGGACCGCGACCTGTTCGGGCACCCGGATGCCGCGCATGGCCTTGTGGACCAGTTCCCGCACGTCGATTGGCTGCAGATTCACCTGGCTCTGCCGGGCAAAGTTGAGCAGGCCAGAAACAATCCGTTTGCACCGATCGGCCTGTTCGGAAATCAGGGTCAGATCGGCCTTCATCGGCGAATCCTTCGCCACCTCGTCGGCCAACAGGTGCGAATACATCAGTACCACGCCGAGCGGATTGTTGACTTCGTGGGCAATACCCGCGGCAAGCTGACCCATGCTGGCCAGTTTCTCGGCATGCACCAGCGCGTCCTGGGTACTGGCCAACTCGCGGTGCGACTCGTGCAATTCCCCGACCGTGTGGCGAAGGCGGTCGATGGTCCAGGGCAGGCACATCTCGCTTTCGGCCAATCCCTGTTCGATCGCGATCGCGTGCTCGACGCAGGTTGGATAGCCGCATGCCCCGCAGTTCAGCTCGTCTTCGGGTCGGTGCTTGCCCATGCGCGCCAGGATCGTCTGGATCGTTTCTGCGCTGGGTCCCGGAAGGCGCCGATCGTCGGGCACGAATCCGCGCGACAAATCCATGTCCTGAAAATCGCGGACCGAGGCCCGCCAGGTCTTGGCGTCGAGCGTGGCGGCCCGATCCTGCACGTACTGCGCCACCGCGGTTTGTCGCGTGAACCGGGGTGCGCGCGACGACATTCCGGGGCCCATCACGCAGCCCTGGCACACCAGGACTTCCAGCAATGCCGCCGGGATCGCGCCAGCCTCGAATTCCTTGATCGCTTCGACAAAGCGATGGTGCCCGTCTGCGGCCACCCCCTCGGTACCGACCAGATCGCTGTCGACCTCGGCCGCCTTGAGCAACCCACCGCTGATGGCGTACAGGCCCCCGATGCCCCCGTGCGGCGGATCGAAATCCGCGTCCGTGACGTCGTCGGGTCGCACCCCGCGCCGACGCAGCAATTCCCTCAGTTCCAGGAACGTCAGCGCGGCCGCGACCTCCCCCTGCTCTTCCGCTTCGAGCTTCTTGGCAATGCACGGCCCGGCAAAGACCGTGGCCACGCCAGCCCCATGCAGGCGCCGGCAGACCCGGGCCGTGGCCACCATGGGGGACACAATCGGGGCGAGGGAATCGACCAGATGCGGGTGATAGTACTGCACGAATTGCACCAGCGCCGGACACGTCGTGGCCACGTAACGCTGTCCCACCGAATCGTCGAGCAGATGGCGGTAACGGTCGGACACCAGGTCCGCGCCGAACGACACCTCGTGCACGTAGGCGAACCCTGCGGCCCGCAACATGCCGACAAAGCGGCGCCACGACACCTCGCAGAACTCGGCCGGGAACGACGGGGCCAGCAGGAGCGCCACGGGCCCGCCCGCTTGCAGCAGGGCTTCGGCCTCGGGAAGGCTGTCGCGAACGGCCTTGGCCTTCTGACTGCACACCTGCACGCAGTTCCCGCAGCCGATGCAGCGTTCGGGCATGACTTCAGCCTGGCCGCCCGTGATCCGGATGGCCTTGGCCGGGCATTCCCGAACACATCCGTAGCATACCCGGCATCGTTCGCGGATGGTGGTCACCAGCGGCCTTGTCCGCACCTGCGTCACGTCTTTCCTCCATAGCCCGCGGACGGCATGGCCATCCGCGGCCCCTGCAAGAACCTAGATGCTGACCTTACGCGGCGCGTAGGTTGTGTGCAACAGGTGATGCGCCTTCTCGCCGCCCGGCTCGCCCAGATCTTCGGCATACAGACGCTGCACCAGTTCGTTGGCGTGCGACGTTCGCACCCCTGCATCACGGTCGATATCATACAGGGCCTTCATGCGTGCCCGCAGCGCTTCGACGTCCGTCCCGATGGGCTGACCGCCGCCATTGATACAACCGCCCGGACAGGCCATGACCTCGATCAGCGCCAGGTCCTTTCGCCCGGCCCGCACTTCCTGCATCAACCGCCGTGCATTGCCCAGACCGGATACCGCAGCGACCCCGATCTCTTGATCGCCAATCCGGACACGAGCTTCCTTGACTCCCTGCAACCCCCGGATTTCCTGGACCCGCCGCGCATCCAGTTCCTTGCCCGTCAGCAGGAAGTGTGCGGTCCGAAGCGCGGCTTCGAGCACCCCGCCCGATGCCCCGAACATCTTGCCCGCGGACGAACGCTCGCCAAACGGGTTGTCCGGGGGTTCGGCCGCCATGTCGCGCAAGTCCAGGCCCCGCATGCGGATGATGCGCGCCAGTTCCCGGGTCGTGAGCACTGCATCCACGTCCGGCTGACCTTCGTGACGGCGTTCCGGTGAAGCGGACTCGAACTTCTTGGCCGTGCAGGGCATGATCGACACCACGAACACATCTTCGGGCTTGACCTTGTTCCGGGCCGCGAACACCGATTTCAGCACCGCGCCGAGCATCAGTTGCGGGCTCTTGCACGACGACAGATTCGGCAAAAGGTCCGCGAATTCCTGTTCGGCGAAGTCCACCCATGCCGGGCAGCAGGACGTCATCAGGGGCAGCGCACCGCCCTTCTGGATGCGCCGAACCAGTTCGGTCGCCTCTTCCATGATCGTCAGGTCCGCGGCGAACGAGGTGTCGAACACGTAGTCGAACCCCAGGCGCCGTAACGCCGCATTCAGCACCCCCGCGACATCCACTCCGGACCGCGCACCGAACATCTCGCCGATGGTCACGGACACGGCCGGTGCATGCTGCACCACCACGATCTTGGTGGGATCGCGGATGGCATCGAACACGTCCTTGAAGTGGCTACGCTCGGTGAGGGCGCCGGTCGGACACGCCAGGATGCACTGCCCGCAATCCACGCACGAGGACACGTTCAAGCCGGTGTTGAAGGCCGGGGCCACCTGGGTCTTCGAACCGCGGCCCACGAAATCGATGGCCGCCACGGACTGCACTTCCTCGCAGACCCGCACGCACTTGCCGCACAGGATGCACTTCTCCGGGTCGCGAACGATCGACGGAGACGACATATCCAGCCGGATCGGGGTGCGATCGCCCTGATAGCGCCGCTGCCGCACGCCCAGTTCCCCGGCCAGGTCCTGAAGCTGGCAGTTGCCGTTGCGACTGCAGTACAGGCAGTCGTCCGGGTGATTGGCCAGCAGCAGTTCCACGATGGTCTTACGGGCACGAACCGCACGCTGCGAATGGGTCTGGACCTTCATGCCCTCGCGCACCGGGAAGGCGCACGACGGAACCAGACCCCGTGTGCCCTCGACCTCGACCACGCACATCCGGCAGGCGCCGGTGGGCAACAGGCCCTCCATGGCACACAGCGTGGGCACCCGAACGCCGTTTCGCCGCATCGCGGCCAGCAGCATCTCGCCGGGTTTCGCCTCGATCGCCTTGTCATTGACGGTGATGGTCATGAAAATCCTCCCTCTATGCCACCTTGACCGCGTGGTGCCGACATTCGATCCGGCATTGGCCGCAGGCGATACATTTTTCTGCCACGATGTAGTGTGGGGAACGCGGCGAGCCTAAAATGGCGCCGGTCGGGCAGGACCTCGCGCACAAGCCACAGCCGTTGCACGCATCGTTGTCGATCGAGAACGTCAGCAGTTCCGTGCATGCCCCGGCCGGGCACTTCCGCTCGAAAACGTGCTGTTCGTACTCTTCGCGGAACCACCGAAGCGTGGACAAAACCGGGTTCGGGGCCGACTGGCCCAGACCGCACAAGCTGGTGTCGCGAATCACGTTCGCGAGCCGCTCGAGGTACAACACGCCCTGGAACCGGGTCAGTGCATCGTTGCCCTTTTCATGGTGACGATTGCTGGTGATGCGTTTGAGGATTTCGAGCATCCGGCGGGTTCCTTCACGACAGGGAATGCACTTGCCGCAGGACTCTCTCTGGATGAAATCCATGAAGAACTTGGCCAGATCCACCATGCAGGTCGTCTCGTCCATCACCACCAGACCGCCGGAGCCCATCATGGCACCCACGGTCTTGAGCGACTCGTAGTCCACCAGAGTGTCCATCTGGGACTCAGGGATGCAACCGCCCGAGGGTCCGCCGATCTGCACGGCTTTGAAGGCACGTCCATCGAGCACGCCACCGCCCACCTCGAACACGATCTTGCGCAGCGTTGTGCCCATCGGGACCTCGACCAGACCGGTCCGCACCACCTTGCCCGACAGCGCGAACACCTTGGTGCCCTTGCTGCCTTCGGTGCCGACCGACGAAAAGGCCTCGGCGCCCATGCTGATCAGTGCCGGCACATTGGCCAGGGTCTCGACGTTGTTGATGACGGTCGGCTTGCCCCAAAGTCCGGAAACGGCCGGATATGGGGGCCGCGGACGGGGCATTCCACGCTTGCCTTCGATGCTGTTGAGCAGCGCGGTTTCCTCGCCGCACACGAACGCTCCCGCCCCCATCTTGACGCGGATCTCCAGGTCCACCCCGCTGTCGAGGATGTTCTTGCCGAGCAGGCCCCACGAGTGAGCCTGACGGATGGCCTCGTGCAATCGCGCCACGGCCAGCGGGTATTCGGCGCGGATGTAGACGTACGCCTTGGAGGCCCCGATGGCGTAGGCCGCGATCGCCATGCCTTCGAGCAACCGGTGCGGATCGCCCTCGACCACGGCACGGTCCATGAACGCCCCCGGGTCGCCTTCGTCCGCATTGCACACGAGATATTTCTGGTCGCCCGTAGAAGACAGGGCCGCCTTCCACTTCGTACCGGTCGGGAAGCCGCCGCCTCCACGACCGCGCAGCCCCGCTCGTTCCACCAAGTCACACAGTTCCGGAGGCGTCTGGCTGCGGATGGCACGCGCATAGGCCTCATATCCCCCGTGGGCAAAGTACTCTTCGATCCGGGCCGGGTCGATGGTCCCGCAGTTGCGCAACACCCAGCGCTGCTGGGGCGCAAAGAACGGATGCTGATCCTGATACGGCACGCCGTCCCAGGGCAACAGCCCCGGTGCGCGGAATTGGTACAGGACATGGTCCATGGCCACCGCCCCATCGAGCAGCCCGCCGATCACGGCTTCTACCGCCTTGTCCGTCACGTGCCCAAAGGATATCCGGTTGCGGCCCGGCAGCTGGATGTCGACCATGGGCTCGGCCACGCACATCCCGATGCAGCCCACTTCCACCACGTCGGCCTGCGTGCCGCGCGTGGCCAGAAGTTCCCGGATGGCCGCGAGCGTTCGGGCCGCGCCCGCACCCAGGCCGCAGGTCCCGGTCCCGATGAAGATCGTCGGACGCAGGACGTCCTCGCGGCGCAACCGCCGCATCACTTCGGCCAGTCGCTTGCGGCGACCGTCGTCGATCCGATCGGCACTCCCAACGAGATGGGCACGCAGCTCCGCCTGTGGCAGGTCCGCGCCGGCAAGCAATTCGCGTTCATGGCTCATGCTGCGGTCCTCCGCTTGTACGAGTTCAGGATCGCCGGCACCTTGTCCGGACTGACCCCGGCATGGAATTCGCCGTTGACCGCAATGACCGGGGCAAGCCCGCAGGCGCCGATACAGGCAACGACCTCGAGGCTGAACATCCCGTCACGCGTGGTCTCACCGGGTTCGATCTTCAGCGCCCGGCGCAATGCATCCAGCACCGCCAAAGAGCCGCGCACGTGGCAGGCCGTTCCGCGACACACCTGGATGTTGTAGGTTCCCCGCCCCTGAAAGCGGAACTGGTTGTAAAACGTGGCGACCCCGAACACCTTGCTCGGAGGCAATGCCAGATGTCGTGCCACACGCACGACCGAGTCGCGCGACAGATGGCCGTCCAGTTCCTGAACCTCCTGCAGGATCGGAATCAGTGCGTCCCGGCCCGCACCCGGGTAACGCGCCAGCACTTCGTCGATTCGGCTTTCCACCATGCCCCTCCGTTTCAATCTCTCCTGTGAATTCCTTCACAGGTTGACTGAACTCTACAGAGCAGAAAGGCCTCTGTCAAGTCCGATCCAAACATCCCGTAGTGTCTTTCAACTTGACAAGATAATTATTGTGAACGTAAATACAGCTAATGATGTCCCGGAATGTTTTCCGGGCAGGAGGAACCCGTGGCTTTTCGTGAAGGGGATCAGAAAGGCCCGACTCGCGTCCCGGTCCAGACCGTCGAGCGTCTGACTCTGTATCGCAAGGTTCTCGCGGAACTGCAAGCCGTCAGGGTTGAAAACGTCTTCTCGCAGCGTCTTGCCGAACTCGCGGACGTGCACCCCGCGCAACTTCGTCGAGACCTGTCGATCTTCGGTTCGTTCGGGTCGATCAGTCATGGATATGGCGTGGCGGACCTGTCGGCCACCATCGGCCGCCTGCTCGGTACCGACCGTCCGCAAACGGTCATTCTGGTCGGGCTTGGCAATCTGGGTCGGACGCTACTGACCTACCGAGGTTTTGAAGAACGAGGCTTCCGAATCGGAGTGGTGTTCGACAAGGCCCCCGACAAGGTTGGCCGCGTCTATGCCGGACGGCGATGCCATGACGTGGGCGAGATCGAAGCCGTGGCCCCGACCTATAACGCGCGCATCGCCATCCTGGCTTGCGGACCCGTGGGGCTCGATGATGTGGTGCAGCGCCTGGCGCGGGCCAACGTGCGATTCCTGCTGAATTTCGTGCCACGCCACGTGGCAGTGCCGGAAGGTGTTCATGTCGAGTACGTCGACATCTCGGCCAAGCTCGAGATGTTGTCGTTCCTGAGCCGGGAGGGCGGGTAGGCCTTCTTCGGTGTTTTTTTGCTCGTGGTTGTGAACCGGTTCACAACAGGAGGTGGATGATGAGCGAGGCGAAGCGAATCCTGGTGATTGATGACGACGAGGACTTGGTTCAGTCCACGACCGCGCTGCTGCGTGCCCGAGGCTTCGAGGCCGAAGGCGCCTGCAACGGAACCGAAGGTTGGGCACGGATCCAGGCCAAGCGTCCGGACCTGCTGGTGCTGGACATCATGATGGATCACGACACCGAAGGTTTC
>CAYRIB010000010.1:20767-51203 GCA_964424165.1 uncultured Myxococcales bacterium | reverse complement strand
CAAAACCTTCTCACCCCGCTCCCGCATCTTCTCCGCTAGAACCGGTCAGGGCTGGGGACAGGGGGCGCGCGATTGAAACCACCCCGGGCAGCTTATCGTCGACGTCTCGGTCCACGACCACGTGCACGTCCCCGTCCAGGTCGGCTTGACGCAACGCGGATCGTGAGTATCATCGGGTCGCTTCGACTCGGCGGCGTGATGCCGCCTGACCACGGGATGCGAGGTGTTATGCCCCCCGATATCGACATTCGACTTCTCGATACGGCCGATCCGGCAGCGGTCCGCGCGCTTTACGAAGCGGCCAACTGGTGGGAGGCCGGCGAGGACGAAGGCGGCATCGTCCCCATGATCCAGGGATCGTTCCGCTTCGCGGCCGCATTCCTCAACGGGTCGCTCGTGGGCATGGGGCGGGTGCTGTCGGATGGGGTGTCGGACGCCTACATCCAGGATGTCACCGTGGCTTTGGCACTTCGCGGTCACGGGATCGGCGCGGACATCATCCGTTTCCTGGTCGATGAATGCCGTCGTGCGGGCATCACCTGGATCGGCCTGGTGGCGGAACCGGGTACTGCGGCCTTTTACGAACGACTCGGGTTCGAGGCTCTGATCGGCCACGTACCTATGCGCCTGAAGCGGGAGGTCTGATCCGGATGGATTTGCGTATCGATGACCAAGCCTTCCGACCCATCACCGTCGGGGACCGGTCCGTGCTTGAAACGTTCATGCGTCGTGCCAATTACCCCCTGTGTGAATACTGCGCTTCGATCCAGATCTGTTGGCAGGAATACAACCACAGCGAGTGGATGGTCCTGGACGGGCAGTGGTTGCTGATCCGCTATCTGGACGAAGGGTGTTTACGATTCTTGTGCCCGGTTGGGGACGGGGACATCCGTCCTGTGATCGAGGCATGTTGCCTGTATCTGGCCGACCGGGGCGAAACGCCGCACATCACGTTCGTGCCCGATGCGGTGCGGACAATGTTGGGAGATGGGGCTTATCGCTTCGAGTCCGATCCGGGCGAGAGCGACTATCTGTACCGTCGTGAAGACCTTGCCGGCATGCTCGGACGTCGCATGTCCCGCAAGCGCAATCACGTGAAGCGATTCCAGCAGGCCAACCCCGACTGGCGGGTCGATCCGTTCCGACCCGAACTCGCGGGCGAGTGGCGAGTCTTCGTCGACGAATGGTGTGCGCAGAACCACTGTTCCCAGCATCCGGTCCTGGCGTTCGAGGTCGATGCGTTGCGACGCTGGATCGGATGGTACGAACAACTTCCCATGCAGGCCTTCGCCTTGCGCGTGGCCGAGCGGATCGTGGGGGTGTCGGTCGGCGAGATGATGACCCCGGACACCTTTGTGGTGCATTACGAAAAGGCGCTTCGCCAGTTCGATGGAGCGTATCCGATGCTGACGTGGCTTGCGGCGCGCGACGCCCCACCCGAGAGCCTGATGATCAATCGCGAACAGGACATGAACGAACCCGGATTGCGCACTTCCAAGGAATCATTCTTTCCGGATCATCTGGAACCGGCCTTCACGGCGATTCCCCGCTGAGGTCTTGTGCGCACCGCCCACCAGACGAGCAGACTGACGAGCCACAACAGGGGCGATCCGATCTGCGTCGTGCCCACCGAGCATCCGCCCCCGGCGCGGCCTGCCGGGTCGAATCCTTGCGATGCCGCGTCTTTGGGCCCCGGGTCCGAAGGATCCGCGGCAAGGCTTGCGTCCGCCGTATCTGAGACATCGTCGGGCACCGAGACCGCTTCGACGACATCCGGGATCAGGTCTTCCAAGGCCCCATCGTCCGCGATGTCTTCGCCGGCGAGGCAGGAGGCGACGTCGGCGATCGGTTCATGACGGTGCAGCCAGAGCAGATAGGCCCCGGCCCCGAATCCGCCCATGGGCACGGCGCCCGCATAGTCGGCAGTGACCTCGTCGTACAGTTCCGCGATCAGATCGTGATTGGCGCGGCTTTGTGCTACCACCCAGTCGACTATCTCTTCGGACTGCGTGGTTTTGCCGGCCCGCTGCAATGCGGTGGCGAAGCGCAGGTCGATGAACACCCATTCGCGCCGGTCGTAGGCGTCCCCGTCGTCGTTGCGACACAGCCCCGGTCCCGTGTTCATGCCGAGGCCCTCGTGCAGCGCTGCGAGCGTGTTGCCGGCGATCGTGCCGTTTTGCGCCATCACGTCCCAGTTGAAGGCCTCGACGACCGCGGCATCGAGCGCATGACCGGAGGGCATCTCTTCGAGGTTGCCGACCAGCACGCCCTCCGACACCAGCAATGAGGCCATGGCCGCGGCTACGCGGCGTGCCGCCTCGCGGTACGAAGAAGCCGAGGGGTCGTCCGCGGCTTCGGCCAGTCGGGCCGCGGCGCACAGCCCGAGCACTGCGGTGGCATCCGTGTTCGTGAAGTGCTTCTGACGCCCGTTCCAATGGCGCTCCCAGATGCCCGAATCCGCGGCCACGAGTCCGGTGGGCTCGATCAGACGTACCAGTACATCCGCGGCCCCGGCCTTGAGGCTCGACCAGGCCTCGGCAGCGCCCAGAGCCGCTGGTGCACGCGCTGCGATTTCGTGGGCCAACCACAGTTGCAGTCCGAAGCCGTCGAATTCGATGTTCGGACCTTCGTCGGCCGGGTTACCGTCCGATTCCTCAGCGCCGCCGCCATAGTAGCGGCAAACCGATACGCCGTAGGGGCCCCCGACTTCGGCGGTGTAGGTGCCAACCGACGCCTTGTGCACGAAGCGTGCGGCGGCCGCGGCCTCTTCGGGATGTCCGGATACGGCCAGGGCCACTGCGGCGTAGGCCTGGTCGCGCACCCATGTCCGGTTCCAACCCCCGGGTGGCAGCGATGCCAGGATCTGCCCGAACGGTCGGTGCGACGGGGCATCGGGCTCGCGCACCTGGGCCATGCGCAGCCACGCCAAGGACTGGCGGGCCAGGGCCAGACGGTCACCCGCGAGGCCCGCGGGCAGTATGTCGTGTTCGTGCCACGTCTTCCAGTCGGCCCGTTCCGCTGTCAGGGCCGCCTCTGCGCTGGTTCCGACGCCGGTAAGCAGGCCGAGCAGCTCAGACACGCTGCCCGAATCCGCCACGCCGAGCACGATGCCCACTGACCACTCGGCCCCGGGGGCCAAACCCTCGGCTCGCGTCCACTCGAAGGCCGAGATCGCATCCGACTGCGGGCCCGCACCCACGGTGTTCGAAAGTTCCGAGGTGGCCGGCATGGTGGCGTAGGGATTCGGGGGCGACGCCTGGAAGCGGGCTGGCGAAGCCAGCGGCAGCACGATCGCCATGCGGTTGCCCGCGGTTTCGATCAGGGCGCCGGAGGTGGCGTCGCGCGTGATGGTTTCGTTGTCCGAGTTGGCCTCGGGCGTGGTCGGGCCCACGTGAAAGTTGTGCAGACTGAAAAGCTTCAGGGGCCCGGTGTCCACCATGCCGAGGTTCTTCACCGTGATCATGCCGACCACGGCCGCGGCGGGTATGCCCATGGGCGCAAACCAGCGTTCGGTGAAGCGCAGTTGCGCCACGTCGCGCACCACGGTCAGGATGCCCGTGCCGTTCTCGTAGTGGGTGGTGATCGGGGCTGTGGTGGTCAACCAGAAGCCCCCGCTCGTCGAGGCCACGCCGAAAAAGAGGTCGAACAGCAGATCGGGCGTGACCCGGTTGGCATCGGCCTGCGCATAGGGGCGTGTCCAGGCATCGATCAGTCGGCCCTGGACGCGGTCGTAGACCGCGGCACCGAAGCCGTTGGCCAAGGGCAGCTTCGTCCAGGAGGCGTGCGGCACCATCGCCGCCTGTGTTGGCGTGGTGATGGCGAGGCCCAGGCACATGATCGCGACAATTTGCAGGACTTTTCGCGATGGGTTGCGCTTCGCCTTCATCCGGCACCGTCGATGATCTGGACCACGGCCGCATCGGTGAGCACGTCCCGGCTGCCGGGTGCCAGTGCATTTCGGGCCCCGCTGCCAAAGGCCACGACCACATGGTCCCCCACGCGGGCGTCGAGCATGTCGCAGGCCACCACGACCCGACCGGTGGCCTCGACGCGTTCATCGATGCGACGGGTCTGTGCCACCAGGATCAGCTTCATGCCCGCCAGACGCGGGGTCTTGCGGGTTGCCCAGACCTCCCCGATCACACGACCTCGGATCATGGCTTCTCCTCGGGGGATGCTGGCGCTTTCACCCGGTCCGCCGGCAGGCATCCGTGCCGGAACCGGAACGGCAAGGCCGCGCACGCATCCGGGTCCAAATCCACGCGATCCACGATGGCCGCGACCGCGGCCTCGACCGGATGCCGGGTATCGCCGAGCACCTGACGGCACGGCGCGCCCAGGCAGACCACCACGTCCTGCCCCACGTTCGCACCCACCGGATCGACGGCCACGAGGTGATCCGGCGCTCCGTCCAGCCGAAAGCTCGCGAGTGGCCGGATGATGAGCAGCTTGGCCTGCGTCAGCCGAAACGTCTTGCGCGTTGCCCAAACCTGTCCGACCACCCGACCGAGGATCATGGGTCCAACCTCAATTCATCAACAATGGCAACCACGCTGTTCTTGGTCGGGACATGCAAACCGAGTCCGATGTCCCGCACGCGGCTTCCAATGGCCACGATCACCATCTGACCGGCGTCCGCGCCCAAGGAGTCCACGGCCAGGATGGTATCGTCGCAAAACAGGGCAGGGTCCGCATCGTTGCCGATGCCCTGGCCCGGACGCAATCCCGAAAGACGCAGGGGTTGCACCTCGACCACGCGATGTCCCTCGAGGTGGTCGCTCTGGCGGGCCCCCCATACGGAACCGATGACCTTGGCGGCAATCATGTTCTGTCCGTTTCGCTCGTGTCGGCGAGTTGACGCTCCTGAATCAGCGCGGCCAATGCGAGGGCCTCTTCATCCAGAATCTCGCGGGCGAACGCGAAGATCAGTCGTTCGGCCACAACCCCCAGAAGGAAGACATCGACGTGCAATTCGCCCTGTACCACGCGCCGGCAACGGTGCCCGTCCAGGTCCACGAACGTCATTTCACCCGTGTTCTTCAGCCGTTTGCGCACCCCGGGCGTGGTCGGTACGTTGCGGTAGGAGACCGTTGTGGCCGCAAGGTCCGCGTCCGATTCCTCGATCCATTCCATCCACTTCGGAGGGATGGCCTTGGGACCGATGGCCCGGATGGCGGGTACCGGGAGGTAGCGGGTCCGGCGCCGGACATGGCCGTCAGACTGCTCGCGAGACACTGCTTCGTATTCCAGGATACGGGTCAAGCGTGGCAGCAGGGCCGAGCCGATGTCCGCAGCGAACATGGTTTCGATGACCTGCGCCGCATTGCACGGGAACTCGTGTTCGATCCGGTACTTCATCCGCGGGGTCCCTTGCCGGCAGACGCGTCGCATGATACCTTCGGGCGCGTCCGGTTTGCAACCCTCACGCGGGAACGAACATGCCCCAAGAACCCCGATTCACGAAGCCCCGAAAGGCGCCGCTGCGAAAAGCGTCCGGTCAGGTCCGTCTGCAGAAGTATCTGGCCGATGCCGGTATCGCGTCGCGTCGCCAGTGCGAAGTGCTGATTTCCCAAGGGCGCGTCACGGTCAACGACGAACCGGCCGTGATCGGGCAGAGTGTGAACCCGGCCACGGACCGGGTGCTGTGCGACGGGGTCGGAATCCGCCGCAAGGCCGAACCCATCTATCTGGCCATGAACAAGCCGCGAGGCGTGATCTGTACGGCCCGCGACCCCTCGGGCCGGCCCTCGGTGCGCGACCTCCTGCCGCGCCTGCCGTCGCCGGTCCAGTCCGTGGGGCGTCTCGACTTCAACAGCGAGGGTCTGCTGATCTTCACCAATGACGGTGAACTAGCCGCCGCGCTGACCCATCCATCCAGTTGTATCGAGCGGGTCTATGAGGTGAAGGTCCAGGGAGAAGTCCCCGAGTGGGCCATGACGCGACTGCAGAAAGGGGTCCGGCTCGATGACGGGCCCGTGCATGCCAAGATCGTGGTGCATCGCCGAGCCCAGACCAACGTCTGGCTTCGCGTCACGCTCACCGAGGGGCGGTATCGCGAGGTCCGACGGATGTTTTCGGCCGTGAACGTCAATGTCCTCAAGCTCAAGCGCGTCAGTTTCGGACCCGTCCGGCTCGGCAGTTTGCCCTTGGGCAAGGTCCGATTCCTGTCGCCGGCCGACGTGGCTGCCCTTAGAACGTGTACAGAATCCCGAAGTGAATGTTCCCAACCTCCTCCTGCTGTACGCAGGTCCCGGTCGCTGCATCCACCAGCCGACAGCGCGGGTCCAAAATCACGCCGTAGTCCAAGCGGATCGGGATCGTCCCGCCCAGCAAGAAGCGGATCCCCGCGCCCACCGAGGACCGGAAGCTCGACGCCGAGATCTCCGAGACCCGCTCGGCCAGCGCCCCCACGTCGTAGAACACCGCCCCGTAAAAACTGAGCGTCCGCAGCAGCGGGAAGCGCAACTCCAAGCTGCCCGCGAACAGGATCTCCCCGCCATAGGGTTTCGTGTAGGTTCCGTCATCGCGGCGATCCAGGCGCAGGGATCCGTCCGGGTGATACTGCCCAACCCCGTCGTCCGAGAACCCCCGGACCCCGCGATTTCCGCCGAGGGTGAATCGTTCGTCATCGGGCAGTCGCGGCCCGTTGAAGGACTTGCTTGCCCCGTACCGGGCCATGACCCCGAGCGTCACGGTTTTGCGCAGGGTCAGGAAATACTTGCCCGAAACATCCCACTTGATGAAGTTGTTGATGTTGCCCCCATCCATGGCGTTGATGTAGGCCAGCGAGGTCTGCAGCATGCCGCCCCGGGTCGGATTGACCGGATGGTCAAGGCGGTCGTAGGTCAAGGTGGGCGTGACCTTGTTCTCGAGTCGGAACGGGGTGTATTCGCTGGTCGTTTCGGGATCGCGGGTCTTGACTCCCGCGATTTCGTAGGACGTTGCCGCGAAGAGGCGGGGCAGGAGTTCCTTGGACAGGGCGAACTCGGACCCGAACTCGATCATGTCCAGCCGTGTGGTGGCCCGGTCGTAGATCGCGAACGGGGTAACGCGGAAGCTCAATCCGCGGGCGAAGAAGCGCGGGTCCACGTACGTCGGCGTGAACCCCGCGTAGCGGTGCCAGGACGTGGCGGACAGCCCGAACTTGAAGGGCAGATACAGACGCTTGGCCCGCCCCAGGAAGTTCTGATCCGTGTAGCGGACCTCCGCGGACAGCAGAATGTCCGGGATCTGCAATCCGAGGGCCCGGCCGAACTGGGTCGTCGAGCGGTCCTGGATGGCGATGCTGGTGGCCAGAGGCGAGGTGATGTACCCGGGGAAATCGCCGGCACGGGACATGGTCTCGAAACCGCCTGCAAGGTCGATGAAGCGTGATCGGGTCTCGCGGGCATTGATCACCAGACCCAGTTCCTGGCGGCGAGGCTTCTCGTCCCCCCCGATCGTGCTGACCTGGACCGAGGTGAAGATGCCGAGGTCCTTGAGCCTGCGAATCGCCTCGGCCACCTTTTCCGCGTCGTAGGCGGAACCCTCTTTGGGGAAGTCCTTGACCACGACCTCGTCCGAGGTCCGGTTGGGGCCATCCACGAACACGACGCCCAAGCGTGTCTGGGGGCCCTCCTCGATCGTCACAACCACGTCCACCGTGGCCGAGCGGACGGCATCGAGTTGGCACTCGTCGAACGGCACTTCGGGGTCGTGTCCCTGGCAGCGCACGGTAGCCGTGGCCTCCAGATAGCCGAGGCTGCCGAGGTGCTGAACGATGCGCCTTGCGGCCTCTGCGACCCCGGGCGCGTAGAAGGCCCCGCCCTTGGCCAGTCCTGAGATGCGCTGCGCCTCATCAGGGGACAGCGCGCGGTTCCCCTCGATCGACACCTCGCCGAGCAGGCTTCGGGGGCCCTCCCGGATGCCGATCTCGAGGTAGACCCCTTCGGTCTGGGGCAGCACCCGCACGCGAAAGGCGCGATTGCCCGCGGCGTAGGTGTACACGATGTCATGGCGTTCACGGCGGATTTCACGCGTGCGTCCCTCGGACTCGCGAGTCCATTCGAAGCTCACGTCGTGGTACCCTTTGGTCGCGTACAGACGAACGATCTTGTCGAGGTCGTAGAAGACCTGATCGGGCAACACCGCGCCCATGTCCCCGAAGAAATCGTAGGTTCGGGTGTCGATCGCTTCGAGGATCTCGTCCGTGTCCACGGCCTTGTTTCCCGACACGCGGATACGGCGGATTTCGCGGCGACCGTTCAAGGTGATCAGATAGGTGATCTGACCGGCCACGTTGGATGTGGCGGAGCGGTCGAAGGTCCGGTAGTCCAGAGTGACGTCCGCGAGGAGGTATCCCCGGTTCTCGAAGAACTGGCGAATTTCCTCTTGCCCGAGCGAGGCCTCGGTGGCATCGAACACCCCTGAATCGCTGAAGGCCAGCGCTTCGAGCAAGTCCTGGTCCTCGAACGGCCCGAACCCGAGCCTGCCGGCTTCCTTGCGGTCGCGGACGAAGAAGCGCAGCAGGTGGCAGGTGTCATACGTGGCGTTCACCGTCATGGTGCGGATGTCCGGGTCGAACGAGGCCTCGATGCGGATGCCCGAGAACCCGATGCTGCGAAGGGCGCGGGTCAGGCGGCGCGTGGCATCCGAGATGGTCCTTTCGGTGAACGGCTTTCCGACTCCCAGGCCGGCCCAGGTTCTCAGATGGCGGTCCTTGATGATCGGACAACTCTCGTTGCCGATAAGAGGTACGACCGGGTGGCGGGGTTCCAAACGGATGTCGATGGCGGCCACCTTCTTGCGCTCGCCCTCCACGATCCGGACCATGAGGTCAACCTGGGCGGGGCCTGCAGGCACAATTTCAGTGGTCACCTGGGTGCTGCGGAACCCGTCCTCCACATACATGCGACGGATGGTGTCCTGGATGCGCTCGAGGGTTTCCAGGGTCTTGGGGTCCTCGGGGTCCAGACCGTCCCCGCGCTGAATGGCGAGGCGGTCCGTGAGGACGGTGTCGTAGTACTGGCGGTTTCCCTCGATCAGGATGCGTCGCACACGGGCCAGGGGCGTGACCGCGATCACCACGTCGACCACACCGGCCATGCCCGGCTCACAGCGAATGTCGACCCGGCGAAAGTAGCCGAGCTTGAGTAGACGCGCCCGGGCCAGATCCACCAGTTCTCGCGACAGCGACACACCTGGGGCCAGTTCCGTCAGTCGCAACAGCCGTTCATCAAAGCCCGCGCCTTCGCACCGACGCATGCTGCAGCCCGCGATGCGCACCGTGGCGATGCTTCCCTGGGCACACGTGTCGACTCCCTGAGAGGGCTGATCCTCCTGGGCCGCTGCGTGCCACGACGTCAGAAGCGCCAGCAGCAGGGCAGGCAAGGTCACGCACATGGGTCCCGAAACGCGCATGTTCCCCCTAGTCCAACGGAATCCTGTAACGCAACTTGGTTTCGTATCGTCGGCCTTCCTCGGACGGGTCGATCGACTGTTCGACCGCGCGGAGACGGCCCTCGAGAGACAGTCGCTCGGTGAGCCGGACCTGGAATCCGGCAGTGTAACGCGAGCCGCCGCTCTCCTGCATGACCTGCGTCTCGAATTTGAGACGCGATCCCATGTGGGCCAATACCTGCGCATTGATGCCCCCGGACGCGCTGACCCCGAAGCGCACCGCGTCAACGAAGGGCGACAGCAAGAGCTTGCTCACGAGGTTGGCCATGTCGTCGGTGAGCAGACCGATGTCGAGGTTCAGCGCGCTTCCGGACCCGGCCCCCGCGGCATCCTGGCGGGTCATGCCCGTGAGCACGAGGTACTGCAAGTCGGTCTGGTCGAGGTCCTTGGCCGTGGAGGACAGCGAGAAGTCCACGTTCGGAAAGCGTCCCGACACCTTGAGGGTCACCACGACCATGTCCGAGTCGAATCCGCTGTCCGAGGCCTCCGGGTCGAACCGGGAACTTGCGGATGTCTGGCTGCCGCCCGCGCCGCGATAGTTGATCTTGGTGCGTGCCGTCACGTCGAGGATGGGCTGGGCCGGGTCTCCGGCGAAATCGATGGTGCCCCGAGTTACTTCGAATTCCCGGCGGACCACGTTGTAGGTGACCTTGCCCCCGGGCACCACCTCGACGCGATTCCACAATTCCAGGTTACCCAAGGTCCCCTTGACTGCAAGGTCCAGGCCGATGTCCATGTCCGTGGAACCGAACGGGAGTTGGGTCCGCACGCCGAAGCGGGAGCCGGTCACCGCGAGGTCGAGTGCGAGCCGGTTGAGCATCGGGATGGTCTCGGTCACCGACGGGGACGACCGCTCGGCGACACGACCGCCGGTGACCCCGCTGAACGCCTTGCGCACCACGTCGAAATTCTGGTGGTACGAGCCCTCGATCACGGCGATGCGGCCGGCGAGTGTCAGCTTTTCGGCACCGGTGGCCGACAATTGGGCGAAAGTGAGCTTCAGTTCCGGATTGGCGACCACGTAGAACTGACCGGGCGAGGTGAATCGCAAACCGGTGCCCGACAAGGCGAGTTCGCCCGTGTCGGGCAAGAATCCCACCATGCTGGCCTGTCCGAACAGCGAGAAGACCCCTTCGCCCAAGGTTCCTTTCAGTCGCTGGGCCTGCGGGATGTCGATGCGCATCTGTTGGTTGTCGGTGGGAATGATCTCGATGCGCCCCCCGGCGTCGAGGTGAATGGGGTCGGGATATTTTCGCAGCGTGACGTCAATTTCGCCGAAGCTCAAGGCACCCGACAGCACGGGCCGCGACAAGCTCGGCATCCCGGCCATGATCGGCGGCACGATATCGCCCGTCACGATCATGGGGCCGTCCGCGCTCGCGGGGTTCGCGGGGCACTCGACGGGCAGCGAGACCGCGGGCCCGCCCCTGCCCCCCACGTGGAGGTACCCGTCGGCGCTGGACACCACGTCCTTGAGCACGCGCAGCCAGTACATTCCGATGTCGCCCCAGGCTGCCAGCCGCGTGGCCCCGCTCGGGTCCATGATGTGGCCGCACAGGGTGAAACTTCGATCCCCGTCGTTGAGCGCCAGTCCCTGCACGGTCATGGACCCGTCGGGCTGTACCGCAATCACGGTCCGGTCCTCGTTGATCAGGGTCTTTGCCCGATTCATGAAGGTCATGATGAGTCCGCCCGGTGGCGCGGTCAGGGCCAAAGACAGAGTGCCCGAGGGCCCGAACGACAAACCCATCACCACGTTGCCAGTCAACTGGGCCGAGAAGTCCCGCCATTTCATGGCCGGCAGAAGGTCCTGCGGCGTCAGACGGTTGATGTCGATCATGAGTACCAGACCCGTGAAGGCCCCATCCTTCCAGGTGAGGCCTGATTCGGGGTTGAGGGACATCTTCGGCAGGAATGGGTCGGACGCAACCGTGAGGTTGCCCCCCGGCCGACGGTCCACGTCCAACGAGAGGGCCGTCGCACGAATCCCCGAATAGGCCACGTCAGCAAGGTCCGCGTGTGCGGTCAGCCCGGGATCGGACAGGGTGCCATCGGCCCGGGCCGAGAGACTGATGGTACCCTGGAGGTCATCCGGCTTCATGCCCGCGAGCGTTGCCAGGGGAACGTTGGTGACCGTGAGCGACGCATCGAGCTTCGTCGAGACGAGATCCATGAGGCCCGAGGCCTCGATCTGCCCCCCTCCTGCCAGGTCGAGACGGGCCCGTGGCAGACGGATTTGTCCGCGGTCCGCGAACCAGGCGATGTCCACCTGACGGAAAGTCTTGCCAGCGACGGTCAGGGCAGGGACCTCGATCATTCCTTCGCCGGACAAACTCGGCATGGGATTGGTCGTGGAAAAAGACACCCGCTTCACGGCCAGATTCGCCTTGCCGCGCAGTCCAAGGCTCGTCAGCATGGGGACCTTGGACAAATCCAGACCGTTGGCCACGATTTTGTCGATCACCAGATGCGATGCGGGCCCTCGAGCGCCGGTGAGCGGGAGAGTGAGGCCTGCCACAGCCACGTTACCCCAGGACGTGGCGAGCTGGATGTTCGTGGCTCGAATCCCCCCGTCCTGAAAACCGACCTCGCCAGCCAGGGTCTGCACCTCCCAGTCCATGACCGCGGCCTGTTCCGCCTGCAGGTGGGCCGTCACGGTCGGGTTCGAAGGGCTGCCCGATACGCGGATGTCCGACACGTGCGCCAGGCCGCGACCCGTGCTGCCCAGTGCGGACATCAGGGAACCGAGGTCTTTGTCCACATGCCCCAGGAGCGCCAGCGTCTGTTGATGCAGATCCACGGTGCCGGACAGGTGAATCTGGTCTTCGCCCGACCGTGCCGACAGGTTCTCGATGGCGACGACGGGATGTGCCCAGTCGCTGATCACCGTGGCCGAAGCTGCCAGGCGCAGCGACAAATCGCGACCCGCCATCACGGACCCAGGCTTCAAGGCCCCGGCCAGCGAAGAGGTAATGCGGATCCGGCTGGCCTGTCCCGCGCCACCGATCCGCGCCGCGACATCGACCTCGCCCTGCAGGAGCTTGGGCATGGGCACCAATCGTGGCAGCGATGCCACCTCGAAATGCTGCAGCAGGGGCTCGATGTCCACGTCCGCGAGTTTGAGTTTTGCCGTGGCCTCCATGGCTCCGTCGCCTTTGGCCGGGCCGAATGGCAGCACCTCCCCATCGGCCAACCGCACCTGGCCGAACGGGGAATCCGCAGCCAGAGCGATGTCGGACAAAACGTAGGCCCCGTCGAGTGCCCGTGCACCGCTGACGCCCAGTTCCAGATGGCTCAGGGTGATGCCACCCAAGGTCAGTTTGGGCGAGGCCGCGATCAGGCGGAAACGCGGGTTGGTGTAGTCCCCAAAGCCCTGCACATGAAGCGTCAAAGGCCCGCAGGTGAGCCCGGACGAGACCGTCCCGAGCAGGGCGCTGCCGGCGGGAAAGGTGATGGATGCGGCCCCGTCGTAGCTCAGAGGAAGGTCCGGGGTGAACGTCAGGCGGCCACTCGCGGCCAGGTCCAGACCGACCGCGGGGATCCGCACGGATACGAACTCGATGTAGTCCGTGTCGAACGTGAATCCACGAACCTGGCCTGGCCCCATGGTGATCTGGCGGGGAAGGACCTGCAGATCCGGGGCGGCATGGATCCGTCCCAGGCCGTTGGCGAACGTCACGTCCGGGGCCTTGACCACCACCCCGTTGGAATCCACCCGCAGCGACACGTCGACCGAAACGCCGTCGAGATCGATATCCCACTCGGGAAAGCCCAAGAATACGGATCCGTCCTGGCCGCGGATCTGCGAAAAGGCCAGACGCACATCAAGGCCCTTGCCCGTTGCCGGCGCCGGATGGGGATCGGGCACAAAGACGAAGGCGTCCAGAAACTTGAATTGACCCTGGTCGTCGAACACCAGCGAGGCCCAGTATCCGCGCATGTCAATGCTGCGGAAGCGCAAATCCAACCGGTCGTTGGAATCGCCCAGGACGAACGACACGAGTGGTCGAAGGTCCATGGCCACACGGATGCTGTCTGCTCGCACGACTTCCGTGCCGTCAGGTGTGGCGATGTGCACGTCCATGAGCACGACTCGCCAAGGGATCGGACTCACCTGCAGGCCCCCAAAGGTCAGGGTTCCCGGAAGGGCCGACTTCAGCAATTCCGACAGCGCGGTCGGAAACGGCCGGGCATTGAGCACGAAGAACACGAGGCAGAACAGGAAGATCGTGGTCAGAAGCAGGCGCGTAAGGGCCCAGTAGACCCCGAATGTCAGGAATCGGACGCCACGCCAGAATATGTGAGAAAGCCTTCCCACAAGCCCTCTTGCCCTTGTGGAACTCTAGCAGAGGCGACTCCAAAAGGAAAAGCCGGGGCCAGGCTCCTGCAAGATTCCCGTCTTGAAGGATCATCAACGGGTGTGCTAGTCTAACAACGCTATGGCGAGAATCGAATTCACCGATCCGTCCGGACAGGTTCAGAAAAGGGCCCTGCCCGAGTCTCCGACCGGCGTGATCATGGGGCGCAGTTCCTCGTGCCATATCGTGCTGCCGAGCAACGCCATCGGCCGAAATCACGGAAAGATTCTCTTCCATGGCGGGCGCTACCACTACGAAGACCTGGGCAGCGTGAACGGGTCCTTCGTCAACGACAAGAAGATCGCGGGGCGTGTCCCCCTGGCCGATGGGGATCAGATCCGGCTCGGGGACATCATCATCCGGTTCAGCATGGAGGGGGCCCCGGCCCCGAAGGCCGTGGCGCCGAAGCCCGTGGGTCGACCGGGGGCGACGGATGAGGTGGCGTCGGGCACGCGCGCAACCAGTGCGGTGGTGGTGCCTGAACCCATCCGGAGCACGACGGGACAGACCCCCGTGGCGTCCCGTCAGGCTGCGACGGCTATGCCGCGCAAGCCCGCGCCCGAGCCTGAACCCGTGTCAGCGGTGCGGCGGCCATCGCCGTCTCCGGTTCCTGGTTCGGTCCCATCGCGTCAACCCGGAAGCGGGATGGACCCCCTGACGATCGCCGAACTCGAGCGCCTCAAGAAGGAGAATGCAGCCCTCAGAGCCGATGCCAGAGCCGCCTCTGCCAGGTCTGGAAAGCCGTCCGAAGAGATGGCGAAGCTGACCCAGGACCTGCAAGATGCCCGCTCGGCCCTGGCCGACCGGGAAGACGAGGTGCGCCACCTGCGGGGCATCGCTCAGGATGCGGAGCGACGCTGCAAGGATGCCGAGAACCGTTCTGCCACGGCGAACTCGTCGCTCGACAGCATCCATTCGAAGTACATGGACATGCGCGAGCAGGTGTCCCACCTCCAGGGACAACTCGAACAGGTGCGCGCCGAGTCCGGTGACAAGGACGCCGAAATTGCGGAGCTTCGCGAAAAGGCGTCGGCCCTTGCGGCCCAGTTGGACAGTATCCGCAGCCGGGGCAATCAGGCTTCGGACGAGATCGCGAATCTGAAGCTCAAGCTGACCGAGAAGGATCGCGAGGGCGAGCGGCTCAAACGCGAGATCGATCTGCGCGAATACGACCTGAAAGCCCTGCGCGAGGAGAACGAACGCCTGCAGGAGTACTGTGAAACCGACACGGGTCGGCAGGGTGAGCTTGAACGCAAGGTCAAGAACCTCGAGGCCGTGATCGAGGAGAATCGAAACTATATCGCAGAGTTGCGACGTAACCTGGAAACGCGCGATCGCGAGGTGCGCGAGATCCGGCTCGGCGTTGGGATCGTGGACCTCGAGCAGGAAAAGCAGCGGTTGCTCGACGACTACCACAAGAAGAGCCGCGAGGTGGACTCCCTGCGGTCGAATCTGGCCAGCGTCACGGCGGACCTGTCCGGGGTCAACCAGGAAAAGGAAGACCTCGTTGCCCGGCTCAAGGCCGCGGAAGAGTCGGCCAAGACGCGCAAGGCCGAACGCGAGGACATCTCGGACCATCCGGATTTCCGGGCCAAGCTGCGCGAGGCCGAAAGCCTCAACGAGCAGCTTTCCACCCTGTCCCGCGAGAACGAGACCCTCAAGGCCGCACAGTCCGAATTCCCGCCCGAGGAACGTGCCCGTTTGCAGGCCGAGGCGGTGGGTGGCCAGGAAAAGGTTCGCGTTTTGCAGGGGCGTCTGGAAGCTCTGCAGGCGGAGCTGTCATCGTGTCAGAGGGCCGCAGCAGAAGTGCCGGTCGTGGGCGCGGCGCCTGCGCCAGCCGCGGTTTCCGAGGAGGCCTCCGATCTCTTGTCCCGGGTGTCCGAGGCTGCCGAGGCCCTTGGCGACGACATGGCCGTCATGCAGGTGAGTTTGCGCGATGTGCGAAAGTTCTTCGAGGCTTTGCAGCGCGCCAATTTGACCCTGCCGCCCGAGACTCTGGATGCGCTCGGTACCGGAAACCTGGCCGAGTCGATCGATGGAATCCGTGACCTGGAGCGCATGATGGCCGGGGACCTGGACACCCTCAAGTCCGTTTGCGGTGAAGGACAGACACTGCTGACCAAATGACACGAATCCATTCTGTCGGCTGACAGGGAGCAATGCGCATGAAGAAGTTCACTAGTGCACAGGAGATCGAGGACCTGATCCGGGCCGCCTATCCATTGCTGTACATCGTGTCTCCCGAGGAGGAGCGGGTCGAAGGCAACCTTCGGGAAATTGGACGTCGCAGGGCCAGAAAGTTCGTGACCTGGAGTTGTACCGACGGGTTCGAGGAGGAAGGCAACAGCCTGCCCAAGGACGTCAAGGACCCCATCCGGGCGCTCGAAAACGTGGATCGTTACGAGGACCATGCCATCTTCGTGTTCCGGGACTTCCATCCCTATCTCACCGACCCTACGATCGTTCGGCGCCTGCGTGACCTGTGCAAGAGCTTCTCGATGCGCGGCAAGTACAAGAAGCATCTCATCCTGCTGTCGCCAATCTTCAAGGCGCCGCTCGAGCTCGAAAAGGACATGGCCCTGATCGAGTTCGACCTGCCCGACCGGACCGAGATCGGCGAGATTTTGCAGAGCACGCTCGAGAGTGTGCCGATCAAGGATCGAGGCAATCTGAAGCTGCTCAAGGATGTCGACCTGAAGGAACGCGTGGTCGAGGCTGCGCTCGGATTGACCGCCAACGAGATCCGAAGCGTGCTGTCGAAGTCGCTCGTACGCACTAGGGACTTCGATATCGAGACCATCCTGGCCGAGAAGAAGCACATCATCCGCAAGTCGGGCATCCTCGAGTTCTTCGAGGCCCACGAGGACTGGAACGACGTGGGCGGGCTGGAAATCCTGAAGGACTGGCTTCGCAAGCGGCAGATGGCATTCTCGCACCGGGCTCGCGAGTTCGGTCTGCCGATCCCGCGCGGAATCCTGCTGCTCGGCGTGCCCGGGTGCGGGAAGTCGCTGACCGCCAAGGCGGTGGCGGGACTGTGGCAGATGCCGCTGCTGCGGTTGGACGTGGGCAAGGTGTTCTCGTCGCTCGTTGGTTCTTCGGAAGAAAACATCCGGCGCGCCATCCACACGGCCGAAGCGGTTGCGCCCTGTATCTTGTGGCTCGACGAACTGGAAAAGGGCTTTTCGGGGACCAAGTCGTCGGGCGAGTCGGACGCTGGCACCACGGCGCGCGTTTTTGCGTCGTTCATCACCTGGCTGCAGGAAAAGCAGTCCCAGGTCTTCGTGATTGCGACCGCGAACGACGTGACCATGCTGCCCCCGGAACTGCTGCGAAAGGGCCGTTTCGACGAGATCTTCTTCGTGGACCTCCCCACGCCGGCGGAGCGTGGCGACATCCTGAAGATCCAGATTCTGAAGCTCAACCGACGCAGCTCCATCGAACGCAAGGTCGAGGACTTCGACATTGATCAGATCGTGTCGCGGATGCAGGGCTATTCCGGGTCCGAGATCGAACAGGTAATCGTATCCGCCCTGTACGATGCGTTCTACGGCAAAGAGGAACTGTCGACCGAGCGGGTGCTCAAGAGCGCTTGCGAGATGATTCCCCTGTCGTACACTATGAAAGAGAACATCGATGCCATGCGCGAGTGGGCAGCAAGCCGCGCACGGCGGGCCTCGGCGGTGGTGGACCAGCACGACGAGGACGTGGAGAAGCTGGAGATCTCGTGATCGCAAGGAGTTGAGTCATGTCGCACTTCACCACCGTGCAAACCAAGATCCACGACATCGTGTGCCTTAAGCTGGCGCTCAAGGACCTCGGGTTTCAGTTCACCGAGGCCACGGCCGAGGCAAAGTGCTACGTGCGCGGCTATCAGCGTCAGAAGACCGAAGCGGACATGGTCATTCACGCCAGCAAGACCTACGACGTAGGCGTGAAGGTGGGTGCCAAGGGGGTGCAGTTCGTGGCCGACTGGTGGGGCGTTGAGGCCACGCGCGGGCTGACCGAGAAGGAGTTCGTGCAGCAGGTCACACAGCGCTATTCCTACCACAAGGTGAAGCAGGAACTTCAGAAGAAGGGCTTCACCTTGGCCCTCGAGGAGACCAAGGAAGACAAATCCATCCACATCAAGGTGCGGAGGTTCTGATGAAGTACGAAATCGACATCGACATCCGCGAGGACGGCACCGTGGGCTTTGGGGTCAAGGGTGCCAAGGGTAAGAAGTGCAAGGAGATTACCAAGTTCCTGGAAGAGATGCTCGGCGATGTGCTCACCCAGGAAAACACCTCTGAGTTCTACGAAGAGGAAGTGGTTCAGGAAAAGGAACAGATCAAGGTCGAGAAGTAGCCCATGGATTCGGTGCCACCTGCCCTCAGGCTCGCTGTCGAACGCTGGTCATCGCGCCTCGAGCGGCACTATCGTGACTTCCTTCCTCCCCGGACGCCGCGGGTGTGTGGCGAGGGTGTGGTGGTGCTGGCGACTGAACGGGGGATGCAGCACCTCCTGACCCGCCTCGAAGCCGCAGCGAAGAAGCCGGCCAAGCCCCGGAAATTCGTTTGTCCCGTGGCCATCGAATCCCAGATGGAGCACAAGAAGGAGCAGTTCTTTCTGCGCAGTTTGTTCCGTGTGGAACGCCCCGAAGAGGAGTTTCTGCCTTTCGAGGTCGAACAGCCCCGGGATGCCCAGGCCGAGATCCTGGCGTCACAGGCCATGCCACGACGCTATCAGCGCCCGCAGCTCCTGAACCACCGCAATCTGGACGACGTGATCTGGTGGCGGCGCTTCGTGCGCGAGGTCTTTTTCGAGGACGACTGGACGCGGCGTTTTGGCAAGGAATTGCGCGAATCGATCTCGGTGGCGGTGTGGCGACATGATGCGGATCGACCAAAGACGAATGCGGAGAGTTCCGGGGATTAGAGGGTCTCTTCGATTTCCTCGATCTCTTCGATTTCCTCGATTTCCTCGATCTCTTCGATGACTTCTTCTTCGGGTTCGGCGACCTCTTCCTCGGTCGTCTCTTCGATCACTTCGGGCGTCATCTCGGGCAACACGGTTTCCTCGACGGCTTCGGGGATCGTTTCCTCGATCGGCGTGTCCGTCGGCACGATGGTGTCGTCCGTCACCTCTTCTACAACCACATCCAAGGTTGCCTCGGGCACGATGTCCATGGGAAGCTGCGTGTCTGTTACGGTGTCGGTGACCACCGTGTCGGTCACCTTGGCCTCGTAAACATCCTCGGTGAACACCAGACTGCCGCTGTCGCTGCCGCACCCCGCGGACGCCACGGCCAGAACCACCAGAACCACGCTTAGGGCCAGTGCAAAGAAGCTCACAGCCTTCTTCATGTTGCGAACGACTCCACGAGAGACGTTCAATATGATAGCCCATCGCAATTCGGGTAGCAAGTTGCAGTTCGCGGGGGGGGGGCGCCTACAGACCTTTGCAGCGTCCCTTCAATTCCTTCAGCATGTCGCGGGCCTTCTCGGCCTCGGGTGCCTTGCGGTTGTAATCCGAGAGATATTTCAGAACACCGGCAGCCTTGCGACAGTCGTCTTGCTTGAGCAGACTTTCGGCAATGCGCAGCAGGGCCTTTTCGACGGGTGCGCCCTTCACATCCCGATACCGGTCGTGCAGGCGCTGCATCTCACGGATGCTCTGGCCGTAGCGACCCTCACGGAAGTAGCTGTCCCCAATCAGGTAAAGCGCATTCGGAGCGCGTGCGTCGTCGGGGCGGATCTCGAGGAACTTTCGAAGGATGCCGCGGGCCATCGGCAGGTCGTTGCGATCAAATGCCGACTTGCCCGCCGTGTACAGGGCATCCGCGTCTTCGCCGAGGCCTTTCGGAAGCTGCACCAAGGCCATGCCAAACTTCTCGTCAAGGGCTGCCTTGACGAGATCGAGGTCCTCCTGGGCGCGACCCAGCTTGTAGAGCTGTTCCTCGTTGCCACCCTTCAGACGGGCCACGTCCGACTTGATCGCATCGAGGTCGGCCATGATGTTGGCCCCACCTTTGCGGAACGAATCGGTGGCCGTGTTGAAGTCCGTATAGAGACGCTGCATCCGCTCCTGTTCCCGGCGCAGTTCCTCGGCCAGTTCGGTCTTCTGACGCTCGAGCGCGATCACCCGCTGCTCGAGTTCGTTGAATCGCGAGACCGTGACGCAACCCATGGTGCCGGAACCCAGCAGGACCCCGATTGCCACGATGCCACAAAGAAGGAAGGCCGGGCGGAGATTCATCGGAACTTCAGGTCCGTGCGACGGCATTTCATCCAGCAATCCTCGTTGCGCTCGTTGCACACCGGCTTCTCTTCGCCGAACGAGGTCACGACCAGCATGCTGGGGTCCACGCCGAGATTCTGCAGGAACTTGCGGGTCGCCTCGGCACGCCTCGTGCCAAGCGCGAGGTTGTATTCGTCTGAACCACGCTCGTCGCAGTTGCCTTCGACCGTGGCCGTCTGACCGCGCATTTTCAGGCACTCGTAATTCCGGTTCAGGGTGTCGCGGGAGTCGGCCCGGATTGCGCTCTCGTCGAAGTCGAAGTAGACCGGTTCGAGGCTGCACTGAGCAACCACGCAGGTCCCGTTGTCGCAATGGCGGCCGGTGCCGCAGTCCGCGTCGCCGGTGCACTCGGCAGCCGGAACGCACGTGCCCTGTACGCACTTCATCGTGCTTCCGCAGTCGCCATCGCCCGCACACTGGGCGCAGGTGCCCTTGTCAGACCCCAGCATCTTCCAGCACTTGCCCTGCTGACAGTCGAGATCGGAGGCACAGCAGTCGCTCGGGGCGCCCACCGGCTTTTCGCAGGTGTAATTGAGGCCACAGAACGCGCATGGACCGCGCGCCGCGCAGTTCTCGGACGTGGCACAGTCACGGCAGATCTTGTCCACGCAGAACTGGTTGTGGTCCTTACAATGTTCGTTCGAGTCGCAATTCGGATACTTGGGGCCGCATGCGACCAACAGCATCGCCGTCGACAGCCCGGCGAGCAATCCAAAGAACCGGATCTTCATGAGTGTTCCTCCATGATGTTCAATGCGTCCCAAAGCCGCCTGCAGACCACGAAATCCACGTTATCGGAGGGGACGGTTCTTGTCAAGAAGCCTCCCCCCGATTTCGTCAGGGTGTGGTGTCGTCGTCCGGGGGTTGGGGGACCGGGGACACGAGCAGTGTCAGCAGCCGGGTCCGGGTTCGTTCCTTGACCTCGAAGCGCAACCCCGACGATACCACGACCTCGCCCCGCTCAGGGAGGCGTCCGGTCTGCGCCATGACGAGGCCTCCGACGGTTTCGTAGTTGTCCTGATCGGGCAACGCGATGGCAAAGGCCTCCTCGATCTCCTCGAGCGGGGTGCGCGCCTGAACCAGATACACTCCCTGTTCGCCGATCCGGCGCACGTTCTGTTCGTCGGCATCGTGCTCGTCGTAGATCTCGCCGACGATCTCTTCGATGATGTCTTCCATGGTGACGATGCCAGCAGTACCCCCGAATTCGTCGATGACCACGGCCATCTGGACGTGTTCCTTCTGCAGACTGGTCAGCAAATCCCGGATGAGCTTGGTTTCGGGCACGAACAAGGTGGGATGCCGGGTGGCCATGGCCCGCAACGAGAACGTTTCCGGGGCCGCATTGGCCGGGACCTGGAACAGGTCCTTGACCGTGAGAATGCCCACGATCTTGTCCAAACTGCCTTCGTAGACCGGGTATCGCGAGTAGCTGGTTTCCGCGATCTTCGCCATGACCTCGGCGCGGGTCGCGGTCACCGGGAACCCCGAAACATCGGTGCGGGGGACCATGATTTCCTTGGTCATGGTTTCGGTGAAATCGATGATCGACGACAGGTATTGCTGTTTTTCGTCGCTGAGCGTGCCCTGCGCGGACCCCAGGCGGATCATGGCTTCGACCTCGGCCTCGGTCACCTGCGACACCCCTTCCTGAACCGTCGAACCACTGGCGCGGATCATGTTGATCGACAGCTTTTCGAAGGTCACGGACAGTGGCCGGGCGAGGATGCAGCACACCCAGGTCAGGGACATCAGCGGCACCATCTCGAGCGGATGCTGCCGCGCGAACGTCTTGGGAATGACCTCCCCGAACAGCACGATCAGGAAGGTCATGACCCCGACCGCGATGGCCACCGAGTAGGCGGTCTGGCCAGCCACGCCCGAGTCCTTGAGGGCCATGGCCGCAAAGCTGGTGGCCACCGCGGAAGCGAGGATGTTCACCCCGTTGTTGCATACCAGCAAGGATGCCAGGACTTGGTTCGGACGGTCGCGCCACCAGGCGAGGATTCGGGAATAGCGGTGTTCTTCCTCGAAGAACTGGTGCAACCCCGCGGGACCAATCGACAAAAGCGCGGTCTCGCTGGCCGAGAAAAGGGCCGACAGACCGACCAGGACCAGGATGAGAAGGCTCTGGAGGATGTAGATGCTCATGTCAGGGGAATCCGATGGGTTGAACGCGCCATTCTCAATCGCAACCTCGGTCCGATTGTAGAGTCGCTGAATCCGTGAGTCAATGATGAATCGCCCAAGCCAGTTGCTGCAGACGGTTTGCGTGCTAGAATCAAAGGCGAATGAAACTTGAGGGAAGTGCGATGAAACGAACGGCGGTCGGGGTGATCGTCTGCGTCACGCTCCTGGCAGGGGGGTGCTCGTCAACGGGCGAGGTTGCGCCCGATGGCTTCGATCTGCCGCTCGATGATGTCTGGGATCAGTTGTTGCAGGACGTGCCGCTGGCAGATACCGACGGTTCGGACATTGCAGAGGAAGCGACCCCAGACACCACGGACGAGGATGCGGACGCGGATGAGCCGGGTGACTTGCCCGATGAGGGGGTGCAGGACGGTGAACTCCGTCTGGCCGCTGCTGCAGGCGAGCAGGTACTTCCGCATCTGGCTTCGTGGTCAGGCAAGGGGGTTTGGGCCTCCTGGTACCATGGGGTCGATGACCGCTTCGAGATGCGTCTACAACAACTGGATGATGCGGGCTTGCCGCGTTTCGGGGCCGATGCAATCCTGATCAGCGCACATCCGTCCGAGAGTTGGGTGATGGACTACGGGCTTGCGTCCGATCACGAGGGTAACGCGGTCCTCGCATTTTGCGACACCCGTGCGGGGCGATTCACGCTCCACGCCTACAAGGTCATGAAGAACGGGACATTTGCCTGGGGGCCCGACGGCATCGATTTGTCGCTCGGTGCGGGCGAGGACATGACGCCCTCCCTGGTCGTGACCACGAACAACGATGCCGTGGTGGCGTGGCCCGAGACCGACGACCTGATGGGCACCAGCGTAGTCCGGGTGCAGCGGATCGCACCCGATGGGACCTTGGCATGGCCAGGGGGCAAGACCCTGACGCCTGGCCCCGGGGTCCTGGCGGTGCGCCCCCAGGTGGTGCCGGCGCCACAGGGTGCGGTGATCGTGGTGTGGGTGGAAGCCCCGGATCTGATGAGCACGACGCGTGTGATCCGCGCACAGAAGTTCGCGACCAATGGATCGGCCTTGTGGAATTCGCCCGTGGTGCTGAGCAATTCCATGGATATCGCGTTTTATCACACCCCGTTCGTGGCCGCGGATGCCGACGGAGGGGCGTTTGTGGCATGGCTCGCCCTGGGGGCCTCCGACCTCAAGGGGTTCATTCAGCATGTCGATTCGGCAGGTGCGTTGACCATGGGACCGGAAGGCATGAATTTCTCGACCTCCGAAAACACGTTCCAGATCGTCAGTGGGCTCGTGTTCGTGCCCGAGACGGGCGAGGCCGTGGTGTCGTGGAAGGAAACCTCGCCGAGCCAGGACGATTGCGGGTTGTACCTGCAGGCGTTCACGGCGGCCGGAACGCGGCGCTGGGCGGGACAGGGGTTGGTGCTGGTGCCGCGCACCGAGACGCAGGTGCTTGCAGCGGCCCTCCGAGCCCTGGGAAGAAGCGTCGTGGTGCTGTATGGGGAATGGGTGTTCGGCACCATGTCGGATGCCCGGATCCTAGCGGCGCGCGTGCCCCTCGTCACCCTGCCCGAGGCCGATTCGACCCTTCTGTGCGGCGTACAGAGCAGCAAGGAACACGCGACCGCCAGCGACCCGATCGACGACGGCTTCTGGTTCGCTTGGGAAGACCGGCGCAACGATGACACCGACATCTACGGAGCCTTCTGGTCCCCGTCCGAGTTGTGATCCGCCATTTCTTCGCGGTTCAACGCGGCCACGAAAGCGAACGCAAACAGCAGGATGCTGGCCGCGTAATACGTCCAGATCATGATCACGATCGGAGTGGCCATGGACCCGTAGAGCACGTCCATGCTGCTGAGGTTTGTGACGTACCAGGCGAAGGCCTCCCGGGCGATTTCCCACAGAAGAAAGAAGAGCAAGGAACCCATGAGCCCGTATCGGAAGGGCGGACGGGCGATGCCGGGAAGATAGAGGATCGCCAGGAATGTCAAAGGTACCGGGATGAGAGTCAGCGCTGCATTCAGAATGGCATGATGGTCAAGCCATGCCTCCAGCGTCGTTCCGAGCAGGGTCAGCAGGAACGAGTCCACCATCGTCAGCAGGTAGTGACCCAGAAAGAGAACGATTCCGACGGCTACCAGCAGGGCGGAGAAGATCGCCCTCGATACCAGGAAGCGTCGCCGCTTCGGCACCGCGAACAGTTCCTTGACCGCGGCTTCGATCGCCCCGAATACCATGCTGCCGCCGAGGATCATGACCCCGGCCCCGAACAGCCCGAACTGCCCGCGTCGTGCAATGACCGTGTCCAGTAGGGATGGCAATGCATCGCTGGCCACGGGCGAGAATCGTGCGAGCACGCTTCCCAGACGCGCCAGGATCGCGGACACCGCATCGGATTCAGGTCCTGCTACGTAGGCCAGATAGCCGATCGCGGAAACCAGGAGGATCAGGAACGGCAAGGCGGACAACAGGGCGAAGAACGAGATTGCCGCGGCGTGGTTGAACGCATGTCCCTGTCCGAAGATCCGTGCGGTGCGGGTGGCCAGATGCAGGGCCTGTCCGGCGAGGCGCGCCAGGGCGAGCGCCGATCGAAACCCCCATCCTCGTTGCGCAGGTGTAGTTGGGGTGTCGCCATTGGCAGGGTGCGGCCCAGGACTGGCCTCGTCGCCATTCATGCGTTCGTCAGTAGCCCCAATCAGGGGTTGCCCAGGCGGCCGCGGACTCGGTGATCGGAAATTGGTATCGCCCGTCCTCGGTCATAATGAACACCTTCCACTCGCCGTCGCGGCTCGAGAGGAAGACCAGATAGCGGCCATCCGGCGACCAGGCGGGGTCCTTGTTGTTGCCCTGGTTCTGGGTCAGCCGGGTCAGGTTTCCCGAAGGGTCGACCGTGAAGATGTCCGTCTGGAAGCCATCCATGCCCGAGAAGGCGATGAGGCCATTGGGCCCGAAGCGGGGACCAGAGTTGTAAGAACCTGCCATGGTGACGCGTCGTTCGCCCGTGCCGTCCGCACTGATGACGTGGACCTGCGGACTGCCGCTGCGCGACGACACGAAGGCAATGCGCCGACCGTCCGGGGACCAGGATGGGGACACTTCGTCCCACTCGCTGCTGGTGAGCGTCTTGATGATCGCGCCGCTCTTGGGGTCGATCTGAACGAGGTCCGACTGCCCCCCCATGTCCACCGAGGCGACCAGACGACCATCACGCGAGAACGCCGCCCCGCGGTATTCCCGCTCGTCCTGAGTGATTCTGCGGGTGCCGAGGTACACGGAAGGCTTGCCCGGAAGGAACGATGTATAGACCACTCCACCGCCCGGGGCCCACTTCGGGAACATGTTGGCCGACCCGTTGGCCACGACGTTGTGACGGTTGAAGCCGTCCATGTCCATGGCCACGATGTTGCGTTCCCACAAACCCGCCTTGAGCGACAACACGATCTGAGTGCCGAAGATGCCGGGCTTGCCCGTGACCACCTCGATCACGCCGTTGACGAACTGGTGCACCACCTTGCGCATGTCGCGCTTGGAGAAGCGGGCCACGCTCTGACCTTTGACGGGGATGGCCCGCTTCTCGGTCACGTTGAACAGGCGGAATTCGGCGCTCAGACCCGGGCGGTTTTCGGTGATTTGCACCTTGATCAGGTATTTTGCGCCCACGTTGAACCAGTCAGGCCAGGAAGTGGATGCCAGGGTCTCCTTGGCGCTGTCCGCCAGGTAGGATTCCCGGGGCAGGACCTTGAAATACCCCGATATGGTGAGGTCCCGGTCGAGCAACCGGTCGATGTCATCGCACAGTGACTCGCCGCGAGGGCAGGCGGACGGGCTCAGGGCGATTGGGTCGAGGGCTCGTCCCGACGGTCCTACCACCACGTGAATGGCGTCGAATAGATCCTTGGACGACGGGCCCGACGAGGGGGTCGCCGCCGGTGAAACGGGCTGCGCAACGGCCGTCGAAGTGGTCAGCAGCAAAAAGGGTAACAGGCTTCGCAACAACATGGGCAGCATCCTTCAGGGATTCAGCGCCTGAGCGCTGTAAAGAACCTCGAGTTTCGCCTGATACTCGAGCGGTTGTGTGAACTGGATGGCGTTCAACGTCCGCTCGCCGGCCGAGGCATCGAACCGGGGACAGTCGGGCGCGTTGTCTACCAGGAAATAGTCGCCATCCATCGCGCTGGCCGTGGTCTGGGCCAGCAGGACCGATGCACCGTCGGCGCCGACTTTGAACACGTTGAGGAATTCCTCTTCGGACAGGGGACGTGGAAGGCAGACCTTGGTCATCAGCGGAATCACCAGGTTCGCGATACGTTCAAGGGCAGGTTCCAGGCCGCGGTCATCGCAGATGTTCGAGATCTGGCCGAACGCGGGGCCGAAGGCATCGGCCACCTGGATGTACCGGCTTCCCATCTCGGCCTTGCCCTGCCGGCTGAGGCACGCGTAAGTACCCTGGCGATACGCATAGGCATTGCAGCGGCAGTCGTAATAGCGCTGCCGGATGACGAGCGCGTCGCTGCCCGGCGAGGTCGCGCTGCCGGGCTGCACGTTGCCCACGATGGCCGCGAACACCACCATGGCCGGGTCCTTCTTGAGCGACTTGAGCCGGTTCACGAAAGAGGTCGCCGGAAACAGCGGGCCCGGCTGGGTCGGGTCGCAGCCGCCGCTCGGCAGGCACCCATCCGCATCCCGCAGGCACGCACACTTCGGATAGTCATCCATCACCAGATTGCCGGTGGTCGAGCAATCGTCCTCGTCGGACACCGACACCACCAGCAGGTACGCGTCGTTTCGCAGAAAAGCCTTGGCTTGAGCGGCATTTTCACCATTGGGATCGAGTGCCATCCACGCCGCCAGCAGACCCTGCTCCTGCGCCGTGCACTGCTCCTGGCTCGCGCCAAGTTGTGCCATGCACAAGAACAGTTGTTCGAAGATGCGGTCACGGACCGTGGCTTCGTCGAGGCCCTTCCACGCGGGGTCTGCGTTGGTCCAGGTGCCGGCCTTCCACTGCTCGTAGAACTGGTTTGCGACCTCTTGGTTCAGCACGCGGGGACCGATGTCACGCGACGGGCAGTAGGCCGTCTTGGGTGGCAGCAGGCATCCGGCCTGGGCCTTGTCGTTGCCCGGATACACGCAGCGGTAGGTGTCTTCGCCGAAGGCCGCGATACAGCGGTCCTGGCACTCGGAGGTCGGGGCGCACGACAGACTGCACAAAAAGTCCTGATCCTGAAAGTAGTTGGCCGTGATGCAGTCGGCAACGCACTGAGTGGAAGCACAGATGGCCCCGCACTTGCTGGCGTCGCCCAGATAGGTGATGCACCGGTCGGTGCAGCCCTGGCTTGCGTTGCAGACCTGGGCGCAGGCCGCATCCTGGTCGGCCGATGTGGAAAGACCCTCGTGGGTGGCGCAGGTGCTGGTCGAGCATGTGCCCCCGGCGCAGACATCCGCGCATCCGGCAGGCGTTCCGAAGTTTCTCGCGCATGCGGCTGGCGCTGCCTCGCGGTCGCACGAATAGCGGCATGCCGACGCGAAGCTCACGAGGTGATCGCCCGGCAGGGTCGCGTCCTCGGCATCCCCATCCCCGGGCATGTCGCACGTATAGGTCACGCTGAGGCTATTGGCCGGCTCGCATTTCCAGTTCGCGGGGTCCGGAAACCCCAGCGATGGGTCCTGACAGTCCGCATCATCGACGCAGAACATGGTGCGCATCTCGCGGCAGTCGGCAGGCATGGAAGTCGCCGGGTGATACGCGAAGCGCCCACGGTTCCCGGTGGCGAGGTCCCGGTCGCACACGCTGCTGGTCACCACGGCCAGATTCATCTCGATGGCCGTGTACTTCTTGAACACGGCCCAGAAGCTGGCGAAGTTCGCGGCCAGACTGGTCTGTTCCTGGCACATCGAGCTGGACTGGTCGATCACCCAGAGGATGTCGAGTTGGGCAGGCTTGGCGTTGTCGCGCAATTCCTGGACCTGAACCGCGTAAGTGCCCGTGAGGTTGCGCACCGGAACCCGGTTGCAGGCCACGAGCACTGCCACGAGGGTCAACAGCAGTACCTTGTTCGTGGACACGAGGACCTCCCGATCAAGTACGCCATCCCTAGGGACATTAGTCGAATCGGGTCGTAGGGTCAAGGTTGGGATGGGGGGGCAGACGGACCGCGTCCTTTCCCCCCAGCCAGCGAGCAGTCAGGGGGAAGGCTTGTCGGGCAAGGCCGGACAAGGATGCGGCCAGGGTGCGGATGTCCCACTGGGCATGGGCATCCTCGCGCAGGCGACTCACGTGGTAGATTTCGCGCAGATTCAAGGTCACGAGGGCCTCTCTCCGATGGGCGTTGAGCAGGGCGTAGCTGGCCACGGGATCTGCCGGTCCCCCCAGCAGGGACCAGAGCCCAGCGGCATCCTGACCGGCCCGCACGAGAACTTCTTCCAGGCCTGCCCCACCGAGGGAGGGGGGTATGGTCAGGCCCAGGCCGGGGTCGTACGGGGCCGCCTGGAGCGTGGCCATCCGGTGTCGCTTCAACTGCCCGAAGGCCGCGGCCGACAGGGTCATCTGCACGGTCAGGGCCGCATGCTCGAAAGCGCGGGGCAACGGGTCGTGGATGGACAGGCCCGACAATGCGGCCTCGAGCAGGCGCAGGGCGTCGTTCGGATTCAGGCGCGACACCTCGTTGAAAACCGTTTCGAAAGGCCATCCGAGGGTCTCGCTTACCAGGGCGGCGATCACCAACGTATCGCCTTGGGGTGTGGCATGAATCATGCGGACCGCTTCCGGGGACATGCCCTCGGGCCGAGGATGCGGCATTCCCGGCCAGAGGGATCTGGCACAGGCCGCCAGTGCGGCCGGGGCCGTCTGTGAATGGCGGGTCGCGTCGCAATGACGCAGCAGCGATGGTACCACTCGCAGGCCTTCGAGCAGCATCTCGGCGCCCACCTCTCGCGCCTCTCGCAGAGGGTGCGCGGCCAACCGGGACAGCATGTGTTCGAGGGTGCGGGCGTTGACGGTCAGGCCCATCTGGGTCGACACGCACAGGGGGAGCACGTAGCGGGCATCCTCACCCGCGGCCTTGGGGTCCATGCCCGCGGCACACAGGGTGTCGCAGAGTTCACGATAGGTCTGGAAACAGCGTTCGACGAAGGCCCGCAGCGTATTCTCGTGGGGAGTGCCAGCGACCTCGGGCGGCACCACGAACCCGCCATCGAGCCGCACGTAGCGTTGGCTCTTTTCGGTGAACGAGGCCAAGCGGTGGCCTTGTATGGCCTCTACGACCAGGCGTGACACGTCTGCGAGGTCGAAGTTCAAAACCGCGTGTTCCGCCACGGAATGATGCCCCATGTCGAACACGATCCGCTGGTTCGAAGCCCGGGCCCGGTCCACATCGGATACGGCAAGACGACGCAGTTCGCTCACCGGCCGAGGGTCCCGGGAGATGCGGGCGTAGGCCGCGGAGAGGGTCTCGGGCGTGAGGGTGGCACCCGCCCGCTCCGCCACCGTCCCAAGGACATCCGCATCCACGTTGAAACCTGCCAGGGTCACACGACTCACCCGCAACCTCAAAAAAAGGAATGCGTGCAGTGTACCACCACCCCGGCAGACAACACGCGGCTCATCGTCGACGTGCTCGTGGACCTGCACGTGGACGTGGACGTGGACGTCGACGTAGACGTAGACGACCTGTCGCCCCCCCCTCTTTTGAAGTTGCAACGAAAAACGCCCTCGCATAGAGTCACACCGGGCATGTTGCTGCGAGGAGGGAATGACGGATACTGAATCGACCCGTCGAGCAAGAGGCACGGTCCACGTCAGCGCGGAGATCTGCAAAGGCTGTTCCTTCTGCATCGATTTCTGCCCGACGCACTGCCTGGAGTTTTCACGGGAATACAACGCCAAGGGATATCACTACCCGATCCTGGCCCGGCCGGAAGCGTGTACCGGGTGCGGGTTGTGCGGGCTCTATTGCCCGGATTTCGCGATCTTCGGCGAGAAGCTTGCGCGGAGGGAGCCATGAAAGCCGATCCCAAGGGTGTCTTGACGGGCATCCACTTCATGGACGGTGACCATGCGGCCTGCGAGGGGGCGCTGGCCGCGGGGTGCCGGTTCGTGGCGGGCTACCCCATCACGCCGTCGACCGAAGTGGTCGAGCGTTTCTCGCAGCGCATTCCCACGGTCGGGGGCGTGTTCATCCAGATGGAGGACGAACTCGCCTCGTCGAT